>NZ_JBEUMS010000018.1:0-161917 GCF_040543805.1 Arcicella rosea
AGTCGGGAAGCAAAATCCCTCAGTCGGGAAGCAAAATCCCTCAGTCGGGAAGCAAAATCCCTCAGTCGGGAAGCAAAATCCCTCAGTCGGGAAGCAAAATCCCTCAGTCGGGAAGCGAAATCCCTCAGTCGGGAAGCAAAATCTCTCAGTCGGGAAGCAAAATCTCCCAGTCGGGAAGCAAAATCCCTCAGTCGGGAAGCAAAATCTCTCAGTCGGGAAGCAAAATCCCTCAGGCGAGTTGCTTAATCTCTCGAATTACTCCCAACATCCTAAGGATTAGAAGCTACCTATTTTTTCTTGACACCTGTAATACTTACTCCAGTTACTTGTTTATATTCAGGACTACTTGCTCCGAAGACTGCTTTTACATATTTCTTAATATCCAAACTGATATTATATAAACCCGTTTCTTCCCCATACAAAACCCTATCTCTCTTCAGTCTTGCATTGCTAAGTGCCGTGTAAACAATCGCAACCTGTTCATTGGCACTATCTTGTTGGCTAATTAAATTTTTGAGGGTACTTACCTTTAAATCCACTTCATTAGGCACATAACTTGGCTCACTTTCTAAGACAGTAACTAAGGCTTTTAAATGCTCAACTTGTTGGTTAAAAGATGTTTGTGAAGATGAAATGGTTTTAGGTGCTTCGGCATTCAAACCCTCAACCGTACTGTTTGTTTCTTTAACAGCACTGGCTCTTTTCCCTTGCAATTTTCGATTAAAGCCTTTTACATCCTTCTTAGTAGCATCGGGGGCATCGGTCATTTCAAAAGCATTAATCAGTCGAGTCGATAAGGTTCTGTTATCCTTAAACAACAAAGCTCTTTCATTGATAACGATATTGTAGGCGGTGGTTTGCCTAATAATTTCGTCGATTACCTCCTTCGCTTGCTGGTAGGTGTTTTCTAAAGCAGGAATTTGGATAGAAACTTTGCTAGGCTGGTATTGGGTGCCGAAACCTTTGCAGAAATTAACGAGGTTAAAGAAGTTTTTCACGTTTACAGCGTGACCTGTTTCTGATGTTGTAGCCATTTTTTTGAATTTTGGAAAAGTGAGAAATCAATAATAAGGTAGCTTAGAGCAATCAGCTTAGAGTTCTATAAAAGCATTCATCTGCCTATCTCTCAGCTAATTAAAATTAATAATTTTTTAAAATAGAACCGACAACAACAAGCGTATTTTTATTATACGGTAAATTTTTTCAAAAGAAACAGGAGAAAATAAGCGATTAATTAGGCTTTAAAAGCTATTTGATAAAAAATTGAGAAGGGTTTGTGGAGAAAAAATAAAGTGGTACTTTAGAAAAGTAGAAATTAGGTGCGAGCAATTTAAGAAGTACGACAAAACTTTCGCATACTTGTGAGCTGTGTTCTACCATATTGACGACCCTACAATCCGACAACTTTTACTTACATAATAAATGGACAAAATATTTGACAGTCTATCTAACAGAGAAACAGCTTTGGCAATTTGGATATTAATTGCACTTACAGCTTGTATGTTCAGCAAAAGCATACGACAATCATTTGTTGGAATTATTAAAGCATTATTTGCTTGGAAAATATTGGTATCCATACTAACATTTTTTGCATACACAGTTTTATGGATTTTTCTTTTACACAAATTTGGATTTTGGGACATTTCATTCCTTAAAGATACCGTTATTTGGGCTTTGAGTTTTGGATTCATTTCCTTAATGAATGTGAACAAAGTATATGATAGCAAGTATTTTAAAATTGTATTGCTTGACACGATAAAATGGACAATTATAATAGAGTTCATCGTAAATTTTTTTACATTTAGTTTGACAACGGAATTGATATTTGTTCCCATTTTAGTTTTTTCAGCAATGATGCAAGCAGCAGCATCTTTTAAATCTGAACATAAACAAGTTGAAAAACTCTTTAAATATGTTTTGACAGCTTTTGGAATTGCAATATTTACTTTTTCACTGTACAAGACTTTTGAAAAGCATAGCCAACTTTTCACAATTGACAACCTAAAAAGTTTTTTATTACCAGTGTTTCTTTCAATTACCTTTCTTCCATTTATGTATTTGTATAACTTGCTTGTTAAGTATGAAGAACTATGGATAAGACTTAATCTTAGCATAAGAAATAAGAAGGACAGACAAAGAGTAAAAAAACAAATTCTATTGGTAGCCAATTTTAATATTGACAAACTTGTAAGCATCTCAAAAAATATTGCGAAACCTATTAATGTATATAATGATTTCAGTGATGAAATGGTAAAGACGATTAGCAAAGGGAAGTATGTAGGTTCTGACGAATAGACTTTTCGCCGTTGTTGGTGTTTGTTCACCAACAACATGTGAGTAGGCAACACACTAATTATCATAACCATATTCTAAAGCTAGTTTGAGAATAATACAAAAAGTCCTACAAACCTTTGGCTTATTTGAGAGTTACAAGTAAGCTAATTGAAAACTCTAATGATTCAAGCAGACGAAATATTAGCCCAACTTGACATGTGTAATTCTGAATACACATTTCCAATGTTAGATAATGGATATGTGTATCCAGCGGGTACAAAATTAACCGTTTACAGAGATGATAGGCGTTGGGCAATTGTCATTGAGGTAATAGGGTTTAATTATCGAGGTGGCGGACATAACGGAATGTCGAACTGTTTACACATTTACGGAAATTGCCTTCCTTATGAACCTGGCATCCGTAATGAGAACTTCATTTACCTTACTGATGATGCAAATAATTGCAACACTTTTGACAATGAGGATGATTTTTACTTAAATCAAGACTGTACAACTTTCACTCTTCGAGAGCAAATTCTTCCACTCTATCATAACAGACAATTATATAAAGATGCTGGAATTGAAATTCAAGATGCTCAACGGATTAATGCATTTGAATTTCTTCGGTTACTAAATGCATTACATCACGATAAACTTGTTGCGACGGAAATTGAAATACGGGAGAGAATTCCAAATAATCTCCCCAAAATTATGGAGCTACACAATTGGTTTCATCCAGATGTAGTGAATGATGAATTACCAAGCAATAATGAAACGTTTAAACAAATTGCCAAGGTATTAGAAACTGGTAACATCTACCATTACAAGCCGACACATGAACCCAATACAAACTGGAAAAACTGGCCCGACGGCGGAACGCTCTAAATAACGGCTTTTCGTAAGCAACGCACTAATTATCAAAACCATATTCTAAGAATAATTCCGAAGTATTACAAAAAGTACTATAAAACTTGCGCTTATTAGCGAGATAGTGGCAATTTTACCGAACGACGTGAAATAGACAACAGAAATGGAAAAATCAAGATTTCAAACATTATTATTCGGACTGACAGCAGGAGTTATATATGCGTTTTTGGTAATGCTTCTTGTGACACATTATCACGAAAATGTTTCTATTACTTATATTTTTGTTTTGCCTTTAATTCTTGGTGTGATTCCAGTTTTATTTTCAACTAAAGAACAACTACAATCCTACAAGACCTATTTAATTTTACCTTGGGGCATTACGCTGACATTTTTCTTTTTGGCATGGGCATTTGGCTTTGAAGGTATGATTTGCCTTACAGTAATTGTAGCTCCATTTTTAGCACTTGGGACACTTGGTGCATTTATATACAGACTCGTCAGGCTAAAAAATGAAGGCAAAGGGACAAAGCTTTATATTTCATTAGCAATCCCGCTTCTTTTTCTTCTAATTGAAACAAATATTCAACCGACAAACCAAATTCATACTGTGACTACGAGTATTGAAATTAATGCTGACAGACCAAAGGTGTGGGAGAACTTGAAAAATGTCAAGAATATTCAATCTAATGAAATTAAAACACATTTTGTTCATCTAATTGGAATACCTAAACCACTAAACGGACAGCTTGACAAAGAACAAATTGGTGGAGTACGAAACATAACGTGGGAAAAAGGTATCAAATTTGAAGAGAAAATTAAATCTTGGGACAGTGGAGTTGGATTTAGTTACAATATAAATGTTGACCCTAATTCAGTACCACCGACAACTCTTGACGAACACGTTATGATTGGGGGAAGGTATTTTGATGTATTGGAGGGTAGTTACAAGATTGAACAAATTGGACAGTCAAAAAGTTTGGTAACATTATCTTGCACCTATAGAGTAACGACAAACTTGAATTTTTATAGTAAACTTTGGGTGGACTTCATTCTTGATGACTTTAACGAAATGATTTTAGAAGTAATTAAAAAACGAAGTGAAACTAATGGGCAATAAAATCAAATAGTAATAGTTTTTTGCCTTTTTTGCCGTGTTGGTGTTTGTTCACCAACAACACGAGCGTAAGCAACGCACCAATTATCAAAACCATATTCTTAGGCTAGTTTGGAATAATACAAAAAGGACTACAAAACTTTCGCTTGTTAGCGAGTTAGTGACAACTATAAAAGACAGAAAGTGAAACTATTCAACTTCATAAAACAACAATCAAAAACCGACTTCTCTCCTGAGCAGACCATAAGACTTTTGTTTGACTATATACCTGAATTTTATAAGAAACATAGACAATTCACTGACTGTGTAGAATTTTTAGAGCATAGAGAATGGGAACTTTCACTTGACAGCTTAATCGAACTTGCAGACGAAACAGGACATTATTTTGCAGAAGACTTTTGGCTTGGTCTTGCAGACGTTGCCGACAAAATGAACTTAAATGACAAAGCAAATTATTGTAGAAATCAAATCGACCGAAATATAGAGGATATAAAATCTAAGACATAAAACTGCTCGTAGGCTGTTTTCTACGACTTAAAATGTTAAAGAGCGTCAGGCTCGCAATTATCAATAAGCCCTTTCGAGCGTGACGCTCTTTCTTGTTTTAGTTTTTTGGAAATTATAAGATTAGTTTGGGATAACGCTGTGGGAACAAAATATTTCACCGCCTTAACGGTCCAAAAATCAGCATCATAGCCCTCGATTAAACATATATCTTGATATTTTCCACTCCTCGTTTTCTTTATTCAGGATAAAAAATTCCCGCATTTTACTTTTTACATCCAGTTTCTCATTTATCAGAAAAAGGTTTACATCTGAGGTGGTACGAACTATTGCCATATCCTCATAAACGGATATTTCATCGTAATCCGTAGTTGCACTTACAAATTTAATTGCGCCGAATGTTTGTTGATATGCAGGTAGTAGCTCGCCCTTTCCTGTGGCAGTGGGCAGGTCAGCAGGCATTAATACAGCATTTTCGCTGTATAGATTCATAATAGCATCTGTATTCGTTTCATACAGATACTTAAAGTAATTGCTTACTGTTTCTTTTACTATATCCTTGTCGTTCATTTTGTTTTAATTTGATTATTGATTCGTTTATAATGAGATTCTACTTTTATAAATTGTATCAAGGAAGATGGGAATGTGGATATTTCTTTAACTTACAAGTCCACCATCAATATTGATACTTGTACCAGTAATGAATTTAGCAGAAGGACTTGCCAGAAATGCAACAAGTTCAGCAATATCACTTGTACTTCCATAACGTCCAAGAGCCACATAGCCTCTAATAATATCTGCAAAAGGAGAATCCGCAGGATTCATATCCGTTTCAATAGGACCGGGTTGCACATTATTTACAGTTATCCCTCTTGGTGCTAAATCACGAGCGATACCCCTTGTTAAACCAGCAACGGCAGCTTTTGTCATGGCATATACAGAACCAGTAGGAAATACTGACCTTTCAGCAGCTACACTTCCAATATTGATAATTCTACCATTGTCGTTCATTAAAGCTACGACTGCTTGCGTTGCCACAAAGACACCTTTGATATTAACCGCCACCATTCTGTCGAAATCGGCAATTGCTACGTCAGGCAACATTGCGTTGGCAGCTATGCCGGCATTATTAACTAAAATATCAAAATTTCCTAAAATATCATTTGCTACTTTTATTGCAGAGATAATAGAATCTGTGTTGCCGCTATCAGCTTTGATTGCTATCACCTTAGTTTCTTTTGTTGATAGTTCAGTTGCTAATTGATTGGCTGTTTCTTCCGAATTAGTGTAGGTAAAGGCAACATTTACACCTTCTGACACTAACTTACGAACTATTGCTTGTCCAATTCCACGACTTCCGCCCGTTACAAAAGCTACTTTATTTTTAATTGTTTCCATTTTGTTTTCTTTAATTTTTATTAAACTCTCGTTTGAGTTTGCAATATTAGAATGATACTTTAACTTTGGCAAGTAGCTACTTATTTGTAGTTTACCTACTAAAAAGTAAGTATTATTCATTATCAGTATTTTAAAAACCAATAAAAATGAAAAAAAAGACAGAAATCAACCAACAATGTTCACGATGTGGTGTTGAATATGCTTTTAAGCGCATTGGCGGAAAGTATAAAGCTAGAATTATATGGAATTTAGGAAACACCGAATTACGCTTTGGAGAATTGGGGAGGATTTTACCTGACGTTAGCACAAAGATGCTTACTCAAGCTTTACGGGAACTTGAAAGTGACCAGTTGATAATCCGTAAAATGTATTACGAAGTACCCCCAAAAGTAGAATATTCTTTAACTGTTACAGCAAGACAGTTAATTCCATTTTTAGAACATTTAAACGATTGGGGACATACGCAGATAAAAAATGAAAGTATAGGCAAGACAAATGAAGGCAGTAGCTCAAACTAGTCGTATGTTGTTTCCTATGCCCCAAAATGTAAGAGCATCACGCTAGAAGGGGCTTATTGAAACATTTTAATATTATCAATAAGCCCTTTCTAGCGTGACGCTCTTCTTTGTTTTAGTTTTTTTTGCCGTTGTTGGTGTTTGTTCACCAACAACACATGCGTAAGCAACACACTAATTATCAAAACCATATCCTAAGATTAATTCAGGAATAATACAAAAAGTACTACAAAATTTAGCGAAACCCTTCAATTCCTATGGAAGACTTTACAATCAAAACACGTTTGACAACAAAAGAGTATACAAGAGTAATGTATCTCGGACTTTACAAAAAGCCAGTATTTATCTTTGCAACTTTGCTTGGACTTTATTTGCTAACAACGGTATTGCTTGACTATCTTAAAGTCATAAATTATTACACTGATACGCCGATATATGATATTGTTATTGGAACATTTCTTTTGTTAGCTCCATCAGTAATTGTTTTAATTTCCATTAGACAGTTTACATCAAATCCAACTTTCCAAGATGACATCACATACACTTTTAGCGACCGAGGAGTTGCTGTTAAAGGGCTGACATTTAATAGCGATTTTTTGTGGTCACATATTATTAAGCAAAAAGAGTTAGGTAAGTTTTTGATTTTATATCACAGCAAAAAGTTTGGCAATTTCATTGATAAGACAAAATTGACAGAAGAGCAGGTAGAATTTATAAAATCAAGAGTAGGGAGTAAATAATGTTGCATACCATTTAAGCAACGCACTAATAATCAAAGCCATACTTCAACCTTGTTGTAGGTTTTAAGAAAATCCTAAGACTGATTTGGGGAATTATGGGCGACTTTATACAGATAGAACAAATGAAAAACTGCATACTAATGTCAATTCTGACCCTTTTACATTTTTCTTGTAATTCAAGGACAGACAAAAAAACTATAGAAGCTAAGAGAGTAGATAGTTCAACTGTTTCTTTGGCATATATCAAATCAGGGCGATTATTTCCAGAGACTAAAGCAACTGAAAAATTCGACACATTAATAGCTGACAAACAATTACAAATTACAATCATACGTGCATACCTTGACAGCTACGTCTTACATGAATATGAAGAAAATGGGAAAAAGCAAATTGATAAGTATCGAGACGCAAAAATATCATTGACAATAAAACAAAATTCAAAAACACTTTTAGACACAGTTTTCAGAAAGGAACAATTTTCGAAGTATGGAGACAAAGGATTTATGAGGATAGCAATTTTTCATAGTTATTGGTTTAGAAAATTGGAAAAAGACAAAATAGAATTTTTTGGAGTAATTAGTGAGCCAGAAACAGATTGGACATTTGACTTTCACCATTATTTTGACTTGAGAACAAGAAAGTTTTTTCTAAAAAAAGAAATTGGCGACGAGGAGTAAAAAAAGCATTAAACTAGCCGTAGGGTTATTCCCGCCGTTGTTGGTGTTTGTTCACCAACAACACGTGCGTAAGCAATGAACCAATTATCAAAATCATTTCTCAAACTAGTCGTAGAAAATTCTAAGACCAGTTTGTACCCAAACATCAACTGCAAGAAAAAAATGAACGGTAATGATACTAAACGACTTTCACGCCTCACTGCAATAATAACACAGTTGCAAACAAAACGTCTTTTGACGGCAACAACACTTGCAGAAAAATTTAATGTAAGTATCAGAACCATTTATCGGGACATTAGAGCTTTAGAACAAGCAGGCGTTCCAATCGTTACGGAAGACGGAAAAGGTTATTCGCTAATGGAAGGTTACAGAGTTCCGCCTGTAATGTTCACAGAGGCTCAGGCAAATGCGTTAATTACTGCTGAACAATTGGTTCTCAAAAACAAAGACACTTCATTCATTAAAAATTACACAGAAGCCATTGAAAAAGTAAAATCAGTCTTGAAATATAACTTACAAGACAAAACGAACTTACTTTCAGAAAGAACACGATTTGACCAAAATAACAATCAAGAAAGAAACAGTAGTCATTTATCTGACCTACAATTTGCTTTGACAAATTTTCGGCTTACAAAAATTGAATACACCAACGAACAAAATAAAACCACAACCCGGTACATTGAAGCATTTGCGTTGTTAAGCACCGAAAATTGGTTGTTGGTTGCCTATTGTAGATTGAGAAGAGAATTTCGTTTTTTTCGTTTGGACAGAATAAATAAATTAGAAATTCTTACAGATAAATTTGAACCACACAAAATGACCTTGCAAGAATATTTTGATAACTATTCTTGACCCCTGACATAAGGCTGTCAATTGACAGGTATAAGTTTGCTTCATTATTAATCTTTAAAAGAATAAAAATGACAAACGAAATTAATTCAATGCTTAATTCTACCAATTTTCCCAAACCCACTCTTATTTCAGTTAACGGTGTGGAGCTAGAAGTCTTTGTAGCAGGCAAACAAAATGCAGGCAAACCTATTGTACTCTGTCACGGTTTTCCAGAACATGCTTTTTCTTGGCGTTATCAGGTGCCCGCTCTTGTTGCAGCTGGCTATCATGTCATCATTCCAAACCAGAGAGGTTATGGTAACTCATCCAGTCCGACCGAAGTAACCGAATACGACATTGCACATTTGACAGGTGACCTAGTCGCACTACTCGATTACTTTGGATATGAAGATGCCACTTTTGTTGGTCACGATTGGGGAGCCAATGTTGTTTGGAGTCTGGCACTATTGCATCCTAAGCGGGTAAATAAAATAATAAACTTAGCTTTACCTTATCAAGAGCGTGGCGAAAGGCCATGGATTGAGTTTATGGAAGCAATTTTTGGAGGAGACTTCTACTTTGTTCACTTCAATCGGCAATCAGGAGTAGCAGATGCTATAATGAATGAAAACGCATCCCAATTCCTCCGTAACATATTCCGCAAGAACATACCTCCCACACCACCAGAGCCAGGAATGCTAATGATTAATTTTGCAAGAGCAGAAAAACCACTAGGAGAGCCTTTAATGGAAGATAACGAACTTTCAGTATTTGTTTCTGCCTTCGAATCATCAGGATTTACAGGAAGCATAAATTGGTATAGAAACCTTGATAGAAACTGGCATTTAATGG
This sequence comes from Arcicella rosea, assembly GCF_040543805.1. Lineage (NCBI taxonomy): Bacteria > Pseudomonadati > Bacteroidota > Cytophagia > Cytophagales > Flectobacillaceae > Arcicella > Arcicella rosea. The sequence continues at coordinate 9,773 of NZ_JBEUMS010000018.1, forward strand.
CAAATGTAACCCCAATCATTCATCAACCGACTCTTATGATATATGGTGAACGGGATACGATTCCAAAGTCTGAAAACCTAAAAAACATTGTTCCAAATTTGGATATTGTTAGTTTAGATTGTGGTCATTGGATTCAACAAGAAAAGCCAGAAGAAACGACCCAATCAATATTAAAATGGTTAGAACAAGAAAATGCTTAATAAGGACGTAGAAACATATTGTCCTGAAAGTCGAATAGATTGGAGACAATGGTTGGAAGAGAATCATCACTCCAAACAATCTGTTTGGCTTGTTTATTATACGAAAAAGTCAAATCTTCCTTCAATAAGTTGGAGTGAAGCCGTTGATGAAGCACTTTGCTTTGGTTGGATTGACAGCACAAAAAAAACGATTGACGAATTTTCATATATGCAGTTTTTTAGCAAGCGTAAACCTAAAAGCAATTGGTCAAAAGTCAATAAAGAAAAAGTTCAACAACTCATTGAAAACGAACTAATGACAAAAGCGGGTTATGAAAGCATTGAAATCGCAAAACGAAACGATTCTTGGACAATTTTAGATGAGGTAGAAGAGCTGATAATACCGAATGATTTAGACAATGCGTTCAATAATCACAAGGGTTCAAAGGCTTTCTTTCTGAGTTTGAGTAAATCGACAAGAAAAATAATATTAAGCTGGATAGCCCTTGCCAAAAGACAAGAAACTCGACAAAAGCGCATAAACGAAGTTGTAGAAAGTGCAGCGCAAAATCTTAGACCAAAGCACTTGCGATGATAGAAAAGTCACATACGGCTAAACAGGGGTTTGGCAAAAGTGGAGCTGACGTATTTCAAATGCTCCACCTTCGTCAAGCCCTAACCATTATGCCATTGTTGGTGTTTTTTTACCAACAATACGAAATTTTGTAGTTTACTTACTTTGTTGAGCTTTACCTGCTGAACCTTCCATTTTAATTCTTTCACGATGTTGCATTCCCCATCTGGTCATTGCTCCAACTACCTCTTCAAGGGTTTGACTGTAAGGTAATAGCTCATACTCAATAGTAACGGGATACCCAGCAGTTACTTTTCTGATGATAAATCCATTCAATTCAAGGTCTTTTAATTCGCTTGATAATACTCTGGCAGAAATACCTTTTACTTGTCGTTGAAGTTCGGTAAATCTATGGTTTCCTCTCGCTATCGAGATGATTATCATCAATTTCCATTTTCCGCCAATAGAATATAAGGCATCACTAACTGCTGCTAATACTCTGTTACATTCTTCTGAAAACTCCTTGCTATTTTCTGTTTTTTCAACCTGTTCTTTCATTGTAATCTTCTTTGGTTATTAAAATAATAGCAGCTAACCTTTAGGTAATCGCTAATAAATTGTAAGCAAATGTACTCTACTTTTGGTGCATAATTATTAAAACAACAAAATCATGACACTAGAAACTTTAAAAATCAAAGAGGAATTACGTGACTTAATAGACGCTTATGCCTACTTAGGTGACGAAAAGAAAATTTCAGAACAAATGGGTTTATTTACTCCCGATGTTATTTACAAAGCTTACATGGGCGACTTTTTAGCAGCAAATGTTTCTGGAACAGAAAGCTTGGAAAAAGAATTTAATGGACACGCTTCTCTGGTAAAAACCTATTTTACCATGAATGGACAGCACACCGTGAAAATTGATGGAGAGACAGCAACAGGTGTTTCTTTTTCACAATTAAAAATGGTAAGAGAAGTTGAAGGGAAAGATGTTTTGACAGATTACAGTGTTAAATATGATGACAAATATGTGCGTCAAAATGGAAAATGGTTCATCAAAGAACGTACAGGCTACTTTCTAATCATAGAAGCTAGACCTATTGCTTGATAGCGTATTCGCACAAAATCACTCATGGCATGACTCTAAGTCATGCCATGAGTAACGATTGTCAAGAGTAAAGTCCCTTAATGCTAAATACAAGTACCATAACGCCTAAGTGAAATGGCATAAAACACTCTGTTACCGAAGATTATCTTATTAGATATACACAGGGTATTGCTTTTTTTCTTTGGGAAGATTATACATTGGGTGAATATAGAGACTACATAATACAGAGTAAAGAATATTTTCTACATCAACAAATATCAAAAAATATAGAACAGAATGCTTTTGTGCAGTGGAAGCATAACCAAATGTATATTGCCTTAGGGTTTGCGTTAAATGTAATAAATAGTTCAGGTAGCCACTACAAAGAAGTGGAAATGCAAGATATTACCAAATTTGGACAAGTATTGAAAATCCATAATGCAGTACTTCGAGAGATTATTTTATGTTGAAGATAATGTAGAAGCGTGCTAAGCTCGCATTTGGGTATAATATAAGTATATGATTTTATTCTATTTGAAGTCAATAAGAATACTCTTTTTACAAAAATCAAACTTTCATAGGTTTGGTAAATGAACAATATAAGCAATGAATCCTTACTTATATTGTTCATTTGCCAAACCTAATCTCTTCTGAATTTTTTCTCTTAAGAGTCTAGGCTCCAATACTTCCATTCCATCTCCAAAGCCTAGAATTTCCCTTTCAAGTTCAAAGTTGAGCTGTACTTTTATTTCGATAATTATTCCTTTATGATTCCTTTCAATTACTTGCTGTGAATGATGAAGTGGTTTTGTTTCTACATAAGGAGCATGAAGATTCGATACCTGAATACGTACTCTACTGTTTCTAATATTATTACTAACCGTTGCACCAATTACATGATAATAATACAACTCAGGGCTATATCTTAAGTTTTCGATATAAGGAAGTTGTGCGTCAACTTGTAAATCCAAGATTCTATCAAGGGCCAAATTGCTAATAGTGTCTTTAGAGTGTTTAACACCTACTGCAAACCATCTATTTTTATATTCCTTCAGCCACCATACATGAAAATGAAATTGGTTAGCATCTCTCGCTTTAAATGATTTGTAATTGATACATACTGCTTTTTTCTGAAGGATAGCTTGATAAATGGTATCTAAGTAACTAAGCCCTCGCAAATTTTCATTCTTCTCAAAGTCAATTACCGATGCTCTTTTTTCTTTATTACTATAAATATGTTCTTCAAGCTTATTGACTACTTCACTGAGTTGGTTGAAGTGTGAAAAACCTTTGAATTGCTTCAACATGTCAAGTGCTTCGTTCATTCTGGAAACATCTGCACCGGTCAAAGGCGTTTTTGTGATACTAAAATTGGGGTCTTCGTAAGTATAAAATTTTTTGTCGATAACAATAATCGGTGCTTCATAACCCAATTTTTCACTTCTCATCATTTGTATATCAGCCTGAATACTTCTTTTGCTGATTCCTTTACGGATTCCTTCATACTCATAAAGAGCCTCCGAAACACTTTCTATCAAGTCTTCCAAAGTCCATTTTCTGTGACGGTTCTGCAAACAAGTATCAATGGTTTTATAGCGAATTAAGGCATTTCTATTAGCAGGCATAACTTTGAGTTGTGAATTATGAGTGATGAGTTTTTTTGAAATATTTTACTAAAAATAGAAAATAATTTTTGCTACGCAAAAAGACTGCGTTGTGGGCTTGCAACTTTGTAGTGTCATCAAAAGAGAAGTGTATATTATTCTTTTAATGATAAAACTCGTATGAAAATTTTAAAATCACTTATTGAAAAGTAAATAACACAATGAACATTTTAACAGAAGAAAAAATCGTCCAAGAAGATTTACAAGCCTTGGGCGTACAATCAGAGGAAGCTTTAGCTAAGTTTTCAAGAGTTGCTGGCGGCTTAATAAGTAATGGTGTATATCCAAAAGTACAAGTGCTATTGATGTTTGCCCAAATGATAGAATCACCCAAGAAGTTTTCGTTTTCTAAAAATAAACTGACTAATCTAGCACTTTATACCAAGCATCTAAAGGAAATAGGTCAAGAAATCATATTGAGTGATTATGGTAAATCATTAATCGAAGCAGAGAATGCTAAACCTAAGTTTGAATTGACCAAAATAGGTCGCCAAGCAAATGTTGATGTAGATTTACGGGAAGAAGCGTTAACCTATAAAATTTACGGAGCGAATCAAATCGAACAAGGAGCTTTAGACCAAATGCAAACTGCCATGAAATTACCAATTTCGGTAGCAGGAGCGTTGATGCCCGATGCTCATCAAGGTTATGGTTTGCCGATTGGTGGCGTATTGGCGACTACTGCCAACACCATTATTCCTTATGCTGTCGGCGTGGATATTGCTTGCAGAATGTGCATGAGTATCTTCGATTTGCCAGTCAATATGATTCAAAAAGAAGATAAATTGTTAAAAAAAGTACTGATAGAAAACACATTTTTCGGAATAGGAGCAGAATCAGGAAAGAAATTTGATGATTCATTATTCGATCGTTCGGAATGGGGAGCGATTAAAATTACCCGTGATTTGAAAGACAAAGCTTACAGACAATTGGGTACTTCTGGAACAGGAAATCATTTTGTGGAATGGGGCGTTTTAGAGATTTTAGCAGAAGACGATTTAATGAATTTGCCTAAAGGTTCATACTTAACTTTACTTTCACATTCTGGTTCAAGGGGTTTGGGAGGCAATATTGCGAATCATTATTCAAAAATTGCCATGAACAAAACTCGCTTACCAAAAGAAGCCAAACATTTGGCTTGGTTGGATATGAATACCGACGAAGGACAAGAATACTGGTTGGCAATGAATTTAGCAGGTGACTATGCCTCGGCGAATCACCACGAAATTCACAATAAAATTGCCAGAGCGATGAATCAAAATCCTTTGAAACGCATTGAAAATCACCATAATTTTGCTTGGAAAGAACAATTGGCAGATGGAACAGAAATTATGGTGCATAGAAAAGGAGCAACACCAGCAGGAGCAAATGACTTAGGTATTATTCCTGCTTCAATGACTCAGCCAGGTTTTGTGATTCGTGGAAAAGGGATTGATGAGGGTATTAATTCAGCTTCGCACGGAGCAGGACGGAAGATGTCGAGAACCAAAGCTTTTGGAATGATTACCAAGAATGATTTAAAAGATGCCCTTGACAAAGCAGGCGTACAGTTGATTGGTGCAGATTTGGACGAAGCACCACAAGCCTACAAGGACATCAATAAAGTAATGGCTTCGCAAGAAGAATTGGTAAAAGTATTAGCGAAATTCTCGCCAAAAATCGTAAGAATGGCAGACGGACGTGAAAAAGCCGAAGATTAACAAAACGCTTGGTAGGATTATTCTTATCAAGCGTTTTTGTTTCCCTAACTATGACATTTTGAAGCAATGATTTTATTACTAATATTACTCTAAGTCATGTCATTTATAACGATTAAAATGGCATGACGCTAAATGCAAGAGCCATGTATAAAGATTAAAATGCCATATATCAAGATTGAAATGGCATAATACTAAATGTAAGTGACAATTATAAAGATTAAAATGGCATAACACTAAATGTAAGTATCATATATCAAGATTGAAATGGCATAACGCTAAATTCAAGTGACATATATCAGATGAGAATTCGCCGTTGTTAGTCTTTGTTCACCACCAACACCTGCCTAAGCAACACACTAAAAGACTATATTTCTATCACAAAAAGAGATAATTTTCTTCATCGAAGAAAAAAATAGTTTCAATAGAATCATCGGATGTTCTTTTTAATTTGAGTCGTAGGAGAGAACCTGCGACTAATTGTAGATATTGGCACAAAGAACCCCTATTTTGTCGCTTTTAGACCTTGTTTATTTACTGTTAAAGCTTAGGTTTGTGTATAAAGAATTTAAACTAAAAAACTATGGCACTCATCAATCCTCACATTAACTTTAACGGAAATGCCGAAGAAGCATTTAATTTTTACAAATCTGTATTTGGTGGAGAATTCGCAACGATTGTGCGTTTCAAAGACCTTGCTGGTCCTGAATTTACAGTCTCAGAAAATGAAGCAAACAAAATAATGCACATTGCTTTACCGATTGGCAACAACGTTCTAATGGCTAATGATGTCCCCGAAATTATGGGAAAAACAAACGAAAATGAACACAGAAGTAAAATTTCAATCAGTGCAGAAAGCAAAGAAGAAGCCGACAAATTATTTAACGGACTTTCAGAAGGCGGACAAATTGAAATGCCTATTGCCGACAGTCCTTGGGGGTCATATTTTGGGATGTTTAGAGACAAATACGGAATTGAATGGATGGTAGATTTTGACCCAAATTATAAAGGACAGATTTAACCGTAGCGTCACTTGTACCTAAAATGAATTCTGTTTTTAACCGAATAAAGTATTACGAATTACTGCTTTTCTACTAGTTCAGAAAGACAAGTAGAAGAGTTGATAAATTGTTTGTTACTCATGGCATGACTCTGAGTCATGCCATGAGTTTAAATACATCTACAATCAATCCTCAGCACCTTCAAATCCCCCCTTTTACAGCTTTCAAACCCCAACAACAATTTACTGAGGGAAATGTGCTAATTTTGTGTTTGTATTTTTATTTATATTACACGCATGACAAAAGAGCAAAACGATATAGAAATTCTTCCTTCCAATCAATCACTTCCTACGATGGAAGCCTTTTATACGCTTCAAGGCGAGGGTTTTCACCAAGGTAGAGCCGCTTACTTTATCCGCTTGGGCGGTTGCGATGTTGGCTGTCACTGGTGCGATGTGAAAGAATCTTGGGATATAAACGCACATCCAAAATTAAGTATTAGTCAAATCGTGGCGGAGGCTTCTGCTCACGAAGGACGTTTGGCAGTAATCACAGGTGGTGAGCCTTTGATGCACAATTTAGATGAACTCACTGAAGCTTTGCATCAAGCTGGTTTTGAAACCAATATAGAAACATCAGGCGTTTGTGAACAAGTAACAGGTGCTTGGGATTGGATTTGTTTTTCACCTAAAAAATTCAAATCGCCTAATCCTGATATTTATACAAAAGCGCATGAATTGAAAGTAATCATTTTCAATCAATCAGATTTCGAATGGGCTGAAAGCTTTGCAGCGGTGGTTTCTCCAGATTGTATGTTATACCTTCAACCTGAATGGAGTAGAATGGAACAAATGCTTCCACAAATCATTGAGTACATCAAGAACAATCCGAAGTGGAGAATTTCGTTACAAGTTCATAAATTTATGGATATTCCTTAGTAATCGAATGAGTTAATAGCGCATAATTAGGTGTACAAAATGTTTCTTTTCATTAGGGTGGGACTTAAGTCCCACCCTAATGAATTTAGATTTGAGCAATCGTTTTTATCCTAAAAACTTTTATTCATTTACTTAAATTCTTTTGCTCTATTAAATTTTTCAGACATGAGATACTTTCTTTTACTCTTCGTTTTATTTGTTTGTAATTCTCATTCAAAAGCTCAAAATGCGCTGTCTTCAACCAATAAAAAAGCTCTTGAGGCTTACCAAAAAGGTTTAAAAGCATTACAAGAACGCAACATTGAAATGGCTTTCAATGAATTTGAAGAAGCCATTGAAAAAGATAATTTATTTGCAGAACCTTACTTCCATTTAGCCAAATTGTACGAACAAAGTCGCCAATTTGGCAATGCCATACTCAATTATGAAAAAGCTGTAAATACCCAAGAAAAAAGCTCTGTTACCGAAATCGCTTCGCAGCAAGTAGGACAATTATACCTCAAAAAAGGAGATTACCCAAAGGCTTTAGTTTATCTGGAAAAAGGACTTCCCGCTGTTGCAGTTTCCAATCAAAAACGATATTTTGCTCGTTTAGAAAGCTGTAAGTTTGCCCTTAAATCTTTAGAAAATCCGCTAAAAATTACACCTGTCGAATTGCCCAAAACTGTCAATCGTTTTGATTCTCAATATTTCCCCGTACTTTCTGCGGACCGTGAAACGCTAATTTTTACGGGTCAACAAGATAAAGACGAAAATCTTTATCAATCTGTTTTCAAAGACAGTACTTGGTCTGTTCCTGTTTCAATTTCAGATAAAATCAATACGCTTGAAAATGAAGGAACGGCTTCGATTTCTGCGGATGGTAGAACTTTGGTTTTTACTTCTTGCGGTGGGAGAAGAGGCTTTGGAAGTTGCGATTTATTCATTGCTTATAAAGAAGGAAATGACTGGTCGGCACCACAAAATTTAGGAACAAATATTAATTCTGGCGAATGGGAATCTCAGCCTTCACTTTCTGCTGATGGTCGGACTTTATATTTCGTTTCTGACAGAAGAGGAAGTATTGGCAAGCGAGATATTTGGGTAAGTCAATTAGATTCAACCAATACTTGGACGAAAGCTATCAATCTTGGAAATACAATCAATACCGTTGAAGACGATCTTTCGCCTTTTATTCACGCCAATGGCAAAACACTTTTTTTCTCTTCCGAAGGACATGTGGGAATGGGTGGATTGGATTTGTTTTTTGCTGAAAATCAGCAAGGAAAATGGAGTACTCCAGAAAATTTAGGTTTCCCATTGAATACACATGAAGACCAAGTTGCCTTATTTATTAGTTCAGATAGCAAAAAAGCTTATTATTCTCTGGAAAGAAATCAAGATGATAAAATTCGTAGGGCAAAAATTGTAGAAATTACTTTGCCAGAAAGTTTACATGCTAAATTCAAACCTACTTTTTTCTTGAAAGGAGTTGTTACTGATGCACAAACCAAGCAAAAAATATCAGCTAACATTGAACTAGTATCATTGAAAGAGAAAGAAAAAATAGGTTTGTTCACTGCTGATAATCAAACAGGGATTTATACTTTCGTACTTACGGCTGGCAACGAATACGCCATTTTTGTGAATAAAAAAGGCTACTTTTTCAAGAGTATCAATGTAGATTTATCACAACAAATCGGAACGGATAAAATCCTTAATATTTCACTTGAACCTATTCAAAAGAATGCCAAAGAAATATTAAACAATATCTTTTTTGATACTGGAAAATGGGAGTTACAACCAGCGTCTATGATTGAATTGGATAAATTAACGCTTTTGCTGAATGAAAATAAAGGTTTACCGATTGAAGTTTCGGGGCATACTGACGATGTAGGAAAGGATGCTGAGAACTTAATTTTATCTCAGAAAAGAGCCAAATCTGTCAGAGATTATTTAGTGCAGAAAGGAATAAATCCTGCAATGGTGAAATCAGAAGGATATGGGAAAACCAAGCCACTTTTACCAAATACTTCCGCAGAAAATAGAAAACTAAACCGAAGAATAGAGATAAAATTTTTATAAAATGAATGTCAAAGAAGCCATTCCAGAACGATTTTCAAAAGAAAAATTTGCTATAATCATTGATTGGATTGATGGAAATCCAGCAAGATTTGATGAATTAATGACTGTTTTTTTTGAAGGAGATAGCAGAAAAAATCAGCATGCAGCCAATATTATGTCGCATTGTATTGACCGTTGGAGTTTTTTGATAATGCCTTATATTGAAAAAATGTTGTTGAATCTCAAGCAAGATAATTTGCATGATGCTATTAAACGTAATACGATTCGAGTGTTACAAACGGTTGAAATTCCTGAAGAATTACATGGAATTGCGGCAGATATTTGCTTTCAATACTTGAGTAACCATGAAGAAGCGGTTGCCATCAAAGCATTTTCAATGACGGTTTTGTCCAATCTCAGCAAGCATTATCCTGAACTTAAAAGTGAGTTAAAATTTATATTAGAAGAGCAATTACCATATCAATCTCCAGCATTTAAGAATCGAGCATTAAAGATTTTGAATCAGCTTTGAGTGTGAAAGCATATTTTTAATCTCAGAATTTCAGTAGTTTAAACTTGCTTTATACTTTTGACATAAAGTATTACATATCCTAAAATAACTAAGAAAATGTCTGAAATTTCTCGTCGTGATTTCCTTTATCAAGCAGGTTTATTAGCTTCTGCTTCTCTGTTTTCTTTTGAAAGTCTGGCTAAAGTACCTAATCTTCAATTAGCATATTCTGCCATTACTTGGGGTGGCAAAGACCTTGATGCTATGAAAGATATTACTTCATTAGGCTTTAAAGGCGTTCAATTAAGAGCCAATGCCTATGATACCTATAAAACCAAAGTACAAGAATTGAAAGATATAATCTCTTCTAATGGTTTGTCTTTAGCGATGTTTTCTAGTGGAAATGTTGAGATTGACCCTGCTAAAGAAGCAAGTACTATTGATTATCACGTAGCTCATGCAAGTTTTGTAAAAGCGTTGGGTGGAAACGCTATTCAATTAACTAATTCTGTGCGTCCGAAAGATAGATTGCCAACAACCGATGAGTTAAAACGTTTGGCTTTCGTTATGAATGAGATTGGAAAACAAACGGCTGATTTAGGAGTACAAGCGGTGTATCATAATCACATGCACCAATTAGGAGAAACCCCCGAAGAAGTAGATGTAATTGTACAGGCGATGAATCCTAAATACATAAAATTATTATTGGATGTTGCTCATTATCATCAAGGAGGAGGTATTCCTGCAAAGGCAGTTTTACAATATAAGGACATCATTGGAGCATTGCATATTAAAGATGTAAAGAGTCCTTTGGCAGATAAGCCTAATGACCCCAAAGCTTATAAATTTGTAGAATTAGGACAAGGAAATGTAGATTTGAAAGCGGTCTTTGATAATCTCGAAAAGATTAAGTACAAAAAATGGGCAATCGTAGAACTAGATGGCGTACCAGAGAAAACACGTACACCTTTGCAATCAGCAGAAATCAGTAAAGCATTTTTAAAAGATACAATCGGCTTTAAGATTTAATTAATTGTATTTGAATAACTTTAGCAGCTTAGACAAATTGCTAGATTTGTCTAAGCTAAAATTGACAATATTTTACTCCTTGTTATTATTTTTCTCTGGTATTTCTTATTATCTCTCCTCAAGAAATCACTCCCCTAATTTTTACAAAGTTGAATATGCTAAATCTTTGATGGCATGCTCTCGTATATTTATCGAAGTTCAAAGAAATAATAAATCTTTCTAAAAGAAAGTTGGAACTATCTTTTCTCCATTCATCTGGGCATTTATTGGTTGTTCCGACAAATGAATCTCCACGATAGGATTAACTAATCATATTGATGCTTTTCAATGGTGCTTTAAAAACTTATAGAACAATAAACAGGGATGCTTCTTGGTTAATAGATGGATAGATAAAACGCTTGTTTTTGAGTTTATAGATATTTTACAAGTGAGGAAATACTTTGTTTTTTAACTGTAAAAACATTGGTAAACGGGGTATAATTATTTATTTTTATAATCTAATTGTAAATATTATCCTATATGAAATATGAAATTAGCTCACTTAATATTAACTTATACTGACCCAAAGCAGACTGAAAGAATGATTATGAATCTGTGGCATCCAGACTCAGATTTTTATATTCATGTCGATGAAAAAATAGATATAAAGCCTCACCTATATTTAAATGATATTAAAAATGTTTATCTAATCAAAAATCGAGTTGAAGTAAGATGGGCTGGATATAATACTGTTAAAGCTACTTTTAGTTGTATTAAAGAAATTGAAGCAACAGGAAAAAAGTATGATTATATCAACTTTATGAGTGGACAAGAGATTATCCAATTAAACCTTTAGAATATATTTTAGCGTTTTTGAAAGCTAATCAAGGAAAACAATTTATCGAAGCCATTAATATTGAACAGGATGTAAAGGAAGACATTCCAAAACTAAATCGTTTTCATTTAGTTAACTTTACATTCAGAGGAAAATATAAGCTTGAATGGCTAATTAATATTTTTCTTGCTCCAAGAAAAATACCTAAAGAACTTACTATTTATGGCAAGGCAATGTTTTGGACTTTAACGCAAGATGCTGCTAATTATGTAGTAAAAACAGTTGAAGGAAATAGAAAATTTTTAAATTTCTTTCTATATAGTTGGGGCTGTGACGAGTTTGTTTTTCAAACTATTTTAATGAATTCTTGTTATCGAGATGCCATAACAAATAATCATGTAATATATTTAGATTGGTCGGCTGGGGGATCACATCCCAAAACGCTTGGTGTTGAAGATTTTGATAGTTTAATGAAGTCGGAACATCTTTTTGCTAGAAAATTTAAAACTAGCCATGATGTTGAAATCCTTAATTTAATAGATAAACACATACACAATAATAAATGGCTGAACTCTTAACATTAAAAACTTTTCACGATAACAGAGGTTCATTAACGGTTCTAGACCGTATCATTCCATTCGAAGTAAAAAGATTGTTTTATATATATGGTGTTGATGAATCATCAAGAGGGGGGCATAGGCACCATGAAACAAGGCAAGCCGCTATTTGTATTCAAGGTTCTTGTGAAATTGTAAACCACAATGGAGAAAAACAAGAGATGTTTTTATTGGATACTCCTGATAAATGCCTCATTCTTGAACCGAGAGATTGGCATATCATGCAAAACTTTAAACCCAATACCATTTTATTAGTATTAGCTTCAACTGCATTCGACCCATCCGATTACATTTTTGAACCTTACGATGCTTAGAGTATTCCAAATTTTTCTGAATATAATTTTGAGTATCCAGAAAAAATTTGAAACAAGCTCATTAGTATTTTATAAGCCAATATTTACTCCTACATTAAGTGCATTGCTTCGCATATATGATTTTAGCTCTTGATTTTGTACCCAAGTGTTGAATGAATTTTGGGTTGAACCTTCTACATGCAAGCCTAACTTTGGTGCAAATTGCCAGCGTATCCCAAGTCCAGCACGAATGCCAAAAACAAAATCAGAGGCATTTTCAAGATGATTGCTCGTGTAGTCAATTCTTGCTTTTTCATTTACTGCTAAAGACGAAGATAGCATCATACGAGCATCGTTGGCAATATACGTATAAGAGGTTTGTCTTTGAAAAACAAAATCAGCAACAGTATAAAGTTGAAAATTGAGGTATTTTTTCTTTTTACTTTTGAAAGATATAAGATCATTCTGAGTGGAAAGTGCCAAGGAATAAGTCTTCATCGTATGATTTTCTGAAAGGAATACATCCCTTGTAGTATCTAAAGTATTAGGCACTTTTGTAATAAAACCACCAAATCTATTAACGGGAATGTTAACTGTACCTGTCGGTAAAATTGCACTATAATATTGTGTGCCATTTTTGGTCGTTAAATTTAATTTAGGCGAGGTCCAAAAACTACTCCAAATAGGTAAATAAACGTACGGGGCACCCACATCATAAGTATTGTAGCTGAAGCTTATGCCCATTCTTGATCTTTTGGTGAGCTTCCAAGAAACATTAGCCTTAAAATTATATCCTTTTCCTTTTTCAGGATATAGGTTTGTTCCTGTCATAGATTTATCAGATTTAAAAGTCCATTCATTCCAAAGAGAGCCATAATCAAAGGAAATAATGGGGTGTTTTAAACTGAATTTAGAACCTGTACTTTCAGGTTTGTTTTCGTCTTTTCCTTCATCTGACAATGACTGAATTGGGCGAATTTTTCCAATGAGGTTTTTATGGTTTTTGAATGATAAGTCTTTTAAAACTAGGTCTTTGTGACTGAGTATTTGCAGCTTGTTATTAATTAACTTATTGTCTGTAGTAAGTATTTCTCCATTATTATTGCCCATTGCTACTGATGTTTGATTTACAGAATTATTCAATCTAGTATCAACAATTGTAGGAATATTAATACTTAATAAGTTTTTTGATTTTCTATGAATCGTAGCATTGACAGATTTTTTCTCAACATGATTAACAACATTAAGTAAATTACTTCTTGAATTTTCTACGTCATCTTTTTCAGTCTTAACATCATTTTCTGAACTGTTTTTTATGGTTGTTTCTCCAGATTGATTAGCTAATACTTGTTGTTTTGAATAGATTTCTCTAGCATGCAAAGTAATCTCTTGATGATGTTTTTCAACTACTTCATTATCTGTTAAAAACCATAAAGCAATGCCAGCAGTAATGATAATTCCCAACGATAAAAGAGTATATTTAAGTAAAGGTGTTATTCCTATACTTTCCTTAGCAATGGTTTCCGCAGCGATATTACTCCATAGATTTTCGGGTGGAGGGAAAGCTTGATTTTCAAGAGACTTTCTGAAAAAGCTATCTAATTTATTTTCTTGGTTATTTTCCATTGTCTTCTTTATTTCGTTACTCCCGATAATTTTTTCTGTAAAATTCTTCTGGCATCAGCCAAATTAGATTTAGAAGTACCTTCGCCAATGCCCAATTGTTCGGCAATTTCTCGGTGTTTCAGTCCTTCAAAAACATAGAGGTTAAACACTAATCTGTATGACGGCGGTAATTCTTGAATCAATTGCAAAATTTCTTGATTGGATAAATAACCAAGAATATCGTCTTCACTTTCTATGTCAAAAACCTCTTCGCTGTCTTCAAAAGCAATGTTTTTCCATTTGGTTTTACTTCTAAAATATTCTAAAGCGGTGTTGACTACCACTCGTTTTGCCCAACCTTCAAAAGAACCTTCGTTTCTAAAGTTTTTCAGTTGATGATAAATCTTGATAAAACTTTCTTGTAAAATGTCCTTTGCTTCATCTTTATCCGCAGCATAGCGCAAGCATACACCAAACATTTTTGGCGCAAGGGCTTGGTAAATCTTCTCGAAAACAAGATGATTTCCTTCTTGAAACTGTTCTATGAATGATGAGAGTTTATCAGGCATAATTTTAAACGAATAGCTAAGAAATCGGTTTCTAAAGATAAGATGGAATTTGAGATGAAATGGTGGGTTGGGAGGGGATAATTTTTTCTGGGGACTTTAGGACTTTAAGACTTTAGGACTTAAGGATTTAAAGATTTTGGACTTAAAGATTTTAAGGTATGTTGAACAACTTACTTAATTTGTAGGTTCACTATATAGATTTTCTAGCAATGAAGGATTATACTTTGTGAATGAATAGCTTAATATAATGAAATCATATTCTCCTTCAGTTCCAATTCCTAAAGTCTTGAAATCTTCCAGTCCTAAAGTCCCCAGAAAAATGAAACCCATCAAACCAACACGCTCGTTTTCTAATGAATTAATGGACAGACTTCGCCAAACTGGTGATGAAGTAGCCGATAATATCATTCTACAAGTATTTCAGCAAACAGAGATGGCTGGACTGCGTGATTTTTTTAAATGGCTTAATACCAATGAAACGGAATATCCTTTAGCAATTGTCAACGATTTTGTGAATCAAAAACCAGAATTACCAGACTTTGCTGATTGGAAAGTAATGCAAAAAGGAATGAATTTCTTCCAAGAAAATCAAGAGCGAATCGGCATTATGTTGGCTTGTTTGGCTTTGCCTTATTGTTATGCAGGAGCAGACGGAGCGAGAGTATTGGCAAAATCACAAAGAATTCAGAATGATACTTTAAAACGATTAGAAGAAACAGGCGAGTTTATCTTTACAGTTATGCAAGAAAAAAACTGGCAGAATGGAATTGCTTTCCGTAAAATATTAAAAGTAAGATTAATGCACGCTGCCATTCGTTTTTTCTCTGAATATCACGGCTCTTGGGATAATACTTGGGGAAAACCTGTAAACCAAGAAGATATGGCAGGCACAAACGGAGCTTTTTCTTATATCGTAATTCGTGGATTGAGGAAATCGGGAAAAACACCTGCTGAAAGTGAAGAGGAAGCTTATTTACACCTTTGGAATGTAATCAGTAATATCATGGGTGTTGAAAAAGCGTTGATTCCGAATAATCTAAGAGAAGCTTTTACGCTAGATAAAGTAATTGCCAAACGCCAATTCCGACCATCAGAAGAAGGTAGATTATTGACTAAAGCCTTACTCCAAACCTTAGAAAGTTTTGTTCCTAACCCTTTATTAAAATCTTTTCCAGCTGCACAAATGCGTTTTTTATTGGGGGATGAAGTAGCAGATTTGTTGGGTATTCCAGCCGTTCCTTTTGAAAGTAAATTGATACCTTTTATCCCGAATCAACTATTGTTTAAGCCTGCTGAATAATGATTTTTATCACTAGAACTTAATTCCAGCCCAAATGATAAAAGCGAATTTAAATTTTCTTCTTTCCAACCTTATCATGAAATTTTAAGTAAATCGGAAGTGCCGCAGAACCATACCAAGGATATATCTCGGCTTCTAACAGTTTTTCTTTAATTGCTGGGTCGGTTATTAATAATTCGTTGGCTTCGGTGATGGTTTTTACATTCAGGATAAAAATTCCTCGATATGTTTTATCGTTTTTCCCTAAAGGTCCTGCAACTACCAATTTCCCTAAGGATGCCAGTCGTCCGATATTGGCTAAATGTCCTCTGAATAAACTATCTACTGTTGCTTTATTGTCAATTTTATTGGGGCCCGTTTTTAACATCACCAAAATATAGCTTTTCATTCCATAGTCATCAGCTCCCAAGGAGTCTGCTAATTTCTTATCATAATCAGGATTATCTGCCTGACAAACGGCTGTAAAGCAAAAGCTAAACACCAAGAAGAAAGTAAAAATGTATTTCATAATGAAGGATGTTTACTTGCTGTTAAGAAATATTCAAATTTAGATAAGCGCTTTACTCCAATTCCTCTACATATTTTTTAAAATTATCTATCACTGCTTGTGTAAAGGCTTTTTGTTCGGGAATTGGCGTTTCGGCTTCAGGGTCGAAGGTTTCGATGAGAATGGTTTCATCGCCATTTGGTTTGAATATATTGATTACTTTTCTATTATCGAATAAAGTAGATTCAATGTATTCGTTGATAATTATTTTATCATAAGTACCCGTAAAATCAAAAGCTACACTACCGTCTTTTGCTTTCATTTTATAGATAAACTTTCCATTATCTTTTAAATCTATGGTCACACTAGTAGTTTCCCAATCTTCCGAAGGATTATTCCATTGAATAATGTCGGCTGGAGTAGTCCAATACTTCCAAACCTTTTCTATCGGAGCTTTGATGATTGTTTGTACAGTGAGTGCTTCCATTGTTAACGATTCCGAGTTAATTGTTTTTTAAATATACATGAATAATGATTTCAATATTCTTCAATGTAAGAAAATAAAAACACTTTCTTTTTCCTTACCCCACAGGTTTGCATGGGTTTACAAAGATATTTTTTACTTTTATCCCAAATACTTTTTTCAACATTCTCAACAATGAATATCAACAAGAACCATTTTGAACAAAATACTTATGATGCTATAGTGGTAGGTTCTGGAATTAGCGGAGGTTGGGCTGCGAAGGAACTTACTCAAAAGGGATTAAAAGTTTTAGTATTGGAACGTGGACGAAATATCGAACACGTAAAAGATTATAAAACCGCCTTGACCGACCCTTGGAATTTTGAACATGGCGGAAAAGCTCCCCTCGATATTATTGCCAAACATCCCATTCAAAACCGTACTGGTTTTACCATCACCGAATCTACTCACGAACATTTTGTAAACGATTTAGAAAATCCATATCTCGAAACCAAGCGTTTTGATTGGATTCGTGGATACCATGTCGGCGGGCGTTCTTTGATGTGGGGAAGGGTTTCTTTACGTTGGAGTGATATAGATTTTGAAGCAAATTTGAAAGAGGGCATCGGAATAGATTGGCCTATTCGTTATAAAGATATTGCTCCTTGGTATAGCTATGCAGAAAAGTTTGCTGGCATTTGCGGTACTCGTGATGGACTCCCGCATTTACCCGATGGCGAGTTCCAACCGCCGATAGAATTTACTTGTGCCGAAGAACATTTCTCGAAAACAATTCGGCAGAAATTTCCTAATCGCTATTTGATTCATGGTCGTGGGGCACATATTACGCAACCTACTGCCGAACAGACCGCTCTTGGGCGAGCTTCTTGTCAGTCACGAGATATGTGTATGCGTGGTTGTCCCTTTGGTGCATACTTTAGTTCTCAAGCCGCTACTTTGCCTGCTGCCCAAAAGACCGGAAATCTTACGGTTCGTCCGCATTCTATCGTCAATTCAATTATTTATGATGAACAAAAGAAGAAAGCCAAAGGCGTAAGAGTAATTGATGAACGCACAGGTGAATGGCATGAGTTTTTCGCCAAAATCGTTTTTCTGAATGCTTCTGCTTTGGGTTCTACTTTTATTTTGTTGAATTCTACTTCAAACCGTTTCCCGAATGGGATGGACGATAGTGGTCAGCTTGGGCATAATTTGATGGATCATCATTTCAGAATTGGCGCTTATGGCGAAACCGAATTGTTTAAAGATAAGTACTATAAAGGACGAAATCCAGTAGGCGGTTATGTGCCACGTTTCCGTAATATTGGTACAGATAAACGTGATTATCTGCGTGGTTTTGGCTACGAAGGTGGTGCAAGACGATACAGACAGTGGGCAGAAGAGGAGGAATTTGGGGCTTCGCTCAAAAATAAACAAACGCAAATTGGCAACTGGAGTATGGATTTGGGCGGTTTCGGAGAATGCTTGCCTTACTACGAAAACAAAGTAGAACTCTCTAAAGAAATTACCGACAAATGGGGGCAACCTGTTTTAAGAATGGATGCCGAGTTTAAGGAGAATGAATTGAAAATGCGGGTGGATATGAAAAACGATGCCGCTGAAATGCTAGAAGCGGCGGGTTTTAAAAATGTGAACGCTTATGACGAGATGAGTTATCCGGGTTTGGGAATTCATGAAATGGGAACTGCCCGCATGGGTCACGACCCTAAAACTTCGGTACTCAACAAATGGAATCAGGTGTGGGCTTGCAAAAATGTGTTTGTGACGGATGGCGCTTTTATGACTTCGGCATCTTGTGTAAATCCATCGCTTACTTATATGGCAATGACTGCCCGTGCTGCCGATTATGCGGTGAAAGAATTAAAAAAAGGAAATTTATAAACAACCAAATTCAATCCATGAAAACTATTCGCTTGATGATTGCCCTTTTGATGTGTACTAGCTTTGCTTCGCATACTTTTGCTCAAGATACACCCAAAAAAGGAATTGAAATTCTTTCTTACAACCACGTTGGTTTAGCCGTGAAAGATTTGAAAGTAAGTGCTAAATTCTATCGTGAAATTATCGGTTTGTCGCCTGTGGATGTGCCAGATAATTTATTGGCGATTAGGAGATGGTTCAAGATTGCACCCGGACAAGAATTACATTTACTATTGGGCAGAGAACAACCAGTAGCAAACAATGATAAGAACGGAGCACATTTCTCTTTATCAATCCCGACAAATTCTGCGGATGGAATCGAAGAGTTTTTGAAGGCAAACAATGTGGCGTATCACAGACAAAAGCGTTTTGATGGCGCATTTCAAATTTATGTAACCGACCCAGACGGTTATGTGATTGAACTTAATGAGCCGAAGAAATAAAAGCGTTTGAAGTACCGTCTTTCTCATTAGCAGGCGATTTAAATCGCCCGCTAATGAGAAAGAAAGGAGATAAAGATTTCATTAGATGATTTTTCTTTGCTTTTAGGTGATACAGGTCAGCAACCGAAGTTGCTGACCTGTTTTTGTTTTAGCCTGTTTAGAAATACATGTATCTATACTATTTCTGTTAAGAAATGATTAGAAATTTCTGTATCTATAATATTTCTATTGGAAAATGATTAGAAACATCTGTATCTATATTATTTCTATTAGAAAATGAATAGAAACATTTGTATCTGTATTATTTCTATTGGAAAATGATTAGATACATGTGTATCTGTATTATTTCTATTGGAAAATGATTAGAAATATGTGTATCTATATTATTTCTATTGAAAAATGATTAGAAATGATGTTAGCTACTCTGCTTCAGTTAGTTATAGAATAAAAAAATCGTCATGAAGTAAACTATTTAAAGCCAAACTCCGTTTTCTTGGAAAATGTCAATATAAATAGTTTGAAACATGATACATACCTCAAAAATCTACCACTATTCCAACGCCTCAACCATTGGTTTTCTGGAAAATGTTATCTCCATTTGTAAAACGTTGAATCAACCAACTACAGAAGTAAGTCAAAAAATGGCGGAACTCTCTTCCGAAATAGAACAACTCTGCTTGATTTTCTCAACAGCCAGAAAGAACCCGCACACTGAAGATTTAAAGGAGCTGGATACTCGTAGAAATCAGCTAACGCAAGGCATCAGAGAAATTGCAACAAGCTATTTAAAGCACTTTGATACTGACTATCGAGAGGCCGGAAAAAGTATTTTGAGAACCTTTGCCAAGTATGGAAAGCAAATAGAGAAAAGGAAATATTACGACCAAACCGAGATAACGAATAGCCTGATAAGGGATTTTGAAAATGATGAAAGTCTGAGCCAAGCCATTACTAAACTACATTTATCAGACTGGCTTCAAGCCTTGAAAACAGATAATTTGGCATTTAATAGTTTGTACATAATGATGGTAATGTCAAAAGTAAACTTACCTGAAAAGAATTTCAAGGAAAGTAAAACGATAGCGATAGCACGATTCAAAAGCCTTTTTAATCTATTAAAAGCCCTAGAAATGGTATATCCCACAGCAGATTATGGCAATATTATCAAGGAAATTGAAGAATTGACTAAAAAATACAATGTGGCAAGACCGAAAAGAGGAGGGAAGGAGTAAAGAGAGTTTTCAACAAGAGTCATCCCGAATTTTAAAAGCATAAAAAAGCGGTCAAAATTAGTTCTTTGACCGCTTTTTGTGATTGATTAGCAACGAATTCCTACTGTTTGAGCGAAGCGAGGCGGTTCGCCGCTGCGGTTACTTTTCTTTCATCAAGGAAAGAAAAGTAAGGACTAGACAATAATAAATAGAAAACCTTTCAAATTGTCCTTAAACTCACTTTTAAAAAAAATCGGGATGACTCATGTTGAAAGGAAAATATGTATGCTGTTAGTCCTAAAAATTAGGTTTCAACAAATACTTGGCATAAAAATCATCAATTACTTTCACAGCATCCGTCGGATTATCAACCAAAGAAACTAATTCTAAATCATCAGGATTGA
The DNA here is from genome assembly GCF_040543805.1 of Arcicella rosea. Lineage (NCBI taxonomy): Bacteria > Pseudomonadati > Bacteroidota > Cytophagia > Cytophagales > Flectobacillaceae > Arcicella > Arcicella rosea. The sequence goes on from NZ_JBEUMS010000018.1 coordinate 30,643, forward strand.
TAGTTCCTTCGGGTACCATCGTTTCTTTAATCCATTCAAATAATCCGCTCCAATATTTTTTGCCAACCAATACCACAGGGAAACGCCCAATTTTCTGAGTTTGCATCAAAGTAAGCGATTCAAACATTTCATCAAGTGTACCAAAACCACCCGGCATGATGATGAAGCCTTGAGAATATTTTACAAACATTACCTTACGGACAAAGAAGTATTCAAAGTCGATACTTTTATCACGGTCGATATAATCATTCGGTTTTTGTTCAAAAGGTAATTCAATGTTCAAACCTACAGATTTTCCACCTTGTAATTTAGCTCCCTTGTTGCCTGCTTCCATAATACCTGGTCCACCACCAGTAATAACACCATAGCCGTGACGTACCAATTTAGAAGCAATTTCCTCCGCCATTAAATAGTAAGGATTATCGGGTTTTGTTCTTGCCGAGCCAAAAATCGAAACACAAGGACCAATCTTTGCTAATTTATCTACACCCTCTACAAATTCAGACATAATTTTGAAGGTTCTCCAAGATTCTTCTGAATGAATTTCCGCCCAAGTATGGTCAACGAAAGCTTTTTTTATTTTCTCATCATGCGTCATTAATTTCCCGCTCTCTCTGTCTGTCATAGCTTTTTGAATTTTAATCGTTAAAAAAATATTGATACTTTGTACCTTTGTTAATGAATAGGTTGAAATAACGAAAAAAAATCGTTCGATTTTACAAATACATAATTTTTATGGAATTTATTAAGAAAATCGCCATCGGTGGCGACCACGCAGGGTTTGAATACAAAGCCGAATTAGTGAAATACTTAACTGGAAAAGGTTACGAAGTAAATGATTTCGGTCCATACAGCAATGCCTCTTGCGACTATGCAGATTTTGCACATCCACTTTCTTCAGCCGTTGAAAGCAAAGAATATACTTTTGGTATTTTATTATGCGGAAGTGCTAACGGAGTAGCCATTACAGCCAATAAGCATCAAGGAATTCGTGCAGGTTTAGCTTGGAATGCAGAAGTGTCTTCATTGATTCGTCAGCATAACGATGCAAATGTATTATGTATTCCAGCTCGTTTTGTGACTTTAGAAGAAGCGATTGAAATCACAAACATTTTTCTTTCAACAGAATTTGAAGGAGGAAGACATCAGTTAAGAGTAAATAAAATTCCTTGCTAATATTTTTAGAGGTATAGAAAATAAAAGCGGTCGAAATTAGTTTTTCGACCGCTTTTATTATATCCTATTATTCAATTCATAAACGCCATTTCCAATTGAATGATACTTCCTAGCCAAAGCAGGAATTCGTTTAAATAATTTTGGAGCAAGATTTACTTTGTCGATAATAAATTCAGGATAATCGTTCTCTACATTTCTAAGAATATTGATAACGTTATCGTAGTTGTCAAGATTTTCTAATTCATATTTAGCCAAACTCCAGTTGATATATGGCGTAGCAACATAATTGTTTTTATATTCTTCCATGCCATCGCCGAGTACCAATATTTTTTTATTACTCAATTTAATATCTGGCTCTTCCTTCAATTTCAAGCTTTTTAATTGTACTAAAGTTTCCACCCCTTTGAAGTAAACAGCTTGATAGTGAATCAATAATACAGCAGCGAATAAACCTAGACAAGTCAACTCCGCCAACCAAGCTCTTTTAGTATTGTTAAAGAAACTTACTGTGAAGAAAGCAATGGCAGGTACAAAAATGATGAATTGCATCGGGGCTAAAAAAGGCATCAAACCGATAGAAACCACACCTGCAATTGCCCAAATCATCATTACTTGTTGGCAACGAATTTGGTAGTTATTAAAACCTACAGCATTGACTAATCTTAAAAAACCTAAAACTCCAAAAGTAATTGGCAATAACAAAGTAGCGAGCAAACTTCGGAAGTCATTCAAATCATACTGACGAAGTTGGAAAACCGAAGAAATAAAATTTCTTGAAAAGGCTTCGTAAGTACCACTTAAATAGAAAAACAAAGCTGTAAGCGATAAAGGGAAAATAAAGCCAAATATTGATAATGAATGCTGACGTAACGTTGTACCACTAAAGAATAAAAGGGAAGCCGTAGCCCATAAAATAAATACACCTGCTGGTGGATAAAACAAAGTAGCAATACCAATTAAAAAGCCAATCTCAAATACTTCATCGGTAGCCTCCAATCGGTTCATTTGTTTTACCAATGTTCCTAATGAAAGCAATACAAAAGTGGTTGCCATCAAAACGGGCGACAGAGTACAGCAGTCGAAAGAAATATTCATGAACAATAAATAGAATAGCCCTGGCAAGTAGTTTCTTTTGGCTAAAATATCTCTATTATTGACCATTACATTAAAGTAAACAGCCTGAAAATATGTAAGGAAAAGTGCGACGATTTGATAGACAGATTGTGAACGACCGAAAAGTCCGTCGAGTCCAGCATAAACCAAAGTAGAAAGTGGCGCAGTATTATCCCAAATTTCAGCATACATTACAAAGCCTTTATTGATTTGTTCGCCAACCAACATCCATTGCAATTCTGGAATTAGCTGAGGTAACCCAACCAAATACACGGGCATTCGGATAAGGATAAGTAAAATCAATAAACTAAAGATTTGATAGACAGCGTTTACTTTAAAGAAACTGAGCATATTGTATGAAGGTATTCAAGTTTTTCACGAATTTACGGTGAATCCAAGAATTATTCCGAAATTTGTGAGATTATTGAAAGAAGAGCATAAGATATTATGTGGTAGCGCAAATTACGATAATCAGAATTTGCAGAAATTAAAATTAAAATGGAATCGAAGAGACAACAACAATTCGCTAAATTAATTCAACAAGATTTGAGCGATATTTTTCAAAAAGATATGCGTACAACTTTCGGAAAGGCTTTTGTAACGATAACAGAAGTTAAAATGACCCCCGATTTGGCAATAGCAAGAGTGTATCTAAGCTTTATGTTAGCCAATGATAAAGCAGGGTTATTGCAAGACATCCGTGAAAAATCTAAACATATCAGAGGTATTTTAGGAAATAGAATCCGTAATCAAGCAAGGATTATTCCGAATCTTGAGTTTTTTATTGATGACACCGCAGAGTATGCGGCACAAATGGACGCACTAATTTCTGGATTAGATATCCCACCTTTGAAAGAAGGAGAAGAAATAGAGTTGGATTAATTGTGATTGAGTGAATGAGTGATTTAGTGATTTTTAAAGTATTAGTTTTTCGTTATTCTAAAGCTGATACTTTATTAAGTTATTAAAAGCTTTATCACTCTTCACAAATCGAAGCGTCGCAATCTTCACAGCAAAATCACTAAATCACTCATTCACTCAATCACAATTGGTAACTGACCTATGAATTTCCCTTTCTTTATTGCTAAACGATACTTTTTTGCTAGAAAGAAAACTTCCTTCATCTCCTTGATTTCGATGATTTCGATGTTGGGTGTGGGGGTTGGAACGATGGCTTTGGTGGTAGTATTGTCGGTTTTTAATGGATTAGAGGATTTCCAAAGAGGTTTATACAAAAGCTTTGATGCTGATTTAAAGATTAGTCCGAAGAAAGGGAAATACTTCAATTGTCCGCCAGCCTTATTACAAAAAATTGGTAAAGTACAAGGTGTAGAAAGTATCACACAAGTAATTGAAGAGAATGTTTTGTTGCGTTATCGTGATGCACAAATGGTTGTCAACCTAAAAGGCGTTGATGAAAGTTTCTTGAAACAAGAACGTTTGAAGAAAATGATGATTGACGGTCACGCAATATTGGATGATAATGGTATTGCTTATTCAATAGTCGGTTCGGGGATTGCAGTAAAATTAGGAATTGATATTGATGCTTTTTTTACACCATTAGAAGTTTGGTATCCAAGAAATAAGCAAAGTAAGACCTTAGATTTTTACGCAACCGACGCATTTAATAAACAAAATTTAGTACCTGCTGGAATCTTTGCGATTGAACAGCAGTATGATGATAATTATATTTATGCACCACTTTCGTTTGCTCAGAGCTTATTCGAGTTAAACAATCAACGCACAGCGATTGAAATAAAAGTAGCCAACGAGGAAGCTACTGCGAATATTCAAGATAAGATACAAGAAATTTTAGGGACAAATTATATCGTTCAGAATCAAGATGAGCAACATGCCAGTTTGTTGAGAGCGATTAAAATCGAAAAGCTTTTTGTGTTTTTAACACTTACTTTTATTATTGGCATTGCCAGTTTTAATATATTTTTCTCGCTTTCAATGTTAGCCATCGAGAAAAAAGAAGATGTTAAAACGCTTTACGCAATGGGTGCAGATTCTCGAATGATTCAGAAGATATTTTTATCAGAAGGTGCTATTGTTGCTTTTACAGGAGCAATTGTCGGTTTGATTTTAGGTTTTACTCTATGTTGGTTGCAACAAAGTTACGGTTTTATTTCGATGGGAATTGTTGGTGCATTGATTGATGCTTATCCAGTTAAAATGCAATTCTCAGATTTCTTTTTCACAACCATTGTAGTTGTTCTGATTACTTTATTAGCATCATATTTTCCAGCCAAGCGAGCTGCCAATGTAGAGATTGTTTAATGACAATTTATAAACATGAGTCATCCTGAATTTTTCTCTGAAATAATGAGTTTTAGAGGGTTGTATTATTGTCTAGTCCTTACTTTTCTTGTCTTGAAACAAGAAAAGTAACAAAAGAAATTCAAGAATTCCTAAACTCGCTACCGCTCAAACAGTAGGAATTCGTTGTTCATCAATCATAAACATGAGTCATCCCGAATTTTGGGCAAAGCTTATCCATAGGATATTGTGAATGGCTATTCTTACTCTGTAAATCGGTATCGAAGCATTTCGGTACCGATTTCCTGTTCTATGACACCATTGTTTTAATACTAATTGTATCCAATTTCCCCAATTGGTAATTAGGTTCATCAAAAAGTCATAGATAAGTGCTACGATTCCAAGTAACTTACAAGTATTCTCGAAAAACCATAATCTTGGAGACTCAATGGCTAATTCTGTTTTACAAAATCTAAAGGTCTGTTCTATAGACCATCTGTGCATATAAGAATGACACATTTCCCAAGCCTGTTCGACATTTTCAATTTGAATTGAAGTAAGCAGATACAAAGGAGATTGATGATTTTTCCTATCTCTAACAATTACTAAAGACAAAGGAATTTTTTCAAAATTAGGGTGTTGTACATCTGCCCATGCGATAGAAATACTCTTGGCTATTTTACGTTGGTTATCAAATACAATCTTACGGTGTCTAGCTTTGAAGGAACGAGCGAGTAAATGTGTCTTCTTTTTACCTTTATCAGCATGAACGAGTAGATGATTTTTCTTCCAACGAAATAAGAAATCTTGTTCAAAGTGCGTAAACCACAGCGGCGGCCGCCATTCAATCGTCCAAGTATTAGCGTAACCTCTATCAAGTACATGTAAAACACCTTTACCAATAGAATTATTCAACTTTTCCAGCATCCTAAAAATAATATTAGAGCCGTGTTCTTTATGCTTTCCCCTTGTAGTCCACCAAGTCATTTGACAAACACTGGGTACTTCACCCAAAGCAGAAAGTAATGTAGCAGTCCAGCGATAACCTGGCACACAGATACGACTTACTGGTGGACGATAAAAACCTTTCTTGACTTTTGTCAGACGTTTTGCTTTACTACTTTCTACACTGCATAGACCTTCGGTAAACCAGCTCTCATGTTTCTCTATTTTACTATCGTCCCACACTAACAAAGGGCGTTTTCCTATTTGGATTAGTTGTTCAATGCGTTTTTTACTGCGAGCAAATAGAAAATCATCAATCACAGTAGCTGTCCATTTCTTTGAACGTAGAAGGTTACTGATACGTTTTGTTCCTGCTGGAGCATGATTGAATCCACAAATAAATCCTCCTAACTCACTCAGAAGCAACCCAATAGGGCGATTCCTGTTCAGAAGAATAGCAACAAATAAATTGTAGAAAGTCTCAACAAGACGTTTATCAAGAAGATTGTCTAAAGTAAATGCTAAATCAGAAAGTTAAACATCTATTTTTTTAAGAAGAAAATACGAAGCAGTTGTTTTTTTTGTAAAACTATCGTTTTTTGTAGAAGTGCCTTGTGCATAATAAAACCTCCTGTTTTTTGTGTTTGTCGTAATTCACAAAATTAAACAAGGAGGTTTTTGTTTGGCAAGTCATCCACAAAATTCGGGATGACTCATGTTTATGAGTAAAATTTTAGTTTATGCTTCACTAAGCGTTTCGCCTTCCCATTTGCTTACAACTACTGTAGCAACTGCGTTTCCAACAACCGATGTTGCCGAACGACCCATATCTAAGAAAGGATCTACGCCAAGAAGTAATACCAAACCTTCCTGTGGAAGTCCAAAGAGGGTCATTGTTCCCATAATTACCACCAAACTAGCACGTGGCACACCAGCGATACCTTTGCTCGCTAATAACAGTGTTAGAAGCATTGTAATTTGTTGGTCTAAGTTTAAAGGCATTCCATAAGCTTGCGCAATAAAACCCGTTGCGAAAGTCATATACATCATCGAGCCATCTAAATTAAAACTATAACCCAAAGGCAAAACAAAACCAATGATTCTTTCGCTGATGCCTAAACTTTTCAAAGACTCAATTTGCTTTGGCATTGATGCTTCTGAACTCGCAGTACTGAATGAAAGTAAAATAGCATCTTTCATCGTTGCCATTAAACGCCAGTAAGGGATTTTCAATAAATAGCAAATCAACCAAAGTACCACGAAAATAAAGAAGAGTAAAGCAGCGAAGAAGCAAATAATTAAGTAAGCATAAGATACTAAAACGCCTAAACCATTTTGTGCAATTACGTTGGTCATGGATGCAAAAACGGCAAAAGGAGCTAACAACATAATATAGCCTACGATTTTGAAGATGGCTTCGCCAATCCAATCAATGCCTTTTGAGATTTTTTTACCATGTTCGCCCATTGTTGCTAAAGCGATTCCAAAAACGATTGAAACCATAATGATTCCCAACGTTTTATTTTCTGCAAAAACTTGAAAGATATTATCTGGAAAAATTTCAAAAAGGAAATCTCTGAAGGTTTTTAGAGGTTTTGCGGTTACTCCAGTTTCAATACCTGAAGCTGGTAATTTCCAAGTGCCAAATTCTCCGGGACGAGTAATATTTACGAAAACTAAGCCAACTAGTAAAGAAAGAATAGTAGCGAAGTAGAAATAAGCTAATGTTTTTAATCCGATTCTGCCTACCAAACGGAAATCACCTAATTTGGCAACACCTACAGATAAAGTACAAAAAATAAGTGGACCAACAATTAAGTGAATGCTTCTTAAAAAAATATCTCCTAATAGTTTAATGTTCTTACTAACATCAGCAATTTGCTCAACACTTAGTTGAGTGTGCATGATTTGTCCTACAATTATTCCGATAATAAAACCGATGATAATTTTAGTGGTAATGTTTAGCTTCATTTAAGATTAAGTTTGTTTGGGTCGAAATGATGAGATTTTACTCGTTGATTTCAATGAAATGCATTTTGTCAAAACGAATTAACACAAAAAATCCACTCTTTGCAAATTAGAGTGGATTTTGCTTTATTGAAAATATCGTTTATAAATGGGTTTTCTGTATAAAAATTGAAGATAAAGTAAGGGATACATTAGATAATCCGTCAAAATAAAAGGAGTGTTGAACGTTATCTCATCAATAATTACCGTACCCGATTCTTCACTTAGCATTGTATGTTGATGATGCCAATATTTTAGAAAAAATGGGAGCGTCGTTCCTTCGTCAATAAAGTAAATCTTGGAGTCTGTTGTTTTTTGTTCGATGATTGAAGAAATCCAATCTTGTTTAAAAAGAATAAAATTTAATTCTAAATGAACAATATCACCTTCGAGACAACCATCAAATTGTCGGACAATAACAGGAGGAAAAGGAGGGGAGAGTGCTTTGAATAAAGATAAATTAAAACCTTTCCAAACATTGTGAAGGCTTTGATTTACTTTAGTTTTAATCAGTATTTTCATGGAATTTTAGCTTAAGTAGCTATGCTATTCCAAGCTGTTTATGATGTTTTGTTATCAATGATTTACCAAGCTTTAGAAGTAAATAAACTAACGATAGCGGCAACAATAGCTTTTACAACACTTACAAAAGCACTGGTAATAAATTCTACAGTTGACTTTACTCCATTCGCAATCCATTGAATCAGGGATTTAGTAAAGTGATTATCAGCAGGTTTTTCAGGCTCTTTTTTTAGCACTTGGTTTGCTTGAATAACTTCAAAATGTTGACTATTGTTTCGTAATGTATCTTGTTTATTACGATGTTTGGTGTGCATCACTGTAGAATATTCAATCAATCCAAAACCAGAAGCTTCGGAAAAAACCATTAAAGAAAATATGAAGATAAATATGGTTTTCATTTGATTTAAGATGTTGAGGTTCAATAATACTGCAATTTACTAAAGGTTTTAAAATTGTTATATAATTTGATGAAGTTTAATGCTTTGAAGTGTCTGAAACTTTTTGAAAGATGTTTAGGCAAGTCTAGTTCCATTAGGCACTTTTCTTTCAACAGAAGCCAAAACTACTTCACCATCTGGCAAAACAATTCCTGTTACTAATACTTCTGAGAAAAAATTAGCGATTTGTCTTGGCGGAAAATTCGTTACACAAATTACTTGGCGACCAATCAAATCTTCTTTACTGTAAAGCTTTGTAAGTTGGGCTGATGAATTTTTAATACCTAGTTCATCACCAAAATCAATGGTTAATTGATATGCTGGCTTTTTGGCTTTTGGGAAATCTTTTGCTTCTAAAATTGTCCCGACTTGAAGTTTCACTTTTTCAAAATCTTCCCAAGAAATAGCCTCGTTATTGGTGTTATTTATCATAGATTAATTTGATTAGGTAAATTTCCTTTTTCGTAAAACAGGTATTTTTACGCTAAAATCTTCAATGAAAACTCCCTTATTTTGTTGAAGAAATACATCTAAACATTGAAAAATTAGATGCTACACCTACACTCTGTATGTTTTTCATCATTTAATAAGTACATTTTATACATTTTTTTTACTTCTATCAATCTTTAAAAGCTATGAATGAAAATGTATCTTTTCAGTTGAAGGACGAATCAGGAGATGTGTTCAAGCCAGATGATGTATCATTTGTATTGTATTCACAAGTGCTTAATATTCTCTACGTAAAGTTAAAAAATAATTTTAGTGAAACCGTACAAATTGGAGTACCTAAAAGAAAAAAAAGCATACTCCAAGAATGGTTAGATTACCATAATATTTACTATCCGCCTGAGGATTTTTTATGAAATTACAATACCTATTTTTAGTATTAATAACGACTAACCCTTGCAGATTTTTAGTTCAATTACACAATTACCTCTATCCCTTAAAGTGTTGTGGTGCTATTTTTCAAAAGAAAGTAGTACCACTTTTTTAAGCTTGAAATCCATTATTTCTCATAAAACTCAATGGGTAATCCATCTGGGTCACTTATAAAAAAGAATTGTTTATCAGTGAATTCATCAATTCTGATACTCTCGCAGTCGATATTGAATCCTGTTAAATAATTATGTGTTTCTTGGACATCATTTACTTCAAAAGCTAAATGTCTTAAACCACAAGATTCGGGGCGAGAAGCACGAGCAGGAGGGTTTGGAAATGAGAATAACTCTATTTGATAGATTCCATTTACAGATAAATCTAATTTATAGGAATTTCTTTCGCTTCTGAACACTTCGTTTTCTATTTTGAAACCAAGTATTTCTGTATAAAACTTTTTAGAGATTGTATAATCAGCACAAATAATAGCAATGTGATGGATTTTGTTGATGGCTAACATATTCTTATGTTTTTATTTCAACAAAGATATTGATTGAGCTAGCATTCATCAAATAATAATTATCTAATAATTACCTTACTTGCAGTGGCGGCTGCCCCAATCTCTCATGGCAACATGAGAACTTTTGGTGAAAAAAAACCTCATCTCAAAAAGAGGTGAGGTTTGAGTAGGGTCTTTAGCAATTAATATAAGCCCATTTCATCTGCACTTGGTCCATAACAGCCAGGAATTGGAATATCAAGTAAGCGGAGAAAAACACCTAATTGAGCTCTATGATGTACAATTTGACAATAAGCATGGCGAATGGTTTCGCTTTTTGGAGTAGTACTATAAATAGTGTCGCCGTTTCTTAATGTCCAATTATCATTTAGCTGTTCTTCACTGGCAGCTAATAAATGAGCTTTAGCATCTTCAATATTTTTTTCAAAAACCTCTAAAAGTTCAACGGTTGAATTAACTTTCAAGGGTTCATAAGGAGTCGCTGCAAAATCTAATTCGCTAGTAGTTAAAGCAAGTCCAACCCATGAAGGTAACTCGGCAATGTGTTTTGCAAGTGTTAGAACAGTCATACTTCTAGGGTGAGGTTGCCAGTTGAATTTTTCATCTGGTACTATTGATAACATTTTACGAGTACTAACCGCTTCTTGGTCTAACTCTTTTAAGAACATTGCAATCATCGTCATGTTGTTTGTTTTTTGGTTGATAATGCAAATAAAACAGACGCTACTGACAACCCTATGTCAGTGATTTTTCAAGAATTTTAAATATAATTTAATAGTTTACTGGAAGTAGTTTCATATAGTCAGCCAAAGGAATGTGGTCATTTTTTTGAAAAGGTATTTGAGTATTTTTAACATCTAAAATTCTGGATACTCTAAAATCACGATAAGTATTTCGCTTATAGCACCAAGCAATTAAATGCCAATTAAAGGCATAAAAAACTAAGCCGATAGGTTCTGCTCGACGATGACTAATTTCGTCTTTGTTATTTTTATAATCAAAATCAATGATTGTTTTAGCAGAGATAGATTGTTGTAAATCAGATAAGTATTCATAGTTCTGCTCAATACAAGGAGAAATTTGGTATTTGATATTATCTGAAAGTAAATCAATTTTATCTTTTTGAGCATTCGGCAATACAGATTTTACTTTATTCAAAGCATTTGAGTAATGTTTTTGAATGGATTTATCAGTAAAACGATAAACGATTGATTCCATTAAAAGTAAAGCATTTGCTTCGTCGCTCGTCAAAGAAATAGGCGGAAGAAAAAAACCTTGTACGATAAAATATCCTTTGTTCGGTTCAAAACCTAACGGAATTCCCGACTCATTTAAAGCTTTTAAATCTCTGTAAACAGTACGAACACTGATTTGAAATTTCTCCGCAATTTTTTCGGCTGAAGTATATTTTTTAGATTGTAAAAAAGTAAAAATGCCAAAGAGTCTATCAATACGATTCATGAAAAATTAGTTTAGATTAAGCAGATGAATTCAAATTTATGATAAATAATTTGTTGACTAACTATTATTTCTCATAAAGCATTGTCTTTGAGTTTGTTGATTTTATAATACTATGTTTAAGAGAAAGAATTGTTAGCTATATATAAACTGTAAAATAGCATAAAAATAAATTCTTGATTGAAAGGGCTTTTTTTTTCGATTAAATAATTGTTTAAGCGTTCATCTTTATTATCTTTGTTGTAACAACACACTAAAATATATATCATACTATTAAGGTTCATTTTTGTTAAATATGAGATTTTTGTTTACCCAACGTTGGGTATTGAGGTCTTGTAATTTAATTACTGTGAACCATATACTATGTAATTTGAATCCGAACTAAGTAATAAATGTTAATTTCTCAATTTCTCAAAAGAATTGTTCTGTTAATTGTATGCTTTTATTTTAATGGGTTAAGTGCATCAGCCAAAGGCATAGATTTATCAAAAACTACTTCTCCGTTAGATATTTCGTCTTTTGTAGAGTATTATGAAACGAATAATGTTAAGTTAACACTTCGTGATATTCAACATCGACAGTTTATTGCTCATCCCCAAAAAGCAATTCATTTTGGTTTTTCTGACGTTACTCGTTGGTTCAAAATTACTTTATATTCTTCAAAAACTACTAATTGGTCATTTGAATGTGGAAATCCATTAATTGAGTATTTTGATGTTTTCATCCCAAATGGAAACAATAATTTTAATATTATAAAAGGAGGTTGTTTTGTGGCTAAAGAAAAAAGAAATTATAGCTCAAATCACCCAATTGTTCTTTTTCCTCTATTAGCTAACCAACCCAAGACACTTTATATAAAAATTACTAGCCAAAGAGGTTTTTATACAAAATTTTTGGTGATGCCCGAAAAGGCTCAAGAAATTAAAAGCCGTTCAGACGACCGTAGAAATTGGTTTTTCGATGGGGTTCAACTTTTTGGAAATCTATTGATTGGAATCATTGCTTTTTTCTTACTAAAAACAAATGCCTATAGCGTTTTTGCCTTTTATTCCTTTTGCATTTCTATCACTGTGTTAGGATATCATGAGTCACTTGGAGATTTATTTACCAGTAATCCAATCCTTTCATCGCTTATTAATACTTTTCCTTATCGACTTTTAGTTGTCCCTGAAATCGTTTTAACATTTTATATTTTGCCAATCACTACGCAATTTCCAAGATGGATAAAATGGTATTTATATTTCATTATTCTTGCCACTTTTACCTTGTTATTTGCAATATGTGTAGATTATAATTGGAAATGGATAAAAATGAATGTTTGGAATTCTGTGCTTGCAGAAATCACAATTCTTTTACTCTTTGCTTATGCTTACTACAAAAAAATCAAACTTGAAGGATACTTTGTCTGCTCTTTTTTATTTAGCTTTTTAGGTTTTTTATTTCTACAATTAAGGTTATTGCAAGTCATTGATTTCGATTGGATTCATCATATTATTTTTCTTGCAGAAATGTCAAAAATTGTATTTTTCATATTTTTAGTCTTTCATTTTTTTAAGCGCATACAACCTGAAAAAGTAGAAGCTAAAATACCAATTTTGGTAAATACAATTGCTGATTTTTCAGATGAAGAATTGATTGAAACAAGTAATGTTGATAAAGAACAGAACAAAAATAATAAGTTAAATAAAGCCTTAAAAACAATAAAAGGGGAGCATGTTTTGAGTCCACCAGATGATGTTTTTTTACAAAGAATAGATGAAATAATTGAAAATAAACTTTCAGATAGCACTTTCAATATTGTTGATTTAGCAGATGCTTTGAACCTAAGTGCGGTTCAATTAAGGAGAAAATTAAAGACACAGACCAATCAAACAACAGTAGAATACATCAGAAATTATCGATTAAAAAAAGCTGCCGAATTATTAAAAAATCGTAATGGAAATATCTCAGATGTTGCCTTTCAAGTAGGTTTTGAAAGTCTTTCATATTTCACAAAGGTTTTTCAAGAATTTTATGGAAAATCACCCTCTGATTGGTTGAAAACGCATTAATAGTACTTTACCTAGTATCGTTTGTTTAAAATAGTATTTTTTTGGTAAAATGTACTAAATGAGCTAATTTTTGTCGATTTCGAGCTAATAACCTAAGAACTAAAAATTGCATTTTTGTAATAGTAATACTTGCCAAGATTATGAAAAAATTATACCTAACAAAAAGTAGTCAAATTGCTCTAAACGAAATTTTATATTTAAAGAGTGATGAAAACTACACGACTGTCCATACCACAAATCAAGAACGTTTGCTTGTGGCTCGTACTTTAAGAGTGATGCAAGAAAGGATAAATGATGAATTCACTTTCATACGAATAAGCAACAATCATGTAGTGAATATTGCCTTTATGAATGGATGGAGAAAGGAAGATAAAAAGTTAGTGATAATTCTGGAAGATGGTCAAGAATTAATTGTATCAAGAAGAAGAATAAGTGAGTTCAGAGAAGCTATTAGGAAAACGCCTAAGGCAATTTTATTGAAGAAGAAGTCAAGATAAAGTTAAACACATAAAGACATTCTAAAAGTAATGTCATTGTCTCTCAAAAACCTAACACACCCAAAGTAGAATCTAGTTTTCTGGATTCTTTGCCTGCTAATAAAGTTTTTACTTTAGTGGCAGGTTTTTTTATTAAAGGCACCACCCAAAACAAATGTTTCGGATGATGCCTTTTTAATACTATTGCAAAACGTTTACTCTGTAAAAGAATGGTGAGCTATAGAAGGCTCCACCAGTAATGTTTGCACCAGTGTTAGCAGCATTGTAAGTCTTACCATTAGTAAGTTTCATTGTGCCTGTAATTTCAAAGCGATCACCTGCTGCAATATCTCCTATAACAAGTTTAGATGCCGCTAAAGCTTCTGTTCCTGTTACCGTAATTGTTGCTCTAGGATATCCTGTAATAGCATCTTTAGTAAATGCTGATGCAAGAATTGTTTTAAGAGGGAGTATTGACGTAGTTTTTGTGCCATTTGAAGCAGTAGCATCCACAAACTTTACAAACAATTCATAAGATGCAAAGTCTGCTCCTTTATTTGGCGTTACAGCCTCAGCAACAATCTCCATTTTTGTACCACCCATGTCTGTAATTTTATAGTTGAAAGTAGATGAAGAAACAGGGTATGGACTTACAGTACGGACATATCCACCAGTCTCAAGAGCATCTAAATCAATTGGTTCAACTATTTCGGTTTTGCAAGCTAATATTACTAGCCCGCAAATCATTAAAATTGAATATTTTAAAATGTTTTTCATGATATTTTAATTTTAAGGAAATTCAAAAGCTAATATTATTTGAACAATGTTGCAGGATTATTATCCCAGAATACCGGAGAAGTCATATTCGCCTTTTGTTTAGCATTTGCGTTTCTACTAACAAATGAGGTAGGATAATAGAAAGAACGAATAAATGCTCCAGGATTTGGGTCTAAAGCTGGCTGTAGGTTTTTAGGCATTCCCGTTCTTCTGTATAAGTTATAAGACTCAATACCATTACCATATAAAGCAAAGTAATATTCAGTCGCTACGATGTTAAGTCTGTCTGAATCTGAAGTCGCAGATGAATAAGCACTTAATACAGCTGTAACATAATTGTTTACCTCGTTAGCCCATACTATATTATTAGCGGCTTCGAAAGTTGCTATTTTTCCTCCTTCAGCAGAAGCTAAGATAAAAGTACGAACATCAGTCATTGATTTACGAACAGCAGATTCCAAAAGCGTTTTAGCATCGCCAGTTGTACCCAATGTAATGGCAGATTCAGCCAACATAAAGTCTGTAAATGAAGACATTAAAATTGGGTGAATTCCAGCACCAGCCGCACCTGTTACTAATGCTACTGGTTTACCATTATCATTGTCGTATTGCCCACCAGCAGGGTATAATCCCCAAGCTGTTCTTCTTAATCCATCTGGTGGAATACCTTCGTTACTCAAATGGTCACGTCCCCAATACCCTACGTTAGTTGGTAAACAGTAGTAATCTGTTGCAGCGTAGTGGTTAGGTTTTTGATTCGTAATACAACGGATTTCGTTGACATCCTTAGAATTGACAATAACTTGACGATAAAAATATGAACGAATTCTTGGGTCTTTTTTATCATACATGCTACCCATGTAGGCATTAGACTGATAATCTCCACCACCTGTTGACGAATATTGACCAGCATATCTAGGATGTCTATTATCTGGGTTTACTTGGTTAATACCAAACTTGAAAGTAAAATTCTGTGAAGTAGATGAAATTAATTTTCCACCAGCTATTAAGCTATTGATTGCTGTTCTTGAACTAGCTGCATCAATCAATCTTTTGTTCAATAAAATTTTCAATTTCAAAGTATTTGCAGCACGAATCCAGTTATCAACATTTCCAGAATAATAAAGGTCTGTTGTTAAACCTGATTTAGATTTAGCTCCGAAGTTCTCAATAGCTTTATCAACATCCGCTAAAGCAGCGGTATATATAGAAGCACCACCATCAGTTTTAGGGTTGAAATTACTTGCATCCAAAGCTTCTGAGTAAGGTACATCTCCAAAAGCATCAACTAAGTTTACCATTACAGATGCTCTAAGGAAACGAGCCATACCTGAATGAACAAAAAACTCGCCTTTTTCAGCTAAAGGAATGAGCGTTTTGATGTCGTTCAAAATACCAGCATAGGCAGTAGTCCAAGTTCCATCAAGACCTCCCGGAGTAACAGCATTATCATAAATGGCAGCTCCAGCATTCAACATTCTGGTTAATCGCATTCCTGGGTCACTTAATTGGTTAAAATGACCTGAGTAACTAATCTGGATTTGACTCGCTAAATAGTTTATATCGGTATTTCCAGTTGTTACTGCGTTTGGATTGTCAAGTAAGTCGAGTTTACACGAGCTTACCAGTATGGCTGACAAAACAAACAAATATTTTATGAATTTATTTATCATCTTTTTATGAATTATAATGAAAATATCATTAATTAGAATTCCCTAAGCAATGTTTGTCGTTGTTTAGAAAGTCAATTTCAATGTTCCTCCTAGTCTTCTAGAGCTTGGTCCGGTCAAGAATTCAAAACCTAAACCATTACCTACACCTAAGCCTAAATTATCTGTATCAAGATTCAAACCTTTTGGAATGTGTAAAGCTTTGTACCATAAGTTATTACCCGACAAACCAATACTTGCACCTTTAATACCTAATTTACCCAAAAACTTTTTAGGCAAGCTATAAGATAATGATACTTCTTGTAGACGAATAGTTGAACCATCGTAGATTCTACCTTCATCACCAAAGAAATAAACGTTGTTGAAGTTAATATCAGAACCAGTAACTTGGATGTCGTTTGCTGAACCATCTGCTTTAACACCTGGGAAGATAAAAGTTTGAGCCCTGTCATAACCTGTTTCACTACCTGATTCAATCGTTAAACCACGACCTAACAAAGCACCCGCAGAAGATGAGTACATTGCTCCACCATGACGATAAGAAACCATTACGCTCAAGCTTAGTCCTTTGTAATTGAATCCATTAATCATACTAGAAACAAAGGCTGGGTTAGGGTCACCTAGAATCACTGGAGAAGTAGTTGCCTGTAAGTTTCCAGAACCATCAATCAATAATTTACCTTCAGCATTTCTACGGAAACCAGTTCCTTTAATTACGTTGAATGGCTGACCAACGATAGCGTAATTGCCCAATGATGAACCAAAACCTGTTACTTGTACTTCTTGGATAGTTCCACCTAAATCTAATACTTCTGGAGTATTGCGTGAATACGTCAAAGTTACATCCCACGAGAATGGACCTTTTGTTACAGGTGTTCCTGTTAAACTAAACTCAATCCCTTGGTTTCTGATTTTACCAACGTTAATCGTAGTACTTGTATAACCTGTAGAAGCATCCAAAGGAGCACTTGTAATCAAGTTTCTAGTATCTCTACGATACACAGTAAGGTCGAAGCCAATTTTATTATTGAATAATTTACCTTCTAAACCTAATTCAGTTTCAGTATGCAATTCAGGTTTTAGATTTGGGTTACCTAAACTATTGTCAACTGAATGTGTTTGAATTGGAGAAGATGTTAACCAACCTCTTGCATTTTGATTTAAGATATTTCTTGTTTGATACGGGTTAGGGAAACCAGCAGAAGTACCTACGCCAACTCTAAATTTCAAGAAATTAATTGCATTACTACTAAGTCCTTCAAAGGCAGTAGTAGGAACAAATGAAAGGCTGGCAGATGGATAAAAAATTCTACGATTTTCAGCCTCTACTGTAGATGTCCAGTCATTTCTTCCAGCTAAATTCAAGAACAAATAGTTGTTATAGTCAGCAGTAACTTCTCCAAAAATACCATAACGAGTTTGTTCTGAAGTAAAGTTTGATGCTACGTTATCAATAAAGTTTGAGTGGCGAAATAAATTACGTGCTAATTGGTTCTGGCTTGAGATATTATAGAGAGAGAATCTATCATTTCTCATGTTACCCCCTAATTTAGCTGATAAGCTTAATTTATCAGATACCGTTTTATTGTACGAAAGAATCATTGAGTTATCCCAAATCGTATTCTTGAAGTTTAGTGTATTGTAAAAACCATTTACAAAAGACACCCCACCTTTGTTTAGTAAAAATTCTTGCGTTTCATCATAAGTATCTAAACCGATTTTATAAATCAAAGCAAGTTCTTTAGTGATATCTAAATTGAATGATGTTGCAGAAAAGAATCTGTTTACAACACCAGTGGTTTTATAGTTGTTCAATATCCATCTTGGGTTAGGAATATCGTTACCACTTCTAAAATATACAGAGCTACCATCTACAGGGTTTTCGTAAGGCCAGCCCATTAAATCTACTTGGCGTGGCGTAAACATTACGTTTGCCAAAACTGAAGGGAAATCATTTGCATTATTACCTTGTCCAGCACTTAATGGAGGAGATGTTTGGTCTGTATTTGAGAAGTTAAACGAAGTGTTAACTGTCAATTTTTTCGATAATTGAGCGTTTAATCCTAGCCCTAAATTCAATCTTTTCAAACCATTGTTCGGAATATAACCCTGTTCATTGTTATAACCCGCCGATATGTTATAACTAACCTTTTCGCCACCTCCAGAAATGTTCATAGAAGTATTTGCAATAATACCAGTACGGAAAAAATCACTAACGTTGTTAGGGAAGAATTGCATGGTATAAGGAGTAACGGATGCTACATACGAAGCCATTGCATCTCTAGCAGCAGCGTTAGTTAAAAATGCGTAAGGGTGAGTTGTTAATGCTGTGTTGGTATTCTGTGAAGCATAATTTTTAGCTTCTTCTAATGAAGGTCCCCAGTTACTAAAGAAGTATCCTAAGTTTTGTTGAAAACCACCCACATAAGAATTTTGGTATCTAGGCAAGTGAGCCGTATTGGTAAAAACAGACTGAGTAATAGAATATTCTGTTTTTCTAGCTTTTTTAGTGCCGTTTTTAGTAGTAATTAAAATTACTCCATTTCTACCTTGGTCACCATAAGTAACTGTAGCAGCCAACCCTTTCAATACTGTTACGTTTTCGATATTGTTGGGGTCAATATCAAGAAAACGGCTTGAAGACGACTGTCCACCACCTGTAAAACCACCACGAGTGTTGGTATTTGAGTTGAAAGGTACACCATCAACAACAAATAAAGGCTGTACAGAACCCGTAATCGAAGAATAACCACGAATCGTAATGTTTGTACCTGTACCAGTAACCCCAGAAGTTGAAGTGATGTTTACACCTGGAATTTTACCTTGAAGTACACGACCGATATCTGATTGAGGCTTATCTTCAATAACCTTTTTGTCTAATGAAGTAACAGAATATCCAAGTGCTCGTTTTTCTCTGACAATCCCTTGTGCTGTTACTACTACTTCAGATAATTGTTGATTGTCACTAGTAAGCTGAACATTAATAACAGCTTGACTACCTACTGCGACTTCTTTAGGAGCGAAGCCAACAAATGTGAATCGGATTGTGCCACTCGAACTTACTGGGAGAGAGTAATTTCCATTAGCATCAGTGGTTGTTCCTTTGGTACTACCTTTCAATTGAACAGACACTCCTGGAAGACCTGAGCCATCCTCGGCTGCGGTCACTTTCCCTGTTACTTTTCTGTCTTGCGCATAAATACCTACACAACAAGTCATCATAACGAGGAAAATCGTTAGTAATTTTTTGTTCATTTAATAATTTAGTTTTGGTTTAATTTAGTTTAATGATATTGTGTTATTTCTAACAATATCTAATTTAAAAAATTGTACTTTACCAACCAAGTAATTATTAAAAATATTTATTATATCTGCAATAAATTACTTAGGTTTTTAATGAAGCCGATATAAGATAGATTTTATAAGATTTTATTTGTTGTATTTATTCGACTAACGTAAATATTGTTATGATGTATAACCTTTTTTTGTAGATGAATGAAAATGTAAAAAGTACTTAGTATAAGCAGGATAAAAATACTTAAGTAAGATGTTCTATTTGATTGTGAATACTCAATTTGTACTTTTACAACAATTGAAAAATTAGGTATTTATAGAATCACATTGAGTAGATTTAGAATATAAACAAAAAAACCACCCTGAATTTAGGGTGGTTTTGGATAAGTTGTAATGATTAACTAATACTAATAGCCAGAATTCTGTATTAATGACTTGTTTGTATCTATTTCTCTTTGTGGAACTGGGAGTACCAATGAATTGGCATTATAGTCAACAGTACCTACTTTTAGTTTATTTCTTTTGATATCAAGATAATTACTTCCTTCAAATGCTAATTCAAGCCTTCTTTCTTTGATAATATCAGACAGAGTCAAGCTAGATAGAATATTTGCTTCAGCTCTTGCTCTAATTAAATTAATATCAGATAAAGCAGTTGCACCTATTGCAGTACCTAAGCGAAAGTTACATTCTGCTCTGGTTAAATACATTTCTGATAAACGAATAATCGGTAAGTCTGCATATCTATCTGCAAACTTCAAAGTAAATACATTTCTATTAAGAACATTGAAGAATTGACCTCTAGTGTCTTCAGAAGAATATAGCGCTAGATGTTTTGATTGAACACGAATGTCTCCACGTCCTTGGTTAGAAGATGAAGCATAGAATGTATTTAAATCATTAACACCATCTTGATCCGTAACAATAATTCTGAAAATTAATTCTTCAGCATTAGCATCATCGTTGAAGGCATCTTCAAAAGTAGGAGCTAGGCTATGTTTTCCTGAAGTAATTACTCTGTTAGCAGCATCACGAGCTAAAGCGTAGTTTCCTTGAGCTAAATATACTCTTGACAATATTGCTGCTGCTGCATTTTTTGTAGCAAATCCAGTATTTGTTAATGAAGCAGGTAGTAGCTGTTCAGCTTTAGTCAAGTCTTCTAATACTTGTGTATAAATCTGAGCTACAGTAGCACGAGTACGGTTATCTTCGGCAGTAATACCACGAGTAGGCGTTAATACTAAAGGAACTGCTAAGTTGGTATTATTATCACCATCTCCCCAAAATTTACCATATAAATTTACCAGTTCAAAGTACAACATTCCTCTAATAAATCTTGCTTGTCCTTCCACAGAAGCACGTTCAGCTTGATCAACTTTATCGATTGCAGACATAACATTGTTCACTCTGTTGATAGTATTATAACTATCCATCCATAAGTTTGTCACATCGGCATTAGTCGTGCTGATTGTTTTTCTCCAAATTTCATCTAAAGTAGTGAAAGTGCCACCGAAGACAACGTCTCTGTCATCTACTAATAATTCTTTAATATACTGGTTACCACCACCAAGTACATTTCCATCACTCAAGCCATCATAAGCACCCACTAAGGTTACTTGCACATCTTTTGATGTATTAAGGGCTGCTAATTCATCGATACTAACTTTGGGGTCAATATCAAGCTCTTTGTCACAAGCTGTAAAAGTGTTTAAAGCTATGCTTGCAATCAATATATTTTTTATTATCTTATTCATATTATTTTCTTCAATTAAGATTAAAAACCAAGATTAATACCAAACGTAATAGTACGAGCCTGAGGTGCTGTGTAAAAGTCATAACCTTGAGCAATATTTGAAACTACGTCATCTGCATTTACTTCAGGATCCCAACCAGTGTATTTAGTTAATGTTGCTAAGTTCTGAGCTGAAACGTACACTCGCATATTATTGATTTTAGCTTTACTTAACACACTTTTTGGAAGATTATAAGCGAATGTAACAGTTCTCAAACGCAAGAAAGAACCATCTTGAATAAATCTGCTAGAAGGTTGGGCACCATTATTATAGAATAAGCGTGCTTCAGGAATATTGGTATTTCTATTATCAACTGTCCAAGCATTTAATTGATCTACAGTTTGATTATCTTCAAAACGACCATTTGCTGAAGAATATCTACCTACACCATAGAAGTTGATTTCATTACCTAATTGACCATTAATAAAAATACTTAAATCAAAGCCTTTGTAACTAAATGTATTTGTCATACCACCTGTCCAATCTGGTAATGCTTTTCCTACTACTACTCTTTGCGCTTGTGTGTAAACATTTGTAGTAGAACGATCAATAGAACCGTCTGCATTTTTAGTGTTTTTATACCATAACGCATTTCCGTTGGCAGGGTCAACACCAGCGTATTCAGCAGTAAAGAATGTACCAATAGGTTCACCTTCTACAGCACGGCTCATGTTGTTTAACCCACCTTCAATAATTTGTCCTTGAATGTTAGTCACCTTATTGGCATTTTTGGCAATGTTAATGCTTGTTTTCCATTTGAATTGTCCAACTAGATTATCTGAATTAATTACAAATTCTATCCCTTTGTTTTGTAACTTACCGATGTTTCTAGTTTGAGTCGCAAAGCCTGATGAACCCGGTACGTTAACATTCAATAATAGATTTGAAGTGTTTTTTTGATAAATATCAACTTCACCAGATAAACGATTATTGAAAAAACCGAAATCAACACCTAAGTCAAATTGGTCTGTAGTTTCCCAACTTAAATCTGGATTAGCTAATTGAATAGGTCTTTGTCCGGGAATAGTTCCATATCCTGCATCACCTGCATATAAACCTCTCTGTGGGAAGTTGATAGTATTTGTAGAAGCACCACTACCATCTGCACCGATTTCAGCGTTACCTGTTCTACCAAAACTTGTACGTACTTTTAAGAAACTAATGCTTTTATTGTTTTTTAAGAATTCTTCTTCAGATACTACCCAACCTAATGAAGCAGCAGGGAAGAAGCCATATCGTTGATTCGTACCAAATCTTGAAGAACCATCAATACGTGCACTTACACCTAACAAATAACGATCGTTAAATTTATAGTTTGCTCTTGCAAAATATGATAAGAAACTGAAAGCTGTTTCGGATGAATTACCATCTGTTTTACGTGCTGCCGCAAAGATTGTTTGATATGAATCTGAAGGGAAGTCCTGTCCTTCGATGAAATGACGTTTTGTTTCAGATTTTTGGAAAGAGAATCCAAGCGTTGCATCAAAGATATGCTTATCAAATGCTTTGGTATAACCAAGGAAATTGTTTGTATTGAAGTTTTCGACACGTACAGTTCTTGAACGACCTAAGCCACCTGGAACACCAGTATTTCTAGCTGTTAATGAATTATAAAATTGTTCTTCTAATTGGCTCAAGACATCAACTCCATATTCTGAACGTAAGAATAAATCTTTGGTGATTTTTAACTGTCCATAAACACTGCTAATGGTACGGTTTACGGTTGTATTATAAAAGGCATTACCGATGTTAACAAGTGGGTTGTAATAATATGGAATACTTGCATCACCAGGAAGCGATCCCGTTGGTAAGCCAGTAGCAGGGTCTGTTGAAGGAGTCATTGGCGGTAATGCCACCATTTGCATTGGGTTATCAAACTGACGGTCACCAGACAAACGTTTGTTCAGCGTTCTTGACATCGACATATTAATACCTACTTTGAATCTATCTGTCAAGGCATGTTCTAAGTTCATTCGACCAGTTGCTCTTGTTAAGGCGTTTCCAACTAGAATACCTTTTTGGTCTAAATATTGACCAGACATAAAGATAGAAGTCTTTTCAGAACCACTAGTGATATTCATATCATATTGGTTCATAGGAGCATCTTGATAAGCTAAATCACCCCAAGTAGTTGAAGTTTGTTGAGGAGTACCAAAAGTACCAAGACTTTGTGTTACATAGAAATTTTCCATGTAAGAAGTATATGAATCAGGGTCAGCTTGATCTAAGCCATCAATTCTATCAGAATTTGCTGCTGCTTGTCTATAGAATTTAACATACTGTTCTGTATTAAGGAATTGCAATTTTTTGGTTGGTGTACTTGAACCAACTTGGTATCCGAAGTTAACTCTAGTCTGTCCAACTTTACCCTTTTTTGTAGTTATTATGATAACACCATTAGCTCCACGAGCACCGTATATTGCAGAAGCAGCAGCATCTTTCAATATATCCATTGACTCAATATCTTGAGGGTTAATATCTGCTAATGGGTTTGTTGATCCAAATTGGAAAGAAAGGTTATTCGTTGTTAATGGAATACCGTCAATCACAAATAATGGCTGTGTGTTTGCAGAAATAGAAGATTGTCCACGAACGTTGATACGAATACCTTGTCCTAGCTTACCACTACCAGCGTTTACAAGTACACCTGCTGCTTTTCCTTGAAGAGCTTGGTCGAATGTTGGGACTGGCATATCTGCAATATCAGAAGATTTTATTTTAGCTACATTACCAGTCATGTCACGTTTGATTTGTGTACCATAACCAACAACTAGTACTTCTTCCAATGATTTAACATTTTCTTTCAATGAAACATTGATAATAGATTTACTACCAACTTCAACTTCTTGTGAAGTAAAACCAACAAAACTAAAAATTACTGTTTTTTGATTGCTCGAAACGCTCAATGAATAGCTACCACTAGCATCCGTTTGAGTGCCTTTAGAAATCCCTTTTATTTGAACTGTTACACCAGGTAAAGCAGAGCCATCGCTTGCTGAAGTTACCTTTCCTGAAATGCGACGATCCTGAGCAATCATGCTCAAAGAACATCCCAAAAACAGAAGTAGATTGATAAATAATAAACGTTTGTTCATGAAATATTGGGGTTAATTGATTAAAAAAATAGTTTGTGAATTGTACTTTTCTATGTATTTAGTTTTGGGTTTCTTGATTTGTTACAGATTGACGTTTTGAATGAAAAATCTGATTTTGTAAAATTCCTAAAAAAAGGATTGCAAAATGTGTTTTGTAAGTACACTTTTTGTGAAAAAATGAAAATTAAGGATGCTAATTTGCTTCATTTTTTGATAAAAATGAAATTTTATGTTTTTTGTGTTGTAATTAAGTAGCAGCGAGGAGAGTTATGCTAAGTTAAAAACACTTTTGGATATTGTCAATATAAAATCTAATAAAAAAATATTTTTTGCATTTTTTTTAGATTAAATTATCTTAAAGTATATTTTCTGGTAAAGATAATGACTTGGCATATTCATAACCAACTTTGAAAATATCATTGGCTTTACGAACGTCCTGTGGGTCAAAATTTTTAAGAAGTGGCGGTTCTATCAATAAATCGCACAGGGCTAAGCGACTTTTTGAGTTATTATTAATCGCTAAAAAAAGAGATTTTTGAACCATCGAAGCCATTGATTTTGGTAATTGGTTCATTCCATAAGGGTTACAATGGCTACCAATAATGAAATCATATTTCCCCTTTAACGGTTCTATGGGCATATTGTTTAAAATTCCTCCATCCAATAAAGTCTGATTGTTCATGATGATAGGTTCAAAAAGTCCCGGAATACAACATGAAGCCATTACTGGTTTGAGTAATTCGCCACTAGAAAAATAAATACTTTCACCCGCATACAGGTTGGTAGCGTTAATGGTAAGGGGAATTTTTAAATGCTCAAATGAATTATGAGGAATGTATTTTAGATAAGCTTCTTCTGCTTTTTTCATATTAAGCAATCCCACTCTGCTCCAAGCAGGTCTTAAAGCTCGCAGTGTATTGGTTGAAACTACTATTTCAAAGATTTTATCGGGCGAGTACCCCGCTGAAAACATTGCTCCAGCAATAGCACCAGCGCTACAACCCGAAATCGCCGAAATTGCTACGTTTTTTTCTTGTAAAGCTTTTAATACACCAAGGTGAGCAATACCTCTGGCGCCGCCACCCGAAAGAACTAGACCGATTTTCATAGTTTTAGATTGTTTTTGCTTGATACTCTTTGTAATCCGTTCGTGTAAAATACTTCTCAAAGTAAGCAACTTCTTATAAATTGCAAAGCTTATTGAAACAAAATCATATTAAGAATGAAATTACATAGCATTGATGCGGGGAATTTTAAATTAGATGGTGGAGCAATGTTTGGAGTAGTTCCTAAATCTTTTTGGCAGAAAACTAATCCTGCGGATGAAAATAACCTTTGTTCATGGGCAATGAGGTGTTTATTAATTGAGGATGGAAATCAACTGATTTTGATTGATACTGGGATGGGCGATAAACAAGATGACAAATGGCAAAGTTATTATTACCGACACGGGGAAGTCGATTTGGTGAAATCTATTCGAGCAAAAGGATATGCTGAAAATGAGGTGACGGATGTTATTTTGAGTCATTTGCATTTTGACCATTGCGGTGGTGCCGTGAAATGGAATGCTGATAGAACCCATTTTGAAATGACTTTCCCCAATGCTCGCTATTGGACTCATTCAGCGCATTTTGAGTCTGCGATTCATCCTAACCAAAGAGAAAAATCTACTTTCTTCAAAGAGAATATCTTGCCGATTCAAGAAGCAGGACAATTGTTTTTTACGGATAAAGTAATAGAAAAACCATTTAGTAATATTGAAATATTGACGGCTGACGGACATACAGAAAAAATGTTAATGCCACTGATTACTTATCAAGGGAAAAAAATACTTTTTATCGCTGATACTGTTCCTTCACAATCACATATTCCTATTCCTTATGTAATGGGCTATGATGTTCGACCGCTACAAACGATGGAGGAAAAAAGTGTTTTGTTGAACCAAGCTGTTGAAAATGACTGGATTTTGTTTTTCGATCATGACCCAACAGTTGAATGTGCCAGTATTAAAATGACAGAAAAAGGCTTTAAAGTAAAGGACAATGGAAGATTGGATGCTTTTCTTTGATTTCTATTTCCCAAAGTGAAATAATTTTGTTGCATCAATTTTCGTTATTAACTTTAAGAAATATAAAAATAAGTTTATTTATATAATTTCTAATTCAAACAAAATATCTTCTGAATTAAGGGCGAATCGTTCGGGAGTATTTTAAAATTTTAAGATTGATTCGTTCCTAAAACAGATGAAATTAAAGAATATCTTACTTTGCTCAAGCGTAGTTTTGACTCCATTTTTTGTAAATGCACAAACTAAACCAACTGCTAAAAAAGTAGCTGTAAAACCTAAAACAACTGCCGTTAAACCAGCTAACACATCAACACAATCAATTGCTTTGGCTTCTTTAAAAGATTCAGCTAGTTATGGACTAGGAATTTTAGTGGCACAGAATTTTAAGATGCAAAACATTGAAATCAATGCAGAACTTTTGCAAAAGGGTTTCAATGAAGTGATGAAAGGAGCTACCACGCCAATTACAGATATGCAGGCGAATCAGTTACTTCAAAAGTATATGCAAAAAGAACAGTCTAAACAATTTGAACCAAACAGATTAGCAGGCGAGAAGTTCTTGGCAGAAAATAAAAAGAAAGAAGGCGTTGTTACTTTGGCGAGCGGTTTACAGTATCAGATTTTGAAAAAAGGTGATGGACCAATCCCAACAGCGAATGATAAAGTAAAAACTCATTATCACGGAACATTGATTGATGGAACCGTGTTTGATAGTTCAGTAGATAGAGGTGAACCAATTTCATTTCCAGTTACAGGTGTAATTCAAGGCTGGGTAGAAGCGCTTCAATTAATGCCAGTAGGTTCTAAATGGAAATTGTTTGTTCCTTATGAATTAGCGTATGGTACTCTTGGAAGTGGCCCAACAATCAAACCATATTCTACTTTAGTTTTTGAAGTAGAATTGTTGGGTATTGAAAAATAGACTAATGAAAAATAAGATGATGAAATACTTTCTTGCTCTTGTGCCAATTTCGCTGCTTGCGTTTTTTGGCTTACAGTCCTTCTCGCACAATAATAGTGCTCTTTCTGGAGCAGATTATAAATTTGCGGCCGATGATTTACAACCGACTGCTACTCAAAAGAAAGTCGAAAACTTAGTGACAGAAATCCTAAGTAATTATCATTATCGCCGTGTGCCTTTGAATGACTCTCTTTCTTCTAAAATCTTCGATAATTATATCAAAGAATTGGATTTCAATAAAATGAATTTCACTGCTGCTGATATTACAGAATTTGAGAAGTTCCGTTTTCAATTGGATGACCAATTAAGAAATGGAGAATTGACTGCCGCTTACCAAATCTATAATGTATTCAGAAACAGAGCGAAAGAGCGTTTTGCTTTTGTAGCTTCTGTGTTATCTAAACCAGTAGATTTTAAGGTTGATGAAACCTACACTCCAGACCGTGAAAAAGCTGCATGGGCAAAATCCAAAGAAGAATTAGATAACATTTGGAGAAAAGCCGTAAAAAGCACTTTACTTGATTGGAAAATTAGCGGAAAAGCAGATACTTCTGCCATCAAAGATTTAAGAGAGCGTTATAAGCGTACCGAAAAGTACTTTGATAAAACGAAGAGTGAGGACGTATTTCAGCAATTTATGAATTCCTTCACCGAGAGTGTTGACCCACATACGACTTATTTTATTCCTAAAACGGCTTCAAGTTTCAATCAAGAAATGGCACAATCTTTTGAAGGAATTGGTGCTACGCTCAGAAACGAAGGCGATTATGTAATGATTGTAGATTGTATCGTAGGTGGACCAGCTTTCAGAAGTAAATTACTGAATCCGAAAGATAGAATTGTTGCTGTAGCTCAGGGCGACGATAAACCTTATCAAGATATTGTAGGTTGGTTTACTGATGATGCTGTGAAGCTTATCAAAGGACCTAAAAATACTGTGGTTCGTTTGAAAATTCTTTCAAGTGATGCTCCGATTGGTTCAGTACCAAAAGAAGTACGTTTAGTTCGTGAGAAAATTAAACTTGAAGACGGAACGGCTAAAAAAGAAGTATTGAATTTTAATCGTGATGGAAGAGAATTTAAATTAGGATTGATTACGATTCCACTTTTTTATCGTGATGCAGAAGGCGCTAGAAATGGCGAACAAGGCTATAAGAGTACCACTGCTGATGTTAAAAAATACTTGAATGAATTGAAAGCTGAAAAAGTGGACGGAGTAATTGTTGACCTTAGAAATAACGGTGGAGGTTTCTTGAACGAAGCGGTTAGTCTAACAGGTTTATTTATTTCGCAAGGTCCAGTTGTTCAACGTCGCCAGTCAGATGGAGAAATTAGTGTTGAAAATGACAGAGACCCTTCTGTAACTTATGATGGTCCTGTTACGGTATTAGTTAACCGTTTTTCTGCTTCTGCTTCTGAGATTTTTGCAGGTGCTATCCAAGATTACAAACGTGGTTTAGTAATTGGAGAACAGACTTACGGAAAAGGCACAGTTCAAAGTTTAGTTGATTTAGACCGTTTCTTGAAAGGTGAACCAGAAGGAGTAGGGCAACTGAAAATTACGATGGAAAAATTCTATCGTGTTACAGGTAGTAGTACTCAACACAAAGGAGTAACGCCTGATATTGAATTTCCTTCGTCTTTCAGTGCTTCTGAATTTGGAGAAAGCTCTCAGCCAAGTGCTTTGCCTTGGGATATGATTGCTTCTACCAAATATTCCCCAACGACTGATGTAAATGAACAAGCGGTTGTTAAATTGAAAGCTTTGTATCAAGATAGATTAAAAACAGATGCTGATTTGAAAAAATTAGTAGCTGATATTAATTATATCAAAAAGGCTAAAGAAAAGAAAACAATTTCTTTACAGGAAGATAAACGACGTAAAGAAATAGAAGATCAAAAGAAGAAAAATTTAGCTGATTTAGGAGATGAGTTGACAAGTGCTACAGAAAAAGAACCTGAAAAAGCACCAACAGATTCGACGAGTATAGCTCAAGCTAAATTGAAAATTTTGAAAGACAGAAGAAGTAAAGATACTTATTTAAAAGAAAGCGAGAGAATTTTAACAGATTTCATTATGTTGAATCCAACGACTTCTCAAGTAAAGCTTACTAATGTTGATAAGAAGAAGTAAATATTTGTTTTTTGAAAGTAGCTTAAAAAATCCACTCAGAATATGAGTGGATTTTTTGTTTTATTTGATGAGGAAATACTAAAGGTCTCAAATTTGCTTTGGACGTTTCAAAAGTAATGTGTTTGACGAACAACTTCTATACACTTTTCCTAAGCTCAAAAAGAATAAAAGTACCATTGGTTGTTGCACCTTTTCCTTTTTCTTCAAAACCTTTTCTTTGGTAGAATTCTACTGCTTTGATATTATTAGACAAACATTTCAATTTGATAGGTAAACCAAATTTATCAACGACAGCTTTTATTAATACTGTTCCAATTCCTTGATTTTGGTGTTTTTCGTCAATAAATAAATGATGAATAAAGTTATCTTCTTCCCAAACAGTAATAAATCCAACGATTTTGTTATCTTCTTTAGCTACAAGTACAAACTCTCCTGCTGTTTCTTTGTCAAAATCAGCAATGGAAAATAAATAAGTATTTAGCCAAGTAAAAGTATTTATTCTTTCTTGAAAAAATAATGTTCTTAAGGCTGGCAAATCCGTTGGTTTACTTTCTGAGATTAGTATCATTTCTAAATATTTAGCCTCTTTCAAAATTTAAAAAAAGAGGTTTGTAAAGAATTTATATTTGTTTTTGTATGTAAACTTAAAAGTTTAAGTTATATAGTTTAGTAATATTTAGCAGTTCATACAAGGGTTATATTAAATTATAATGTTGTTACTAACAATTAACAAAAAAATCAATGATAGGCGAAAATTTTAAGAATGTATTAAAAGAAAGTGAACAGATTAGAGCTATTGTAAATCAATATTGTGATTATTTGATGAAAAATAAAAAATGGAAATTTGAAAATGACATTAGATTTATTTTTATTAATCAACTCAATAACATATTAATATCTCATAATCTTAATATTAGTTATATAATTGAGAATATATCTAATATTGATTGGGTCAAACAAAAGTTACAGACAGATAATTATGGTGCGTTTGAAATACATGAGAGCTACATTACCTATAATAGAAATGCACTTATTTTTTCATTAACGGGAGTTGTAGAAAGGTTTTTCCGTAGAATTTTGATGGAATTAAATACTTCTTCTATCATAACCGAAGAGTTTTATAATATTAGAAAAAATGTTTTTGAGTTGTTAGAAATAGATAAGGAAGGAGATGAATGGAAGGCACTAAATGTTTTATCTAATATTAGAAATACAATTCATAATAATGGAATACATCTAACAAATCGAAAAGATATGAAAGAGATTCAGTTTAAATATCATCATCTATATATCATTTTTAAAAATGAAAAACAACACTTTAATGCGAAGTATGAAATTCTTAATTTTGTTCTAATAGACTTAATAAACTTGGCTCGCATAATTAATGAG
This sequence comes from Arcicella rosea, assembly GCF_040543805.1. Taxonomy (NCBI): domain Bacteria; kingdom Pseudomonadati; phylum Bacteroidota; class Cytophagia; order Cytophagales; family Flectobacillaceae; genus Arcicella; species Arcicella rosea. The sequence continues at coordinate 61,667 of NZ_JBEUMS010000018.1, forward strand.
CATCCCAAAATTTCTAATATCAACTGTATTGAAGAAGATGTAACTCTTATTTAAACAACAGTATAATTTTACTAATTATATGATTTATAAATGTAAATAAGAGTCCTCTCGAATTTTCCATCCAAAGAAATAAGTTTTAGGTGTTTTATAAGTTTTAGGATTTGTTCTCGTCCTTACTTTTTGTCTTGATACAAAAAGTAACAAAAAAATCAAGAATTCCTAAACTCGCTTCGCTCAAACAGTAGGAATTCATTGTTCATCAATCATAAAAAAGTGGTCTAAAATCTAATTTAGACCACTTTTTTATGATTTTAAAATTCGAGATTACTCGTGTTTAAAATTTATTTTACTCCACCACAATCTCATCTACAAACAACCAAGGTTTATCACCTGCACCTGTTGAATTGGCTGGAATTGTACCGAATGAATGGGCAATGATTTTGATAAACCTTAATGATTGTTGATTGAACGTTACTGGTAATGTAACAACACCTTCTTGTTGAGGAACGCTTACTTTTTGAGAAGTTATCTTTGTGAAATTCACGCCATCTTTTGAACCTAAAATTTCTACTTCAGAAGGTATCCAAATCCAACTAGATGGTTTGTGGAAGAAACGGAATGTTGCTTTTTGAATAGAAACTTCTTTGCCAAAATCTAAAGTGCCTCCAAAGTCTAAACCATTCCAACCCAACCATTCTTCGTCACCAAATCTACTTTCTCCGCCAAACATACCATTTGTTAAAGCTTTTGCTCCGCCACGATTATAGCGTTGGTCGGCAGGAGTATCTAAATTAATTATTTTTCCTGTGGCTTTGTTATAAGTGATTTTTCTTGTGATTTCATCGACTAATTTTCCTTTCATTACGGTAGAAGCCTTTACCGTACTACTTTCACGAATAGCAATTGGGCTTTTGTATTGAGCAGATGCTAAGGTCGGACTTGTTCCATCTAAAGTATAATAAATAGGAGCGTTGCCATTATCACAATTGAAAGCTAATTGAATGGCATTGTCTGCCGTGGTTGACATGCTCGTTTTGATTTCATAAAAATGTTTGGCATAATTTACTTGTCGATAATCCATGCGATTCAAATAACTGCTCAAACGGTTTAAGAAATGGTCATAATTTCTTGATTCTTTCGTTGACCAATCTACTTCTGCTAAAGCGACCGCTCTAGGAAAAGTCATGTATTCCACATGTGAACCCACAGGTACTTGTTCTGTCCACAGGTTTGCTTGTCCACCTAAAATATACTTTTCTTCTTCCTTTGTTAAGCCTTCTGGAATGGGTTCGAAACTATAAATTTTAGGTAAATTAATAAAACCACTAAAAGCCAAAGGTTCGTTCGGGTCTTCGGATTGATAATAATCTAAGTAGCAATGCGAAGTAGGAGAAATGATAGCTTGATGTTTTAATTTGGCAGCCGTTCCGCCACTTTCAATACTTCTCCAAGCCATTACGGTTGCGTTGGGCGCTAAACCTCCATCCAGAATTTCATCCCAACCGATAATTTGTCTGCCTTTTTGATTGACGTGTTCTTCGATACTTTTGATAAAATCACTTTGTAGCTCATCAATACTTTTCAAGCCTTTTTCTTTGATTCTCTTCTGACAGTTCGGGCATTTATGCCAAGCAGTTTTTGAGGCTTCATCACCGCCAATATGAATGTATTTACTTGGAAAAATCTCCATTACTTCATCCAAAATATCATTGACAAAAGCAATTGATTCATCTTTCGGACAAAATTCTCCTTGTAATAATAATTGTTTGCCAGTGCTATCTAAACAAGCAAATTGCGGATAAGCCACCAAAGCAGCATTTGAATGTGCTGGAACATCAATTTCTGGGATAATCGTAATGAATCTTTCAGCAGCATATTTTACGATGTCTCGCATTTCATCTTGCGAATAAAAACCTTCGTTGGTTGACCATTGAGGTGATTTTGCTGTATGTAATAAAGGATATTTTTTACTTTCAAAACGAAAAGCTTGTCCGTCGGTAAGATGCCAATGAAAACGGTTGAGTTTTAATGCTGCCAATTCATCCAAGTACTTTTTAATAAAATCTACCTGCATAAAATGACGAGAAACATCCAACATGATACCTCTGTAAGGAAATCTTGGAGCATCTTCAATCGTCAGAGCTGGAAGTTTACAGTCTATTTTTGAAGAGAAAGTACTCTTTTCAATTTCAGGAGGCAATAATTGTAAAATACTTTGTACGGCATAAAATACTCCAGAAGAATTGGTTGCTTTGATACTAACTTTTGAAGGAGAAATCTTTAAGAGATAAGCTTCTGGATTTGTAAGATTTTTATCCAATTCAATCACAATGCAATTTGCTTTGCTGATTTTTGTTTGAAAACTAAGATTAATACCTGCTGATTTTTGTAATTTCTCGGTGAGTGGTTTTAAAGCATTTTTTGTTTCAGCATTGTTCGTAAGGTTGATAATTTTTGTTTCTTTGTTGATTCGGAAGAAACCTTGCGATAGGCTAAGATGCTTTGGCAATGGAATAATATTGACTTGTGCTTGCGCAAATACTTTGCTAAGCGAGCAAAGACAAAGAAGTAAAAGAATGATACGATTCATTTTAAATTGGATTGAAGTATTGTTGAATGAAATACTTGTGGATAATGACTAAATTGAGAAGTAGAAATTTATAAAAAAATACTTATTAAAACTTGTCAACATTAAAATGAATGGCTTCTGAGGATAATCTTTAATTAATTAAGATAGAATCGTATTTTTGTAAACATATTTTAATTAATTCCTTTTGAAAACAGATACTTTACATATTTTACCGAAAGTGAAATTCATTTCTCCATATTTTGATGCTAAGAAAATCACTCAGTATCAACTTAGTATAGCGTTGTCGGAGACGTATTTTCATTATTGGGTAAAAGATTCGCTTGATAATTCACTGCTTGCTTTAGAAAGTTATCAATTGCCCGTTGAACCGCATTGCCATTCGATAGTTGCCAATTTAGAAATCATTTTTGCAGAACATGATTATTTGAAATCTTTGAAATGGAAAAACGTTTATATTTCAATTGATAATCATTCGTTCACATTGTTGCCTTTGTCATTGTTTAGAAAAGAATACACGAATAAGTATTTACAATTGGCAAAAGGGAAAATAATTGAAACAGACGAAGAAGTAAGAGTAAAAACACATGCTGATTTAGGCATTATTAATATTTATAGTAGCGAACGACAATTATTCAATTGGTTTGAAGAAGTTTATCCGCTTTTGAATTTAGAATATCAACATTTTGCTAGTCAGTTGATTGATTTTGCAGTTCGTTCTAGTAAAGCACAAACGGCTTTTCTACATTTTGGAAAAGATAGTTTTACGATGGTGATTTCGATTAATGGTACTTTGAAGTTTTGTAATCGTTTTCATTATAAAACTTCAGAAGATTTAGTTTACTATGTACTTTTTGTAATGAGTGAACTAGAAATTGAGCCAGACGAAATATTTATTAGATTGTATGGAAATGTTAATGCAGAATCGGTTGATTATTTATTGTTGAATCAGTACTTACCTAAAGTGAAAATTGGAGATATAATTCATGAAAATCTATTAGAAAATCAAATAGAGGAACATCGTTATATTGGAATTTTAAATGTTGAATTTTAAGCTTTACCATTCAGCATTCACAAATAAAAATTAATAAAACAAACAAGATCGTGCAGAAAAAAATCGCATTCTTCCCAGGTTCATTTGACCCTTTCACGAAAGGACATGAAGATATTGTTGTAAGAGCATTGTCGTTGTTTGATGAAATTATCATCGGAATTGGGCATAATAGCAGCAAAGCTCGCTATTTTCCAATCGAAAAAATGATTACTTGGATTGAGGAAACTTTTGAAGGAAAACCCGTAAAAGTTGTTGCCTACAATAACTTAACGGCAAATATTGCCAAAGAAATGGGTGCTAATTTTTTAGTAAGAGGACTCAGAAACACAACAGACTTTGAATATGAAAACTCTATTGCACAAGTAAATCGCTTTTTGGTGGATGGTTTAGAAACCGTTTTTCTAATTACTTCTCCACACTTAGCACCCATTAGTTCAACTATTATTCGTGATTTGTATCGTTACGGAACCAATATTGATACCTTTTTACCTTATAATATTAATAAGTAGAAGGATTAGAATCTGCCAAATTCTGATTTAATAGACTTTTATCCGACATCAAAAGCGAATTGTTGTTATCATAATTGCTAACAACATCTGATAAAATATTCTTGAGTTGCTCTACTTTTTCAAAACCAATTACTTCAGCAAATTTAGACTCAATATTAGCGGTACATTCTTTCCAATGTAACATTGTACTAATGCCTTTATCACTTAGTTTAACAATAAGTGTACGGGCATCATTTGGATGTTTTTCAATACTCACAAAACCTTCGTCTTGTAATTCTTTCACTAATTTACTCATAGCTTGTTTGGTAACACCTGCCAACGAAGCCAGATTATTGATGTTAGAACCGTCTAAATCAATATGAATTAAAGCAACCATGTGCCCAACTCTGAAATTAGTATAACCTTTTGCACGTAAAAATTCACTCGCAATTTCTCTTACTAAGCGATGGGACTTCGCAATCAAACGACCGATATGGCGATCTTTATCTTGTTTAAAAAGATAGAGTTCCGATAATTTATCCTCATTCATGGCTTTTTATGCAACACGATTTCAACGTGTTGTTGATTTTTATAAGTCTTTAATATTGTTTGTATGGATTTAGGAGAATTGAATCTACTAAATTTTATACAAAGATAACATAAAAAAAATAATTGTCAATGTACTTGACTAATTTAGTAAACTTAGTTTACCTTTGTGTCGTCAAAAGATTTTATTGCCTGATTCTCACGGGCTTTTTACTCAAGAAAATCATTTTATTCAACGACTTAATCAATCATTATTACCTTAAAAATTATTAAAAGGATGGAAAATCAAAATCCAATTAAAACTTATCTTCCTCGAATAATACTATTTTGTGTTTTAGCAGTAGGTTTATATTTAGGTTATAGTAAATACCAATATGCACAAGCGCATGAGGATACAGACAATGCACAAGTAGAAACTTATTTTGTGCCAGTATTACCAAGAATGGCAGGTTATGTAAAGGCTGTCAATGTAAAAGATTATGATGTAGTGAAAAAAGACGAATTAATCTTAGAGATTGATTCAGACGAAGCAAAACTAGCTTTAGACGAAATGGAAGCTGATTTATTGCAAGCACAAACAGATGTTGAAAATGCGAAAGCGAACATTTCAAATTTGTCGATGACGGTTAAATCAAACGAAGCGAATCTGAAAGCTAATTACTTACGCAAAGAAAAAGCGAGAAAAGATGCAGATCGTGATGCAGCTTTAGTTTCGGAAAATGCCATTACTCGTAAACAAGGCGATGATAGTAAGTCAGCTTATGAAGTATTGTCTGCACAGTACGAAGCGGGTTTGGCGGATATTTCTGCGGTGAAATCAAGAATGCCGATTCTTCAAGCGGCACTACACAAAGCTGAAGCTACTTTGGCAGTGAAAAAAGTGAAAATTGAACAACAAAAATTGAAACTTACTTATTCAAAAGTATATGCTCCAACTTCTGGAAGAATCGGAAAGAAAAGCGTAGAAGCAGGTCAATTTATTCAAGCTGGACAACCTTTGATGACCATCGTTCAAGATACTACTTTCTGGGTAGTAGCAAATTTCAAAGAAACACAAGTAAGTCGTTTGAAAATTGGTGGCGAAGCAGAATTAAAATTAGATGCTTATCCAAACAGAATTTTAAAGGGAAAAATCATTTCGATTGCAGAATCTACAGGTGCAAAAACATCTTTATTACCTCCTGATAATGCTTCTGGAAACTTTGTAAAAGTAACGCAACGTGTACCAGTGAAAATTGAAATCCATGATTTAGAAAAAAACAAGGATATTCTAAGAGCAGGTCTTTCATTGGAAGTAAGTGTTGATGTAAAATAATGAGTGAATTAGTGATTTTAATTTATCTAAACTAATTCAATCAAAGCTGAAATAATCACTAAATCACTCATTCACTAACTCACAACTAACTGACTCACAAATAAAAAAAGAGACATGGCTGCTAAAACAGGATTTGCAAAATATATAATCGTTATCACGACGGTTACAGCAGCAATCATGGAATTGCTCGATACCACCATCGTGAACGTGGCACTCAATCAAATGGCGGGTTCTTTGGGCTCAACGATTGAAGATGTTGCTTGGGTGATTACTTCTTACGCCATTGCCAACGTAATCATCATTCCTATGACGGGATTTTTAGGAGAGTATTTCGGTAGAAAAACCTATTACCTTACTTCAATGGTACTTTTTGGAGTAGCTTCCTATTTTTGTGGTGCTTCTGATGGTTTATGGGAATTAGTTTTCTGGCGTTTTATTCAAGGAATTGGTGGCGGAGCATTACTTTCTACGTCGCAAGCAATTTTATTTGATGCCTTCGACCCAAAAGATAGAGGAATAGCTTCTGGACTTTTTGGAATGGGGATTGTACTTGGGCCAACATTAGGACCAGCCTTGGGCGGTTATATTCTTGAAACTTATAACTGGTCACAAATTTTTTATGTAAATATTCCGATTTGTGCGCTTGCTACGGTTTTAACACTGATTTATATTGATAGAAAAGAAGGTGAAGGCGAGCGTAAACAAGAAATTAAAATTGATTATATCGGAATTTTACTGCTCATTATAGGTATTGGTGCATTACAATTTGTATTAGAAAAAGGAGAATCGGAAGACTGGTTTGAATCAAGAATGATTGTTACCGTTAGTTTGATGGCAGCTGTTGGTATCATCGGTTTTGTTTGGCATGAACTCCACACCGAACATCCAGTAGTGAATTTAGGCATTTTTAAATATAGAATTTTTGCTTTTTCTACGATGTTCAATTTGGTTTCAGGTTTAGGTTTGTTTACTTCTGCTTTTGTGTATCCAGTTTTGGTACAAAGAGTAAACGGTTTTACGCCACTTGAAGCTGGGATTTCATTAGTCGCACCAACGATGGCAGCCGTAATTCTTTTTCCGATAATTGGTAAAAGAATGGGAGCAGGCGCTTCGCCAATTCCTTTTATGATTGCAGGAATTTGCTTTTTTGTCTTCTTCGGTTTTTACAGTGGAACAGCTACGCCAGACATGGGCAAATGGGATTTTTTTCCGATGCAAATTTGTAGAACCATAGGTATTTCATTATTACAATTACCACTCATCAATCAAGCTGTAGCAGGTTTAAAGCCGAAGGAATATCCAGCAGGCATTGCACTTTCGAACATGATTCGTCAACTAGGTGGTGCTTTTGGAATTGCTTTGGCTAATAACTTTGCTACGAATCGTGCGGCGCAACACCGTTCAGATTTAATGGCAAATATGAGTACCGATAACCCACTTTTCAATGAAAGAGTAGCCAATGCCACCAAAAACATGATAGCATCAACAGGCGATACTTTCAATGCTGCTGCAATGGCATATAAACAATTAGAAGCTGCGGTAGCTCGTCAGGCGTATTACTTGGCTTATTTAGATACTTTTAGATTGATTTCTATCTTCTTTATTTGCTTACTTCCTTTTGTGTTTTTACTAAGAACCAAGAAGTTGTCGCCAGAAGAAGCCGCTGCTATGGCAAAAGCTGCTGCGGAAAGTCATTAATATTTTGGAGTTGAGGTTTCGGGTTGTGGAATCATCTTCTCAATTTTTAATTCATGAACTTGATTAATTTTTCAAACAATGAAAATCAACAATAATTATATCGCTTCGTTTTTACTTTTTGCCGAAATATTGGTAGGACAAGAAGTATCAGCGCAAGAAAAAACCGATGAGACACTCAAACAATTGGTGCGTTCAGCCATTGAGTATGCTCCGAAAATCAAGGAACAGCAACAAATGGTTTCTATTGGTGATTATCGTACCAAAGTACAAGAATCAGCTTTGAAACCACAGATTCAGTCTGAAATTGGAGTAACCCGAATTGACCCAGTTGCCAAAGCTACTTTTGCTACGACCAGTTTGCAGTTTCAACCTAATATGAATTACAATGCAAATATTGGTGCAAACTATGTATTGTACGATTGGGGAAAACAAGCTATCAATATCGAGAAATCTAAATTAGAAACTGAACTTTCTAAAACGGGTGTTGAAGGTTTAAAGAACATTTATGCTTACCAAGTAGCAAATTTGTATTACGGAATTATTTATACGCAAAAAGCAATTGAAGTACAAAAAGAGCAATTGAAATTGGTAGAGGATAACGGTAAAATTATCGGAGACCGATTAAAACAAGGCGATGCTTTGGATTATGACCAAGTGACGATTCAGGTAAGATATAAAAATGCTGAAACTCGTTTATCGGATTTACAAAGTCAATTAGAACGCCAGTATATTTATCTTTCTTCGCTCATCGGAAAAGATGCTCATGGAGTAATTCCAAACAATGCAGATTTCAATTTGGGACTAGCGTCACTTAGCACTGAAGAAGCTTTGAATCAAGCTCAAAACAGTAATTTTGATTTAAAAACCTTGAAAGACAGAGATTTAATTGCTGAGCGTGAAGTAAAAATTGCCAAAATGGGTTCCGCACCTTATATCGCTGCGAATGCTTCTTTGGGCTTGAGAAATGGATATTTACCAAGAATTAACGGAGAAATTCCTCCAATTTCTGATGATTTTAAATTCGGAAGTACTGTAGGTGTGAAATTGACAATTCCTGTTTATTCAGGAAATAAAACGGCTCATCAAACTGAAATTGCGAGATTGAATCGTGAAATGTTAAAATACACTGCAGAAGTAACCAATCAGAATTTGAAGCGTGATTTAGAAGCTGCTCAGAACGATTATAACACCGCAAAAAACAAATTAGATTTATCTGAACGTAACGTTTTTCAAGCACAATATGCTTTGAAATTAGCCAACGCTCGTTTTAAAAATGGCGTAATTACCAATGTGGAAATTGAAGCTTCGCAAACGGCTTTAAGAGAAGCACAACTTACTCAGTTACAATATCAGTATCAAATGTCGATTGCTCAATTAGAACTTAATCGTTTGACGGGAATCAAATTTTGGTAAATAACTTGAGACTGACTATCTTGTTTAGTCAGTCTCAAATTCAATGAAGAAAAAACTACTCTTTTACCTCTTTCTCTCCGCATACTTTCAGGCAAAAGCCTCTGAAACGGATTCTACAAAGCATTCTCAACTCAAAATCGTCAAATTTCTTACGGGTCATAAATACCTTACTTCTCCTTTTGTTTTCTATATGCCAGAAACCAGTTGGGTGATTGGTGGAGGAGTAAAACGTTTTTTTAATGGTGGAGGCGAAGGCGATTCGCTTACTCGTGTGTCAAATACTGCGGTTTTCTTACAATACTCCTTGAACAATCAAATCATGTTCGAGCATAATTATCAAATATTCACGAATAAAGAAAAATATTATATCGTTGGTTATTATGGTTTTAGCCGTTTTCCAGTACTTTTTTACGGAGTAGGAGCGGAGGCGAAACCCGAAAATGAAGAAGCCATTACTTATGATTTAATCCGTTTTGATAATTTGACTTACCGAAAAATTGCCAAGCATACTTTTGCAGGTTTGGGTTGGCGGTACTTCAATATGTATAATGTTCGTGGAAAAGTTAATGGTATTTTGGAAAATGGGAACAATGTACTTGGACGAATCGGTTCAGTCGTTTCTGGTTTGAATGCTTCTCTACAGTTTGATAATCGTGATAATGTTTTGACGACTTCAAAGGGCTCTTTTTTGCAATTAGAATATTCAGCCCATGAACGTTGGATGGGAAGTACGCAATCTTTTCATCGTTGGCAATTAGATGCTAGAAAGTTTTTGATGCCTTTTTCGCATCGAAAAGATGTGTTGGCTTTTCAAGGTTACGCTTATTTGACAAACGGAAATGTACCTTTTCACGAACTTGGTTTGTTGGGTGGTGATATGATTATGCGGGGCTATTATGTAGGTTCAAAAAGAGATAAAAGTTTGCTGGCTTTTCAAACAGAATATCGTTGGCAAGTATTAAACCGTTGGGGAGTAGTTGGTTTTGGTGGTTTAGGTTGGGTAAATGAGCAAGTAAAAGACATGAGCATGAGTAATATTTTACCAAGTTATGGTGCAGGACTTCGTTTCAAAATCAATCGAAAAGAGAATGTAAATGTTCGGGTTGATTATGGTTTTGGAAACGGACAACAGAATTTATATTTCTTTATTGCGGAAGCATTTTAAGTAAAGTTGTGAATGATATTTTAGTTCTACAAGATTAAAAATCTCATAGAACTAAAATGAAATAACATCAATAATTTACTTTATTTAAGCCAAAGCTTCACTTGGACCAAAGAATTCATAATGCAATTGCGAAGCTGGAATTTCGGCACTTTCTAACATTTTTTTTACACTTTTCATAAAACCAACTGGGCCGCAGAAGTAATATTCAGCATCTAAAGTTGATAATTTTTCTTTCAAAATATCAATCGTTAGCAAACCTGAAAATTCTTGAATTCCATCAGCAATATCTGTACTTAAAGGTTCGTCGTACAAACTGATGATTTGTAAAGAAGGTTTTTGTTTTGCCAGTTTCTGACTTTTTGCTTTAAAAGCATGCACCGACGAATTTTTAGCACATTGTACAAAAAGTACTTCATTGTCAGCAAAATGGAAAAGCTCCATATACATACTCATTAATGGCGTAATGCCTACTCCACCCGCAATCAATACGATTGGCTTTTCCGTTTTTGTCAATATAAATTCACCCGCAGGAATACCCAATTTTACAGTATCGCCAACGTTTAAATGGTCATGAAGGAAGTTTGAAACTACTCCATCAGGACTTCCAGTTTCTCTTTTTACTGAAATTCTCAAAGTATTTTGCGTAGGGCAACCCGACAAACTATAATTTCTAGTATGTAAATGTTCTAAATCTGGAATTTGTACACTTACGGCTACGTACTGTCCGCCTTTGAAACTCGGTATTGCTGAACCATCAACAGGTTTGAAATAAAACGAAGTAATAATGCTACTTTCAGCTTCTTTTTTGGTGATTACAAATTCTTTTTGTCCTCTAAAACCACCTTTTTTAGCTTCAGCATTCTGGTACAATTGTTCTTCTTTCGTGATAAAAAGTGAGGCCAAATCTCCATAAGCTTCTGCCCAAGCGTCCATAATTTCTGGTGTTGCGGCATCTTGCAATACTTCTTTAATGGCTGCCAATAAGTTTGTTCCAACAAGCTGATACATCGCTGGCGTGATGCTTAAACTACTGTGTTTTTGAGTGATTTGCTCTACAGCAGCACTTAAAACAGCTAAATTGTCAATGTTTGCAGCATAGGCATAAACGGCATTGGCTAAGGCTTTCGACTGTGTGCCATGTGTTTGATGCGTCATATTGAAGACATTTTTTAATTCTGGATGATTTTGAAATAAAAGCTGATAAAACACCTTAGTGATGTTTTCTCCATGAATAGCTAATACTGGTGCTGTTGATTTTACGATTTCAATTGTTTTTTGACTTGCCATGATGGTTTGAGTTAATTTTAAATTACATTAGATAAGGAATAAAAGACCTTTATGTCTTTTATTTGAAAATGAAAAAATTTGAAATAAGGTTTAAAATTCATGAAATATTAAGCTTGATTTTGTACTGATGTTAAAAAAGTAAGTCCAGAAGTAAGCCCAGTAGCTAGTTCTTCTAAGCTTGTACTTTCTAGCAATTTTGTAATATCATTTCTGATTTTAGCAAATTGGTTATGAAGGGGACAAGGATTTTTAGCCGAACAATTTTTAAGTCCTAATCCGCAACTGATAAAAATATTATCGCCATCAACAGCTTTCACGATGGCTGAAAGCTTTGTAGAACGCATTTTTTCTGGTTGAATTTCAAAACCTCCGTTGGGACCTTTGATAGAATCTACCAAATGATTTTTTGAAAGTACTTGCAAAATTTTAGCCGTAAAAGCCTCTGGCGAAGAGATTTCATGAGCAATTTCTTTTATCCCAACTCTTTTATTCTCAAGAGATTGAGAAGCGATATAAATGCTCGCTTTGATGGCGTACTCACAAGTTTTTGAAAACATAAAAAAATATTTCTGCAAATATAGTAATGAAATAATAAAAGACAAAAAACTCTTTTATTTTATTGCTACGGTTGAACGAAAGTAATTAAGGATTTTTAACAATGGAAGAAGGCAATAAACCAAGGAGAAAAGCTTTATGAAAGAGTAATCGCATCAGCCAGATTTACTGAAATATATGACATGATAATTTCAAATATTTGAAGAAATAGTTTTCAAGTTATTTAATCTAAATAAAAATTATTTTAATGTTTCCTGCAACGCTTCTTTTCTTTTGTCGGTCATAATGTTTAAACGATTTTGAGTGATAAAGCTTTTTTCATTGATTGATGTACCCAACCTAACCATTTTAATGTACAGATATTTTGAAAAACCCCCAAAGCCTTTCACTGAAACACCAATATAAAACCTTCTTTCTTATGACTAAATCAAAATTATTTTACGCTCTTTTTCTAATGAGTGCCGTTCTTTTTACTTCAGGAATAATTTCTTGTAAAACTGCTTCAGAAGATGAAGTAATTGAAACTGGTGAAGAAGTAATTGTTGATGGTGACTTTGATACAAAAACCAAAGACACCACTTTCGCCAATGCCGTAGTAATAAAATACTCAGGAACTACCGCCACAGTAACCAATCCTTTAGAAAGTTCGGGTGTAAAAGTAAGTGTAAGTAACGGAAATGTTGTGGTTACTTCTACGACCACAACTACCGAAGTAAATTATGTTTTGTCGGGTTCAGCTACGAATGGTAGTTTTAAAATTTACAGTGATTACAAATTCAATCTTGTATTGAACGGAGCAAGTATTGTTAATAGTAGTGGTCCAGCAATTAATATTCAATCAGGTAAAAAAGTATCTGTCAATTTATTAAGTGGTACGAATAATCGTGTGGTTGATGGCAGTACTTATGCAACCAGTTCTGAAGACCAAAAAGGAGCTTTCTTTAGCGAGGGGCAATTGAATTTTGCAGGAACAGGCGCTTTAACAGTGATGGCAAATTATAAACATGGTATTTGTAGCGACGATTATATTGCCATTACAGATGGAAACATAACCATTACCAAAACGGTATCAGATGGAATTCACGCCAATGATTATTTTAAAATGAGTGGTGGTACATTGAATATTACTGCTGCTGGTGATGGAATTGATTGCGAAGAAGGATATGTTGCTATTTCTGGAGGAAATATTACTGTAAATAGCGTAGATGATGGAATCACGGCATCTTATGATGGTACAGACACAGCTATTACTCCTTATGTGGCAATTACAGGTGGAACAATCAATGTAACAACCACAGGAGATAAAGGAAATGCTATTAAAAGCGAAAGTTACACAACCGTTAATAGTAGCGAAGCAATTACCTTAAAAGTATCTGGTAGAGCATCAAAAGGTTTTAAAACGACGGGTAATTTAACGATTACCAATGCCAATGCTAATATTACAACATCAGGAAATGCTTTTTATGATACTTCTGATGCAGATATTGCTTCAGCAGCTGGTATTAATTGTGATGCAAATTTTGTGATGCAGCAAGGAACTGTGACAATTAATAGTACAGGAATTGCAGGGAAAGGCATTACAGTAGATGGTACTTCAACTATCAACGGTGGGACTATCAATATTATCACAACTGGAGCTACTTATACTTACAATTCGGCTAATACTAGCGAAGCAAAAGGATTTAAAAGTGATGGTGCTTTTGTCATGAACAAAGGAGAACTCAACATTGCTGCCTCTAATGATGGTCTCAAATCTGGTACTTCTATTACAATAAATGATGGAACAATCAATGTAACAAAGTCTTATGAAGGCATGGAGTCTATTTTCATTACAATCGCAGGAGGTGTGTGCAATCTAACAGCAACGAATGATGGCATTAATACTTCTTATGGAACAGTATCTGGAGGTACGGAGTCGAACGATAATAGTCACTTAAAAGTAACAGGAGGTGTGTTAATTGTAACGGGTTCTGATGCGATTGATAGTAACGGTAACTTTACCATAAGTGGCGGAGTTGTGATTAGTAATGGTAATGAAAATATTGATATCAATGGTAATTTCTTGGTTAATGGAGGTACATTGATTGGCGCAGAACCAGCCAATAACATGACAAAAGCGATGAGTACTTCTTCTACTCAAGTAGGCTTTTTTATTAAATCAAGTGCATCAGTGTCAACCTCTTCTTTATTTCATATTGAAGATGCGTCAGGAAAAGATCTTGGAACATTTATGCCTAAAATGTCTTCTAGCTACTTCCATTTTTCGCATCCAAGTATGGCGAAAGGTTCTCAATATAAAATCTATTTTGGTGGAAGTTACACAGGAGGCAGTTTTGTTGGGAGTTCTTCTGGCTGGGGCTTATATACGGGCGGAACATACTCCAACACAGGAGCAACCCTAAAATCAACAACTACCACGTCGAGTTCAAGTACAGTTAATACGATTACTTTCTAAAAATAATAACCTGCCCGTTTTAGACTTGGAGAAAATCCATTTTCTAAGAAACTTTTATTATTAGTCTGAAAGTACTTTAAAATACAAATCCCTTTAGCATCAAAAAGCTAAAGGGATTTTCTTTCAATCTTATTCCGAAAGCCGAAGGCTGATAGCTCAAGGCTCACAGCTCACTGCTAAAAATTACAATACACTTTCAAGACTTGAAAGCGCTAAGCCCCAAGCATCTGAAACGCCTTTATAAACGATTTTTCCAGCTACAACGTTTAAGCCTTTTTTCAATTCCTCGTTATCAGTACAAGCTTTTTTCCAACCTTTGTTGGCTAATTGAAGTGCATAAGGTAAAGTAGCGTTTGTCAATGCCAAGGTAGAAGTATATGGTACAGCACCCGGCATATTGGCTACGCAATAATGTACTACGCCATCAATTTCAAAAGTTGGATTTTCGTGAGTAGTTGGATGACAAGTTTCAATACAACCGCCTTGGTCAACAGCAACGTCAACTAATACTGTTCCTTGACGCATTTCTTTCAACATTTCACGAGTAATCAAATGTGGTGCTTTTGCTCCGGGAATCAATACTGCTCCAATAATTAAATCTGAAACTTTGATAGCTTCACGAACATTGTATTCGTTCGACATTACAGTATCAACATTGGCTGGCATCACGTCTTCCAAATAACGTAAACGTGGCAAGCTAATATCCATAATTGTTACATTTGCTCCTAAACCTGCTGCCATTTTTGCCGCTTGTGTTCCTACGATTCCACCGCCTAAAACCAATACATTGGCTGGTTTTACGCCTGCTACACCGCCTAATAAAATACCTCTTCCGCCCATAGGTTTTTCTAAGTATTTTGCTCCTTCTTGAATCGCCATTCTACCTGCTACTTCCGACATTGGTACTAATAAGGGTAATGAACGGTCTGTTTTCTCAACAGTTTCGTAAGCTAAACAAATTGCTTTGCGTTCAATCATCGCATGAGTTAATGGCTCAGAAGAAGCAAAGTGGAAGTAAGTAAAAAGTAATTGATTTTCTTTGATTAAATTATATTCAGAAGCAATCGGCTCTTTTACTTTGCAAATCATCTCGGCAATCGCATATACTTCTTCGATTGTACCTAAAATACTTGCTCCAGCTTTTACATATTCTTCATCCGAAAATCCGCTTCCTAAACCAGCTTGTGTTTGGATGTAAACTGTATGACCGTTCTTTTTGAATTCTGCAACGCCAGCAGGAGTTAGAGCAACTCGGTTTTCATTGTTTTTAATTTCTTTTGGGACACCGATAATCATGGGATTGGGGGTTTTATGTCTGCTTTTCTGTTATTGGTTAAATCAATGCCACCAATAACAGAACTGCAGAGGTGTTTGGAAATGAAGTGTATGCAAAGTTAAGAAAACAGGAAATAGTTTTACATTTGCTGAATAAATAAGGAAAAAACATTTATTTTTATGTTTTAAAGCGAAAAAAATCCTGTATTAAGTGAATATTACCTTTCTGTAAAGTAAATTTTTCTTTATGACTTTAGATGCGACTGATTTGCGGATTCTCCAATTGTTACAAGAGAATGCCCAACTTACTATAAAAGAAATCTCAAAGCAGATTAATCTTTCGATGACGCCCACTCACGACCGTATCAAAAGGTTGGAACAAGAGGAAATCATCGAGAAGTATGTGACCATTTTGAACAAAAAAAAGTTGGGAAATCCACTCGTAGTTTACTGTAGCATTACATTGGATAAACAGCAAAAAAATCATTTTGAAGAATTTGAGGAAGCCATCAAGCAATTTCCTGAAGTAATAGAGTGCAGTGTAGTTTCTGGAAGCTATGATTATTTGGTAAAAATCATAGCCAAAGATATGGAAGCTTATAATGAATTTTATCAAAAGAAATTAACCGCCTTAGAAAGCGTAGCTCATATCAGTAGCTCATTTGTGATGTCGGAAGTAAAGAATACGACGGTGCTACCGATTGGTAATTTGAAAATTTGAGAATTTGAAGATTTGAAAATAATGGAATTGTTATTCTGAAACTCATTAAACATTTTCAAACTTTCAAATCACCAAACTTTCAAATTATTTTAATTATTTTCAAATTACCCTAATCATTTTCAAATCTTCAAATCACCAAATTTTCAAATTATTTTTCCATGAGTAGCCCTAATAATCATTCTCAAAGCAGGTTTGAAGTTCTTTAAGCTCAATAAAGTAATTTCAGACAGTACTTCATTCCCGAATAATTTTTGTACGGTTCTGCCAACCCAAAGTCTTTGAGCAAAGGTTTTTTGCCATGCTTTTTGATAGTTTTCTTCTAATTGCTTTCGGTCATCAAAGTACTTTAAAAGATGTTCGGATAAAATTTTTGCTCCATGAATCGCCATTGCCATACCGTTTCCACATAAAGGAGTAATCAAACCCGCTGAATCGCCTACCATTAAAATATGATTTTCGATAGTCGTTTTTGGAGCAAATGAAATTTCATTAATTACTTCTGGCTTGTCATAAAGAAATTCAGATTCAGTAAATATTTTTTTGAGATGTGGATTCTTCCAGAGAATATTTTTCTCCATTTTAGCAATCGTTCCGTGCTGGCGGAGGTTTTCTCTAGTCGTTAAATAACAAAGACAATACTTGTCGTCTTCAATGGCAGAAATACCACAGTAGCCATCTTTGAAATTGTGAAGAGCAATTAAATCTTTCGGAAAATCGGTTTTGATATGATACTTTACACCAATGTAAGGACTCCTTTTTCCGAAAAAATCTCGCTTTAAAGTAGCATCTAATTTCGTTCTTTTTCCATAAGAACCAATCACATAGCGAGCTTCAAAATTTTCAGTATTGGTACTTACGGTAAAATGGTTATTGTGAAATTCAACGTTTTCAACGCTTTTTTCTAATAAAAATTCAATGCCATTTTTGATTGCCAATTGATACAATACTTCATCAAAAGTATAACGACTGATACCAAAACCGCCTAAATCGAGCTGGGTTTCAAGTACTTTGCCCGAAGGTGAAGTAAATTGAAAACGGGAAATTTCTTTATAATTTAGCAGACTGAAATCAACACCCAGTGACGCTAAAAATGGTCGGGTTTCGTTGGAAATGTATTCGCCACAAACACGATGAAAAGGATAGCTTTTTCTTTCAATCAGTAAAACTTTTTTACCTGCTTTTGAAAGTAAAATGCTGTTGACCAATCCAGCTAAACCGCCGCCAACGATGATGATGTCGTACATAAATTTTATTTTTTACCAATTAGCTCAGAACAATGTAGTAAATTTAGGCTATGAAACCAAGACTTTATCATATCGTGAGTCCAGAATGGTGGGCTGAGTTTTCGGATTTAGATGATTATGAATCAGAAACGTTTTCAGTAGAAAAATTTATACATCTTTCTACTTTCGAACAAGTACAAGGAACGCTCAATAATTATTTTGTGGGCAAACCGCACTTGTTGTTATTGCATCTTGACATTGATGCTTTAACGGCTGAAACTCGTTTTGAAGACGTTCCTCATGGCGGAACTTTTCCACATTTATACGGAAAACTGAACAAAAGTGCCATCACAAAAGTTGAAGATTTGTTTCCAAATCCAGACGGAACATTTACTTTTCCTGCTGAATAGCACAATATCGAAATTGAAATTTCAGAAACCCCGTAAGTAATTTTACTTCACGGGGTTTCTTTAGTATTTAAACCTGAGAACTTTGTGTAATGTTTGATGGTTTTATGAAAAGCAATTATTTCTAAAGAGCATGTTATACCCACAAAATATAGAACAAAAATTAGGATTCGACTGCATCAGAGAACACTTAAGTGAATTATGTGTGAGTTCGCTAGGAAGAGCCTTCGTGAACAAAATTCGTTTTGCCGATAATTACGATTTAATTCAAAAAATGATTCGGCAAGTAGCCGAAATGAAAGATATTTTAGCTTTTGAGCCTCAAGCTTTTCCTTCACAGAATTATCTTGATGTAAATCTTCAACTTTCAAAGGCGGCTATTGAAGGTGCTTTCCTGACGGAAGAAGAATTTTTCGACCTCAAACTTTCGTTAAGAACCATTCAAGAATGTTTACGCTTTTTCGATAACAAAGAACCAGAAGCGTATCCGCAATTGAGAGAATTGGTTGGAACGGCTTTTTCGGCAGATTTGAACCTTCGTCAAATCTTGGATTCTTTAGATAAAGTAATTGACGACCGTGGTAAATTGAAAGACAATGCCAGTCCAGAATTACAAAGTATTCGTCGTAGAATTCAAAGTCAAGAAATAGATTTACGTAAAAAATTAGAAAGTATTCTGAAAAATGCTCGTTCGAACGGCTGGATTTCTGATGATTTTTCTTTGACTTTACGTGGCGGAAGAATGGTGATTCCCATCGCTGCCGAACACAAACGTAAAATTAAAGGCTTCGTTCACGATGAATCAGATACTGGCAAAACAGTATTTATGGAACCAACCGAAGTACTGGAAGCCAATAACGAAATCCGTGAATTAGAATCGGCTGAAAGACGTGAAATCATCAGGATTTTGATGGAACTCACGACGAGAGTTCGTCCACATGTTCCCGTTTTACGAAAAGCTTATACTTTTTTGGGCATCATAGATTTTATCAGAGCGAAAGCACGTTTGGCAATTGAAATCAATGGCATTGCGCCTTTGAGTTTGAACAGCCAAATCGTAGATTGGAAAAATGCAGTTCATCCTTTACTCTTTCTTTCTTTCAAAAAACAAGGTAAAAAAGTACAGCCGCTGACGATAAAACTGGATTCTGAAGAAAGAATTTTATTGATTTCTGGTCCAAACGCAGGAGGGAAGTCGGTTACTTTAAAGACTTTGGGTTTGGTACAATATATGTATCAGTGCGGTTTGTTAGTACCGATGTCGGAGTACTCTACGATTGGGATTTTCAGAAGCGTTTTTATTGACATTGGTGACGAACAAAGTTTAGAAAACGATTTAAGTACTTATTCGTCGCACCTGACGAACATGAAGTACTTTTTGATTAATTCAGATAGAAAAACTTTATTTTTAATTGATGAATTTGGAACAGGTACAGAACCAACTTTGGGCGGAGCGATTGCCGAAAGTATTCTGGAAGATTTGAATCGTTCTGGAGCTTATGGAGCAATCAATACGCACTACACAAACCTCAAAACTTTTGCCGATAAAACGAAAGGATTGGTCAACGGAGCGATGCGTTATGATGCCGAACATCTTGAGCCTTTGTATGAATTAGAAATCGGAAAGCCGGGAAGTTCTTTTGCGATAGAAATTGCTTATAAAATTGGTTTACCAAAAGCGATTATTGATAAATCGAAGCAAAAAATTGGCAATCAGCAAGTAAGTTTTGAGAAGCTAATCAAAGAATTAGAAATTGAAAAGAAAGTATTTGCGGATAAAAACGTTGAAAATGCCCAAAAACAACGCAAACTTGACCAATTATTAGAGCAATACAACTCATTAAAATCGTATTTAGAAACCGAAAAGAAAACGATTTTAAATACAGCAAAAATTCAGGCGAAAGAATTAATCAAGAACACGAACCAGAAAATTGAAGCGACGATTAAGGAAATTCGTGAGCAAGGAGCAGAGAAACTGGCAACGAAAGAAATTAGACAAGATTTAGTCGATTTTCAGCAAAGTTTGGTGCTTGATAAAGTAAATCAAAATACGAAAAAGCCAACGCCAAAAGAGGAGAAAGAAAAAGAAGAGCGTGAAGAAATTGAAGTAATTTTAGGCGAAATTTCAGTAGGCTCTTTGGTCAGAATCAAAGGTCAGGAGGCTTTGGGAGAAGTATTAAGTTTGCGTGGAAAAGATGCTGAAATTGCCATCGGCGATTTGAAAACGACGGTAAAAATTAATCGTTTGGAAAAGATTTCTCGCAAAGAGTACAAACAGAAAATTTCATCAAGTACCAAAATTGTTGGCGTTGATATGAATGATAAAATGATGAATTTTTCATTCAATCTTGATTTGCGAGGAAAACGTGGGGAAGAAGCTTTGGTAGAAGTAGATAAATTTATGAACGATGCCATCATGGTTGGTTATGATGAACTCAGAATTGTGCATGGAAAAGGTGATGGAATTTTGAGAAATCTCATTCGTCAGCATCTCAGAGGTTATAAACAAGTAGCCAATACACAAGACGAACATGCAGATAGAGGAGGAGCAGGCGTTACTTTGGTGAGTATGAAGTAAGTTGTTTAGATATGAAATATGAATTATGAGTTATTAGGTTTTAAAGCACTATCTCATAATTCATATCTAATATCTCATATCTATAAAACGTTAGAAGTCTGTTCTTTGATTTTTTCAAGTTCATCTTTCATATTGATGACCATTCTTTGAATCACAACATCGTTTGCTTTTGAACCAATTGTGTTGATTTCACGACCGATTTCTTGGCAAAGGAAATTTAGTTTTTTACCATTTCCTTCTTTCAATACTTCTTTGAAATAGACCAAATGCGTTCCTAAACGTACTTTTTCTTCTGAAATATCGTACTTTTCAATGTAATAAATTAATTCTTGTTCAAAGCGATTTTTATCAAAATCATCGGCTTCCAATAAATCAGTAACTGATTTTCTAAGACGTTCACGAACGGCAGGAATACGTAATTTATCTTGCTCTTCTACTTCTTTTAATAGTTCGCCGATTTTATCAATGTATTCAATGAATTTATTTTTTACAATTTCTCCTTCACGCAAACGGAATTTTGTGCATTCTGCAATTGCTTGATTCACAGCAGATAAAATAGTTTTCCATTCTTCTTCTGCTTGTTCTTCCGAAACCGTTTCAGTATTATAAGCATTTGGTAAAGTAAGGGCTATTTTGAATAATTCTGTAATATCTGCTACACCATAAACGTTGGCAGATTCTTGCAAATCTTTCATGTAAGCGTCAACCAATGGACGATTGATATTTGTTCCAGAACTGGCAACATCAGTGTAATTAATAGAAAGATTAAACTCAATTTTACCACGTTCTAAGGATTGAGTAAGTAAATTTCTTACTTCTATTTCTCTGAAAGACAGACTTTTAGGAATTCTGCAATAAATATCTGTAAACTTAGAGTTCAGTGTTTTTACTTCAGCAGTAACGGTTAAAGATTTTGCTTCTATCACCGATTTGCCAAAACCTGTCATTGATTTTAACATTATATAATAATTTAGAAAACGTGGATGTCTTTGTATGAATTAGGGTGCAATATACAGAAAATAAAAGTGTTATAAAGCAAAAAAACTGTAAGTAACATGCTTTCATGTACTTACAGTTTTTTGCGTTTAGTCTAGTATAAACTAAGACTATAATTCTTTGATTTTGATGTTTCTAAACCAAACTTTATTCCCGTGATCTTGGAAAACGATGTGTCCTTTTGTGAAAGTACCCCAGTTTTCCATGCCTTTGAATTTACTTGCAGCTACTAATTTTTTATATTCTTCGCTACCAATTGTATATTCAATAACCATTCTACCGTTTACGAATAATTTTACATGACCGCTTTTTTGTTCAATCATTACTTTATTCCACTCGCCAACTGGTTTTACGTTTTCAGGTTCATATTTGATTAAATCGTATAAATTACCTGCTCTGTGCTTGTCGATTTTACCATCTGCATGACCATCGTTATCTAACACTTGGAATTCAGGACCAGTAAACCAAGAATATGGATGTTTTGTAGCATCGTCTTCTTGTGCGTTAAAGATAATTCCAGAGTTACCGCCTTCAGAAATTTTCCAGTCGCAAGCTAAAATAAAGTTTTCGTAAATTCCATCTGTAGTCAGTTCCCCGCCACCTTTAGTATTCCAACCATCCATTTGACTGTTGTCTAACATAATGGCATCATCTGAGATTTTCCAAGCAGGACCAAGGTCTTTTTTATTGAAATTTCTCCAACCATTTAATGTTTTACCATCAAAAAGGAGTTTCCAGCCTTGTTTTTTTTCTTTGGCTGTCAAGGTGTTAGGCTTCTGAGCAATTGCTGATAAAGAAGCGAATAACAAAGTAATGATAACAAATAGATTTTTCATGTTCATTAATTGAAATAATAGTATTGTTTAATTGGCGTCTAAATTAAGCATTTTAGTGAATTATTCAATCCTTATTTATGCTTAAAGACTTTTGTAAACAACTCCATCTTTCATCACAAACGATACTTTTCTCATTACTTTAATGTCTTGTAATGGGTTTCCGTCGGTAGCAATAATGTCTGCAATTTTACCAGTTTCAATAGAGCCCGTTTCTTTTTGAGTACCCAAAATAATGGCAGGCGTCATCGTTGCAGCCTTAATCGCTTCCATCGCTGGCATTCCTGCTTCGACCATGTATTGAAATTCATAAGCATTATAACCATGAATAGAAACGCCAGAATCTGTTCCAAAAGCAATTTTAACACCTGCTTTGTAAGCTTTAGCAAAAGTAGCCTGAATCAATGGTCCAATTTCCAAAGCTTTCGGAGCTACTAATGGATGAAAGTAACCAGGGATTTTAGCTGAATCACCAACAGTTTTACCTGCAATAATGGTTGGAACATAATAAGTACCGTTCTTTTTCATCAATTCAATTACTTCGTCGTCCATATAAGTACCGTGTTCAATGGTTGTTACGCCAGCTTTTACAGCTCTTTTCATACCTTCTGTACCGTGGGCATGAGCTGCCACATGGAAACCGTAATCTTTAGCAGTTTCAACAATCGCTCTGATTTCTTCTTCGGTAAACTGTGGAGCTTTTCCGCTTTTTGCCAAACTTAATACGCCACCAGTAGCTGTAATTTTAATACAATCAGAACCTTCTTTATAACGTTGGCGCACTGCTTGACGACATTCATCTACTCCATTTACAACGCCTGTTAAATATCTTGGCTCTAGCGATAATTTATCCGCTAAAGCATTTGAAGGGTCGCCATGTCCGCCTGTTGTTGCAATAATTCTGCCCACAGTATAAACTCTTGGTCCAATCGTCGTACCTTTATTGATGGCATTTCTCAAGGCAAGATTTACACCTGAACCTCCTAAATCTCTTACCGTAGTAAAACCAGCCATCAATGTTGTTTTAGCATACTTCGCTGCATCGAATGCAATATCGGCATCATTTTGTTGATAGCGTTTTATCGCCCCACCTTTACTGGTTTCTTCTTCCAAATGCACGTGCATATCGGTAAGACCCGGCATGACTG
This sequence comes from Arcicella rosea, assembly GCF_040543805.1. Taxonomy (NCBI): domain Bacteria; kingdom Pseudomonadati; phylum Bacteroidota; class Cytophagia; order Cytophagales; family Flectobacillaceae; genus Arcicella; species Arcicella rosea. Next base: position 85,411 of record NZ_JBEUMS010000018.1, read on the forward strand.
TTTGGTTTTTTAGATTGATAACTTTATCTGTTCCAGTAGGAGCAGTAAAGCCTTTTTGAACAGCAATAATCTTTTTGCCTTCAACAACGATGGTTACTTGGCTTTGTGCTTCATTTTGAATACCGTCGATAAGCGTACCACAGTGAACAAGGGTTTTTTGTGCAAAAGAAGCGGTACTTAGCAGACAGAGCCCTGCTAGTGTAAGGATTTGTTTTTTCATTTGTTGATATTAATAAAGGTAATGGATTGGATGATGTTATAAAAATAGAAAAATACCACAAAATACCATGCTATTTCAGTTAGAAATATCAAAACTATTGAATTATGATGCTAATTCAGTGCTAACTTCTATCGGATTCGTTAATATTTTATGAACAGGACAGCTATTAGCAACGGTGAGTAACCTTGCTTTTTGCTCTTCATCTAAATTACCTATTAATTCTATTTTTCTAGTAAATGAGGATTTATTGGCAACTGCATCTCTATCAAAAGTTACATCAACTTTCACTTCTGTTAAATCCCAAGCTTTTCTGTCGGCATACATTCTTAAGGTTGCCGAAGTGCAAGCCGCTAATGCTGCCGCCAAAAGTTCTTTAGGGTTAAATCCTAAACCTTTTCCGCCTACTTCAACAGGTTCATCAGCAATCAAGGTATTTGTAGCAGACTGAATGGTAGTTTTATAAAGTTCTTTACCGATTTGTGCGTGTACTTTTTCCATTTATTTATTTTTTAAAGGATGAGCTTGTGGAAGTGGAACGAATGTAGTTTCGCCCGGAACTTTAGGAAAGCTTTGTTCAATCCATCTGGTTTTGGCATCTTCAATCAATTCTTTAGTTGAGGCAACAAAATTCCAATAAATATATCTTTCTTCAGGAAATGGCTCTCCACCAAAAATATAAACCGTAGTATTTTCAGCCATTTCAAAACTACATAATTTACTGTCGTTCGCTATCAAAATATGTTTGGGTTCATAGCTATGTCCTTCGCTACTGATACTTCCTTCTAAAATATACAAAGCACTTTCTCCGAATAAATCATCACCAATATTGATTGTAGTAGCATTTGTTGTTTTTATCTCTAAAAAATACAAAGGACTATAAACAGGAACTGCCGATTTTTTACCAAAAGCTTCTCCAGCAATTAATTTAAAAGAAACACCATTGTTTTCCCAAGTAGGAATTTCTTCCTCAGTAATATGCGCAAAACTTGGTGACATCTCTTCAAGTTCTTTAGGCAAAGCCACCCAAATTTGTAAACCATGTAAATTTTTATCAGAATGACGCAAATACTCTGGCGTTCTTTCAGAGTGAACGATGCCATTGCCTGCTGTCATCCAGTTTACTTGATTGGGTTTTATTTCTATGGCTGTTCCTAGACTGTCTTTGTGCATAACACTTCCTTCAAAAAGATAAGTCAGCGTAGAAAGCCCGATGTGAGGATGTGGACCAACATCTAAATTTTCGTGGTCACTTAATTTTGCTGGTCCCATGTGGTCTATAAAACAAAATGGACCCACCATTCTTTTCTCTCTAAAAGGTAATAATCGACCCACCATAAAATTTCCAATATTACTTGGTCTTTCTTCGATGATTAATTTAATGTTAGACATTGTTCTTTCGTTTTTAGGTTTTTCTTTTCGAGTATTTTGAATCATCAAAGATGCAAGTTTTCTGGAATACCTTGATTTATTTGTAAGGTAATTTTAAATAGCAGAGGTAAATATTTTTAAAGATAGTCTGTCGAAAGAAAATCACATTTCCCCTTCAATACCATCACAAAGGTTTTATAACTATTACTAACAATTTTTTACAGAATTATCATTAATTTGCAAAAACAATGTGTTGGAAATGCTTGATTGTTAATCGCTTTCAAACGTTTCACTTCCCAAGAACAATCCATTTTTATAAACATGAAAAAATACGCACTACTTTCAGTTGGCGAACTTTTGGCTGACTTTATTGGAACAGAAATACAAGAAAGTATTCTTGAAACCTCCACTTTTGAACGTTTTCAAGGAGGAAGTCCCGCCAATATGGCTGCTAATATGGCTCGTTTGGGCATGAATACCGCCTTAGTTTCTTGCATTGGCAACGATAATATCGGTATTTATTTAAAAAGAGAAGTAGCCAAAACAGGTATAGATGTTAGTCACGTTGCGGTAGATGATTTTCAACCAACCAGTATTGTAGTGGTTTCTCGTACCAAAGGCACGCCCGATTTTATCGCTTATCGTACCGCCGACCGTATGCTTCAACCACAGCATATTCCTGATAGTTTATTGGCGGAATCAGCCATTTTTCATACTACTTGTTTCGCTTTGAGCCAAGACCCAGCCCAAAGTACCATCGTTGATGCCGCCAAACGTGCTAATGCCTTGAATTGCCGTGTAAGTTTAGATGCTAACTACGCTATTCAGATTTGGCCCGACAGAAAACAGGCTTGGGAAACGATTTCAGCCTATTGTTCACACGATGCTTTGGTAAAATTGAGTGAAGATGATGCCGAAAGAATCTATGGACATAAAGTTTCCGAAGCACAAATCCTACAAGATTTTCATGCGATGGGTGCAGACCTCATTTGTCTAACCAAAGGCGGTGATGGTTCTATCATTTCTACTGAAAAGGGAGCAAAACAAATCACCTTAGGCGTAAAACCCATTGAAGTAATTGATGCTACTGGAGCAGGAGACGCTTATTGGGCAGGATTCTTAACGGCTTATACAGAAGGAGCTTCGCCAGAAACCTGTGCGAATGCAGGTGCTAACTTAGCGGCCCTAAAGTTAGTAACCAAAGGACCTTTGCCTGCGAAAGTGGATAAGGGAATTTTGTATGCGTAGGAGTGATTGATGATAGGCTGTCGATTTATTTACTACAAAATATTGTGCTACTAAAGACCTCACCGTAGCGACGGTCGCCCCCAACCCCCTCTCCGTCAGAGAGGGGGCTTTTTTTGCTTCAAAATCTCCCCTCTCAGCAGGAGAGGGGTTGGGGGTGAGGTTTCGTAGTAAAGAAGATTTGACTATACTTCCTTTTCCAATAGCTACTAAAAACAAAATGCGGATGCTCTAACACTAAATGCGTAAGCCTACATTCTAAATGCGGATGCTCTAATACTAAATGCGTAAGCCTACATTCTAAATGCGGATGCTCTAATACTAAATGCGCAAGCCTATATTCTAAATGCGGATGCTCTAATACTAAATGCGTAAGCCTATATTCTAAATGCGGATGCTCTAACACTAAATGCGTAAGCCTACATTCTAAATGCAGACGCTCTAATACTCATTTTACAGCTTGGCATCTTTAAAGGGGATACCCTTCACCATCCCATACTCCACACTACTCGTACCGAAAACCGCTTTGATATAATTTTTCACGTCCAAAGCCGTATCAACCAAGCCCGTTTCTGGGGAGTATAAACACTTATTTCTGGCAGCTCTGCTAATCGTCCAAGTCGTATTGGCGACCATCACATTGTTGTTGGCATTTTGTAAATCAGTTAAATAAGCTTGTAAAGTACTTACTTTCAGGGCATCTTCATTAGGATTATATACCGAATGTGAACGAATCAATTCTATCAAAGTATAAAAATGCTCTACCAAATACTCATAACTCTGTTGCGAACTAGAAATGCTTTTAGGTTGAGGCGTTTCTCCTTCAACAGCAGTACTTGCACTCTTCTCACTAGACGAAGCCCTTTTCCCTTGAATCTTTCGATTAATGGTTTTAACCTCCGCCACCGCACTGTCTGGCACGCCCGAAACAGAAAAAGCATTTAGAATTTTAGTAGCCAAAGGCTTGATTTGTGCAAATAAATCCCGACGAGTATCAGTGGATTGGATATACACCGTTTCGTTAGTGATACTTTGTTGTAATAAAGTGTTTGCGGTATTGAGTTGACTTTGCAGATTGGGGACTTTCAGGGCATCTTTTGTAGGATTGTAGCCAGCACCAAAGCCAATGCAAAAATTAATCAGGTTTTTGAAATTAGCAATGTTCGTAGCATTGCCAGAATCTTGTGAGGTGTTCATGATATATATATATTGTTTAAGTTAAGAAATACAACCTATAGAAATTGCATTTAACCGCCCCAAGGCGAAAGCGATTAATAAGTAATTGAACGTATTGAGTGGTAGGCTAAAGCATTATACAATAGATATTTGTAGTTGGCTTATACTTTAAAATTAATGAATTGATTTTAGAAAATGGTGTGGAGGAAGAGGAAATCTTTTGTAAAAAATTAAAAATAATTCGTGTCCTAATCCTGAAAGGATTAAATATGAATAACTAAAAGTAAAATGAGGAAGATATATGACCCCAAAGGGGTCGAATGGTGTCGTTTTATTGCTTTTCTATAAATATGTCATTCCTTCGGAATTGTTTGTGGCTTCATTATTTACTATTCTTTAAAAACCTCCACAAAAGTAATATCCTAAATAATAATCACTATTTTAGTAATTCAATTCAACAAATTAATCAACAAAATGAAAATCACTTTTCCTCAAACTAATCCTAAAAATCTATTGATAGGCTTGTTTGTCGGCGCTTTTGCGATTGTCGGCATGGCAAATTCCTTTAATCATTTATCGCCAAGGCATCTATCTTCGGGCGATTCTCTTAAAAAAGACACAACGAAATTTGTTCGTTACAAAGATTTACCGCTTAAAGCTACTCGTAAATTCAAACTCAATACCGACGAAGGTACTTGGCTTTCGTTGGATGTGAGTCCTGATGCTAAAAACATCGTTTTTGATTTGATGGGTGATTTATACTCTATTCCTTTTACTGGCGGAAAAGCGACTAACATTACCAAAGGTTTGGCTTTTGATACGCATCCACGTTATAGCCCAGACGGGAAAAAGTTGATTTTTATTTCAGACCGTAGCGGTTCGGATAATGTTTGGATGATTGATTTCGAGAAAAAAGATACCATCCAAGTAACAAAAGACCGTGACCAAAACTACGAAGCTGCTGAATGGACCTCCGATGGTAATTACATCATTTTTGCCAAAGGTCGCATGAATGTACAAATGTGGATGGTGCATAAAGATGGAGGCGGAGGCGTTCAATTAATTGACCAACCTGCCAATTTAAAAACCATCGACCCTGCTGTAAGCCCTGATGGAAGATACATTTACTTCTCGCAGCGTTCGGGTGCATGGAATTATAATGCCATGATGCCACAGTACCAAATTGGCGTTTACGACCGTGACAATGCGAAACGCACTACCATTACTTCAAGGTACGGTTCCGCATTTTCGCCTACTTTGTCGGGAGATGGCAAATGGTTGGTGTATGGTTCTCGCTTTGAAGAAAAAACTGGTTTGGTATTAAGAAATCTGGAAAGTGGCGATGAAAAATGGTTAGCTTATCCAGTACAAAGAGACGAACAGGAATCAATCGCAACGATGGGCGTTTTGCCTTCAATGTCTTTCACACCCGATAACCAAGCATTGATTGCTTCTTATGGGGGTAAGATTTATAAAATTGCTATCAATGGCGGAAACCCTGTACAGATTCCATTTAGTGTTGATATGGATTTAGAAATGGGACCAAGATTAGAGTTTAAGTACCCAATTTCAGATACTACTCAAACGTTAATTTCACAAATTCGTGATGCTGTTCCTTCGCCAAATGGCAAGCAATTAGCTTTTACTTCTTTGAACCGTTTGTATGTTGCAGATTATCCGAATGGAACGCCACGCAGAATTACTAATCATGAATTTACCGAAGCAAATCCTATTTGGTCGAACGATGGAACGCAGATAGCTTTCATTACTTGGACAGCCGAAGGTGGTCATCTTTATAAAGTAAATACCAGCGGAACGCCAAACGTACAGAAGCTAACGTCAGTGCCAGCTTTGTATTCGCAACCCGTTTTCTCGCAGAAAGATGATAAAATCGTTTTCATTCGTAGCAAAATGCGTACTTTCAAAGAATCCGTTGGTCCAGTTGCCAATAGTTCAGAAGATGAAATTTGTTGGATTGATGCCAAAGGCGGAGCAATCACGGTGATTGACAAAGCACAAGGCAGAAGTACGCCTCATTTCGTAAAAAATAGTGATAGAATCTATTTAAGCGGAGGTGATGGTTCTTTGCAGTCGATTAAATGGGATGGAACAGATGAAAAAGTTCATGCAAAAATTACGGGAATCACTACTTATGGCATGAGTATCGAAGGTGAAGATTATGTGCATAATTGTATGTTGGGAGAAAAAATGGCGGAGGCAATGGAAGTAAACAGAGCTTCAAATGCTTCGCAAGTATTGATGTCGCCCGATGGAGATAAAGCTTTGGCACAAATCAACAATGATATTTATGTAATGACGATTCCTAAAACAGGAAAAACCGTTAATATTTCTGTTTCAGACCCAAGTTCAGCACAGTTTCCTGCACAAAAATTAACTGAAATAGGAGGAGAGTTTCCCGCTTGGTCGAGCGATGCGAAGAAAGTACATTGGTCATTAGGTCGCTTTCATTTTGTATATGATTTAGACAAATCAAAAGCTTTTGAAGACAGTGTAAAAACGGCTAAAAAAGTACAAGAAAAAGCAAAAGCAGATTCGTTGAACAAAGTAAAAACCGATACTTTGAAAATTAAAGTAGCTATAAAAGCCAATGCAGATTCAGCCACGAAAAAAGTAGCCGTTAAAAAAGCGGATACTTATAAGCCAGAAGAAACCGAGATTAAACTGTACTTCACCAAAGATATTCCGACTGGAAATGTATTGTTGAAAGGCGGAAGAATCATCACGATGAATGGCAATGAAGTGATAGAAAACGGGGATATTTTGATTGAAAACAACCGAATAAAAGCGGTCGGGAAAAGTGGAAGTCTGAAAGGCGTTGGTAATGCCAAAGTAATCGATGTAAAAGGTAAAACCATCACACCGGGTTTTGTGGATACGCATTCGCACATGTGGCCACAATGGGGCATTCAGAAAAATCAAGTATGGATTTATGCTACGAATTTAGCTTATGGCGTTACGACTACTCGTGACCCACAAACGGCTACTACCGACGTACTTACTTATAGCGATATGGTGGATGCAGGTAAAATGGCTGGACCAAGAATCTATTCAACGGGACCGGGTGTTGGTTTCTGGTCATACAATATCAAGGATTCAACAGGGGCAATCAATGCTTTGAAGCAATACAGCAAATATTACAATACCAAGTACATCAAAATGTATTTGACGGGCAATCGTCAAACTCGCCAGTGGATTATCAAAGCGGCAAAAGACCAAAAACTAATGCCAACTACCGAAGGCGGTTTGAACTATAAATTGAACATGACCAATATGTTGGATGGTTATCCCGGACACGAACACGCTATTCCTGTTTATCCATTGTATAACGATGTGGTGAAATCTATCGCTTACTCTAAAATGGCAGTAACACCTACTTTCTTGGTAGCTTATGGCGGTCCTTTTGCTGAGATTTTCTACTTTGAAACAGAGAATCCGTATCACGACAAAAAGATGCAATACTTTATGCCTTATGAAGAATTAGCAGAAAAAACTCGTAGAGTAACAGGTTGGTTCTTGCCAGAAGAACACGTTTTCCAGAAACACGCCAAGTCGATGAAATCAATGGTAGAAAATGGTTCATTGGCAGGTATCGGTAGTCACGGAGAATTCCAAGGGTTGGGTTATCATTGGGAATTATGGTCGATGCAAAGCGGAGGCATGAAAAACCATGATGCCTTGAAAACATCAACCATTCTTGGAGCAACCGCTTTAGGTTTAGATAAAGATTTAGGAAGTATCGAAAAAGGAAAATTAGCCGATTTATTAATTATGGATAAAAATCCTTTAGAAAACATTCGCAATTCAAATACTTTGAAAATGGTAATGAAAAACGGCAGAATCTATGATGCCAATACTTTAAATGAAGTATATCCAAGCCAAAATAAACTAATTAGAAGCGAATGGGAATTTGAAAAACCTGCGGAGAATACGGGAGTTAAGGAGTAAGTATAAGTAATAAAATCCCTCATAGCGATATGGGGGATTTTTGTTTTTATTGAGATTGATAGAAACACGTTTTTTAATTTAAAGTTAGCCATCAAACCTAGGGTTTACCCTAAGTTTTCTTGTTTAAAGAAGGTGTAAATTTGTTGAATTAGTTCTTTAAAAATGGAATCTCAACGGAAATGTTGAGCATTCTAATTGAGGCTAAAGATTACAAACATATTATGCTTGATTTGATTGAAACGAATAGTAAACTAGAGCCAAAGAATTTTATTTTTTGGCTCTATTCATTTCACCATTCTACTGAAAATTCATCAATCATGATATTGGCATATAAAAAAATGATAATTTTATCAGTATATTTTGCAATTTTTACCTTATTGTTTGTGTCTATGAGACCCCTTGAGTTAAATGAATGTTTTCAGAGGTATTCATTTCAATTTTATCAATTCAATTAATTCATTTTGGCAATTAAACCCTTGCATAGCGATGATTTATTACTTTGGCAGACCTTCAAAAAAGGAGACAAGAAAGCTTTTGCCAAAATTTATCAGCTATATGCCAAGCCTCTGTTAAACTATGGAATTACTCTCAGAATTTCTCCTAATTTATCAGTAGTAGAAGACTGCATTCAAGATATTTTTTTAGAGCTTTGGCAAAGCAAGGAGAACCTTGCAGATACAGATTCTATTAAATTTTACTTGTTTCGTTCGCTCAAAAATAAATTGATGCGCACGATGAAGTACAATTTTACTAAAAATGCTGATGAAATAGAACATAATTTGGAAGCACTGTTTGAATCGTCTTTTGAAGGACTTTTAATTGAGGAAGAAAATCAGAAAGAGCAATTAGAAAGACTTGAAAAAGCTTTCGGACAATTATCGCAACGCCAGCGAGAAGTAATCAATTTAAAATATTATCATCAATTCTCGAATGCGCAAATCGCTGAAATGATGGAGCTGAATTATGCCTCAGTGGGCAATCTTATTCAAAAAGCCTTATACTCTTTGCGCCAATCCATTCATTTTCCTTCACATTTTTTACTCTTTATTATTAATTTTTTGATTTGATAAATCACTGATTTATTTGTACTTAGCTATTTTGTGAAAATTAAATGTAAAAATTTACACATTTAATAGGATATATTTTTGTTGTCTGTGTCATTCTATAATTAATTCCCCTATAAACAATGAACTACTCTGATTTCGATATTATAGATTTTGTAAAAGACGATTTTTTTTGTCGATGGGTACAAAATCCAGATGAACAAACTGAAAGGTTTTGGCAAGGTTTTCTACAAGAGAATCCTGATAAAGAAGTATTGATTTTAAAGGCAAAATCAATGGTGAAAAGCTTGGCTTCTATTCAAAATACGGCTGTTGATGAAGAGGCATCGGTAGCAAAAATTTGGCAAGGAGTAGAATCTGAGATGACAGAGAAGACAAACTATTGGGGGCGTTATATTTGGCAATTGGCAGCATCTATTACTGTATTAATTGGTTTAGGTTGGTGGATGAATTATCAAAAAGAGGCTGAAAAAACATTTGACATTCCACAATTATCAGCTAAAAGTTCGGAGGTAGAATTTATTGAAAAAGAAAATACTTCAAACGAACCAATGAGTGTTTTTTTGATGGATGGAAGTGAAATCGTTCTTGAAAAAAAATCAAAGATTCGTTATCCAAAAGTTTTTGAAGCAGATAAAAGAGAAGTGTTTTTGGTAGGAGAAGCTTTTTTTGAAGTAACAAAAAACCCAAAAAGACCTTTTCTAATTTATACCAAAAAATTAATTACAAAAGTATTGGGTACAAGTTTTACGATTAAGGCAAATCCAGAAACAGAAGAAGAAAGAGTAGTCGTAAAAACAGGACGAGTTTCGGTGGTTTCACAGTTAGAATCTAATACAATTGAAAAAGGCGTTCATTTTTCTGAGGCAAATGGCATCGTGGTTACGCCAAACCAAGAGGCTATTTACTTATCATCCAACGCCAAATTGATGAAGAGGATAGTTCCTACACCAACAATACTTTCATCTACACTACAAAAGCAAGAATTTATCTACAAAAATGCTTCTTTGGCTAAAGTCTTTACAGATTTAGAAAAGGCTTATGGCATTAAAATAATTTATGATGAAAACCTTTTTGAAGAATGCACGATTAATGGAAATCTGTCGGATGCAACCATGTTTGATAAACTGAACAGTATTGCCAAAATTACTGGAATAAATTATCAAGTAGTTGATGCACAGATTATTGTGTCTGGTAAAGGTTGTGAATAATTGTTTGATTATTAATGATTTTTATAAATACTCTAACTCAAAAAATATCTCAATTATGAAAAAACGCATTACCAATTCCTCCTGAAAAAAAGAAAAGCCGATAAATGTTCTCAGCATTTATCGACTTGATACCATTCCCTTTCAGACGCAAATCAAACACTTCCTTAGGAAGAAGTGTTAGGGAATATTTTTGCCAATTTTTTCCAAAAAAACAAAAACAGTACAATTTATGAAAAAAAATCTATTAACGTTAGCAACGTTGCTATCCATTATGAAAATTTCAGCTGGACAGATATTAATTGCGATAATCTTCACTACGTTGTCGTATGCGAGTGAAGTAAGTGGGCAAGATATACTGCAACAAAAGATAACTGTACGTATCGAAGAAAAAGGTTTATCTGAAGCTCTTTCTGAGCTTGAGAATGCTGCGAAAATCAACTTTTTCTATAGTCCAAAAAAAATTAGTGCTAAACGAAAAATTAGCATTGTGGCGAAGAATCGTGAATTAAGAGATGTCTTAAAAGAACTATTTACTCCACTAAGCATCAGTTACGAAATTCAGGGCGAACGTATTCTTTTGAAGAAAAGTAATGTCAGCATCGAAAAAAACGACCAAAGTCTTGCACCTCAATTAGAGATTCAAGAACAAAATATAACGGGAACCGTAACCGATGAAAAAGGAGAGCCTTTAGTAGGAGTAAGCATTACGATAAAAGGAACGACCAAAGGAGGAGTAACGGATGATAAGGGCAAATTTAATATTAGCGTACCTGATGATAATAGCATTCTGGTTTTCTCATTTATAGGATATAAAAAACGAGAAGTATTAGTAGGGAAGATTGCTGATATGAAAGTCCAATTGGTGGTAGAGCAACTCAATTTGGATGAAGTTGTAGTGGTAGGATATGGTACTCAGAAAAAAGTAAATTTAACAGGCTCTGTCTCAACAGTATCATCAAAGGAAATTGCAGATAGGCCTATCACGCAATCATCACAAGCTTTAGCAGGCTTAGCCACTGGCGTTTCAGTGTCGCAGGGTTCTGGGCAGCCGGGTAATAATGGTGCTAGTATTACTATAAGAGGGATAGGGTCGTATGGTGCAGGTGGTGGTCCTTTAATTTTGGTCGATGGTTTAGCAACTTCTATTAATGATGTTGACCCAAATAATATTAAGAGTATTTCTGTTTTGAAAGATGCCGCTTCGGCTGCAATGTATGGTAGTAGAGCCGCCAACGGAGTAATATTGATTGAAACAAAGCGAGGAGAAAATGGAAAAATGCAGGTTAGTTACAATAGCTATGCTGGCTGGCAAAAACCTACTCAACTTCCTGATTTTGTTGAATCGTGGGAGTTTGCTAAACTTAGAAATGAAGCAAATTTGAATGCAGGTGCTGGATTGTCTTACACTGATGCTGAAATTGAAAAATTTAGAAATGGGTCGGATCCAGATAATTATCCGAATGTCCCACACCTTAAAAATCTACTAACTTCTGGTAATGGTTTTCAGAGCAACCATAGCTTAAGTTTTATGGGTGGAAATGATAAAAATCATTATATACTATCGTTAGGGTATCTTCAACAAGATGGTATAGTGGCTAAAAATGGTTATTCAAAGTATAATTTTCTATTAAATACCGATAGCAAAATTAAAGATAACCTTACTTTAAGAGTAAGCCTATCAGGATATACTTCTGAAAATCATTCGCCTAGACACTACGAAGGAGGAATGAACCACATGATTAATTTTGCAGTGCGTGAAGCACCAATTTTTGCTGGAAAGAAATCTGATGGAACCTATGGGTATCAGGACAATTTCAGCCCTGAGGCTTGGATGTCTAGTGAATCTTTTTACAAAGGTACCAACAAATATTTTTTAGGTAGTACAGAAATTGCGTGGGAGCTATTCAAAGGTTTTACTTTGAGTGGTAAGGTTGGTTATAATTATTGGAGTTACTATAACAAAGATTATGCTTCAGATTTTGTATTCAATGCTTTCAAGACGGTTGGCCCTAATAATTTAAGTATATCAACTGGACAAGGAGAACAATTGACACTACAATCGCTTGCTACTTATACAACGCAAATTAACAAGCATTCCATCACAGTATTAGGAGGTGTTTCTGAGGAACAATATGACGATTTAGGTATGTCGGCTTATCGCAAAGATTTTCCAACCAATACTTTATATGAATTAAATGCAGGTTCGGCGACAGGGATGAGAAATTCTGGTTCAGCCTCAGCTTGGTCGATGCGTTCTTTTTTTAGTAGGGTTAATTATATCTATCATGACCGATATTTATTTGAAGCAAATATTCGCTCAGATGCTACATCTCGTTTTCCAGAAAAGGGTAGATGGGGTTATTTCCCTTCATTTTCGGCAGGCTGGATAATTTCTGAAGAAAACTTTTTGAAAAATGTACTTTGGCTAGACAATCTAAAGGTAAGAGCAAGTTGGGGTAAATTAGGTAACCAGAATGTAGGGGCATACCCTTATCAAAATATTGTTTCTCTTGGGCAGAACTATTCTATTGGCGGAGTATTGGCTTCTGGTGCTGCCAGTAGCAGACTTAGTAATTCAGATATTACTTGGGAAAACACCACCACAACCGATATTGGCATAGAAGCAAGCTTATGGAAAGGAAAGTTAGATTTTACCTTAGGAGTTTTTAAAAAGCAGACTTCTGGAGTACTTTATAGTATTGCAAGTTCAGCTACTTTAGGACTTAGTACTTCTCCAGTTAACATTGGAGGGGTGGAGAATACTGGTTTTGAAGCAAGTCTAAATTACCGAACAACCATTGGTAAATTCAAACTAGGAGTATCGCCAAACTTTACAATTGTTAATAACAAAGTGACTGAATTAGCCAATGGTCTTCAGCAAAATGTAGGTGCTAATCTATTTGTAGGACAGTCTCTAGGAGTAACATACGGTTATATTGCCGACGGGTTATTTAAAGATGCTAATGATGTGGCTACTTATCCTAAACAACCCTATTCAGCAGAACCTGGTTTTATAAGGTTTAAAGATATTAGTGGCCCCGACGGTGTGCCTGATGGTAAGGTAGATGCTACTTACGATAGAACTTTTATCGGTAATACTGTTCCTAAATATAATTTTGGGCTTACCATTACAGCCAATTATAAAGGATTCGATTTGTCAGTATTAATTCAAGGACTTGCTGGATGGAAAAAGCAGATGAATAACTATCAAGCGTTTGCTTTCTTTAACGGTGGGCAAATTCAGAGATGGCAAGTAGAAAACCGTTGGACTACAGAAAATCCCAATTCAAATGCTCTCTATCCAAAATTAACAAGCTTAAACGAGGGTAGTGGTATTATTCAATCATCTACTTACTGGAACAGAGATGCAAGTTTTGCAAGACTCAAAAACCTACAGCTAGGTTATACTTTTAGTAATAGATTAATAGAACAAATGAAGATAAGTAGGCTCAGGGTATATTTTAGTGGACAAAACCTCCTTTCAATTAATTCATATTACCAAGGTTGGGATCCTGAAATGGCGCAAAATGGTGGATTTTATCCGCTCACAAGTGTTTATACCTTTGGTGTAAATGTATCATTCTAAATTATTCTGACATATTTTTTACTAAACAATTGAAAGACATGAAATTCAATAATATATATACAACATTGCCACCTTTCAAAATTGGATTGCTCCTTTTACTATTCTTTTCCATTTCGGCTTGTAAGAATGATTATTTTGATAAACAGCCACTTGATTCAATTTCGGATGGAACCTTCTGGAAAACAGAAAAAGATGCCAATCTGGCATTAGTTGGATGTTACAATATTGGAGCAGGATGGTCAGGAGAAGATTTTTGGAATGCTCGTGCGGTGCTTAATCTTGACTTTATGGCTGGGCTAGGTTCTGAAAAAGAGCTAATTCCAGATCATGTTACCGATGGTACATTGAATGCTTCTTATTGGTTAACAGCCAGTATTTGGTCTAATACGTATAATAAAATTGCTAGATGTAATAATTTTTTAGATCATATAGATGCAATACCTATTGATCAAACTAAAAAGAATATAATAAAATCTGAAGTACGTACTTTAAGGGCATATTCTTTATTTAATCTAGCATTGTACTTTGGCGACATCCCTTTGCCTAAACATTTACTGACGTTGGCCGAAGCTAATTCAATTACTAGAACTTCGAAAACAGAAGTATGGACATTTGTTGAAAATGAATTAAAGGAAAGTGCTTCAATGTTGCCAGCTACTCGTCCTAGTAGCGAAATGGGACGTATTACTGCGGGAGCTGCCTTAGCGATTCTGGGTAGAGTACAAATGGCAGAAAAGAAATGGAGTGATGCAGCGGCAACCTACAAAAAGATATTGGATAGTGGTGTTTATTCGATAGAACAGGGAGGTTTTAAAAAGTTATTTATTCAAACAGGAGAGAGTAGTAATGAGATTATTTTGGCTTCTCAGTATCACGAGGATACTTATGGACACGTAATGTTACAATATCTTTATCCTGAAAGTTATGGAGGATGGCATCAGTTCTCTCCTTATAACGAATTAGTACAATCTTATGAATGTATTGATGGTAAAACGGTTGAGGAGTCTCCATTGTATAATCCGAATTCTCCATACACTAATCGTGATCCTAGGCTTGATCAAACGATAATGATATCCGACCGCACAATATTTAAAGGGGTAATGTATGTTTCAAGACCAGGAACTAATTCACCTGATAGAATGAGCCGATACAATTGGAGTGGCTATTGTATTAATAAATACATGGACTCTACCTTTGCAGGAAATTTGATGAACTATGGCGGTAACTTCACGTTGATTCGCTATGCTGAGGTACTTTTAAGTTATCTTGAATCAAAAGTAGAAGCTGGAGATGCTATTGATCAAACATTGTTAGATGCAACCATCAATAAGGTTAGGGGTAGAGCTACTGTTAATATGCCTCCAGTAACCGTTACAGGAGCTACTTTATTGAGACCGATAATAAGAAGAGAACGTAAAGTAGAATTGGCATTTGAGGGTATTCATTATTACGATATACTGAGATGGGGCACTGCTGCAACCGAACTAAACCGACAGTTTACAGGAATGAAGCTTACCAATTCGCCAGGTACTTATAAAGATTATCCGGTAGATGCTCAGGGCTTTTTATTGTATCAAAAGAGGGCTTTCATTGCAGGGAAAAATGAATTATGGCCAATTCCTCAATCTGAAAGAGATATTAATAAAAACTTAACTCAAAACCCTGGATATTGATATATTTGAAAAGAGAATGTAAGAGTAACGGGTTATTTTAAAGTGAATAAAGAGGTCAAAAGTTAGCTTTTGACCTCTTTGTTTTTACAGCCATCGAATCTCAAAGCTTGAAAGAATAACTTCACATTAATTAAACAAGTAGTAATATATTTTGAAAATTAACGACTATACATTTTATATAATTAACTTGTCGTTTTATTCATTTTAAAAAACAGTTGCCATGCGATTGTTCGCATCATTAAGCAGAACTATAATTATGACGTTAAACAAAATATTACTCTTTAGCTTTTTGATGATTGTTACGGCTTGCCACGGACAAGAAAAGAATAGCTCGCTTAAAGTGTCATTTACTTCCAAACCAAGCCCAACAGTAATCAAAAACTTTAAATCAGTGGGAGTAGCTCCTGATTTTGACACTACTTTAGTGAGCCAATACATCCGAAGTATTTTTGAGGACTCCAAAGGGAATTTATGGTTTGGTACTCTTGGCGAAGGCGTAGTGAGGTACGACAAAACAACTTTAACCTATTTTGCTAATCCTGATGGTTTTGAAAGCAAGTCTGTTTTTTCCATTAATGAAGATAAAAAGGGCAATATGTGGTTTGGCACCGACCAAGGAGTATATAAGTATGATTCCAAATTGGCAGTAGATAAAAGGTTTAGAAATTATACTCAAAAAGATGGGCTAAATCATATCGACATCAGTCGAAAAAGTATTCTTGTTGATAAATCGGGGACGGTTTGGGTAGGTACACACGGTGGAGTTTATCAGTATAATCCATTAGCTGATAGTTTGGGTAATCAATGTTTCTCGTTATTTCCTTTGCTTCCGCCTATCAATGTTGCGGGCATTATGGAGGACAAGGATGGAAATATTTGGTTTGCTTCATCTAATAAAGGTGTGTTTCGTTACGATGGCAAAACGATTGTCAATTTCAACGAAAAAGAAGGTTTGGGCGAGAACTATGCAGGAGGTATCGCACAAGACAAATTGGGTAATATGTGGTTTACCATGAAAAATGGTATCTGTAAATTTGACGGCAAAACTTTCACCGAATACACGCCCAAAGATGGTTTAGTCGGTACAGAGTTTTGGGGGATAATTATAGAAGATTCGGGTATTATATGGATTACAGCAAGAGGTAGCACTACCAGATTTGACCCATCTATTCCGCTGCCAAATCCCAAAGCATTTAAGGTATTTACCCCTACCGACGGGCTAAATTGTTGTGTACAAAGTATGTTTCAAGATAAATCAGGAAATATGTGGTGGGGTGCAGGAAGCGGACTTTTTAGGTTCAACGGCACGCAATTTTATCAAGTGAAGCAGAATGGTCCTTGGTAGGATTGATAAAATGGGAGATGTAATATAATCGTTAGTAAAATTAATAGGCATCTTGTTAGATAGGATTGTCATAAATTAAAAACTGTAATTAAGATTATTTTAAAATCATTGAACTTATTCGAATTCTTAATATTTTAAATAAGTACAGCATTTGAGGTGAAAAAATAATTTGTTCGTTTAGATGGTAGAAATTTAATATTTAAATAATTCAAGATTTACGATAAAACTTTCTTATACAAGCGATTTGGCGACGAGTATTTAAGAAAAACAAAACCAAATGGACACTTACAATTTAACTAAAGTTGACAACTATGACAGAAAGAGAGAAAATTATTGAAAATTATATTGAGGGCTATAATCAATTTGACGTAAACAAAATGATTATAGCTTTTGCCGACAAAATGGTTTTTGAAAATATTCAAAATGGAGAAATAAATATGACTTTAAATGGACTTACTCAATTTAGAGAACAGGCTGAACAAGCTAAAGCTTATTTTTCCCAAAGGAAACAAACAATAAAGTCATTTAAGCATACAGTCATAACAACAGAAATAGAAATTGATTATGATGCTATTCTTGGAATGGACTTCCCAAATGGAATGAAAAAAGGTCAACACCTAAATTTGACAGGCAAATCTATTTTTGAATTTGAGGGAAATAAGATTATTAAATTGGTAGATATAAGCTGAGAAATGTAACTGATAATGGAAAATTATCAATCCCTTGCTGTTTCAAATCCGCAAGATTTCACTCAAATAAAATACAAACCATACAAATCTCCCCAGAAAGCAAGGTACAAAGCTGTAACTTGCTTTTTTAGTTTAAACAATCCTAATAAATATGATAAAGTTTAGCCGTGTGCTTGCCGTACTCTTGTTGTCGAATCAATTATTGTTGGCACAGTCGAATGATGATATTTCTTCGTTGAATCTTGTCCAAAAAGGGGCTTCCTTGGTGCAAGTATCTAAGCAATTTACTTTTACAGAAGGCCCAGCGGTGGATAAAAAAGGAAATATTTTCTTTACCGACCAACCCAATGATAAAATCTGGAAATACAGTGCGGATGGCAAACTGAGCCTTTTTATGGATAAAACGGGTCGTTCAAATGGATTGTATGTGGATAAAAAAGGAAGAATAATCGCTTGTGCGGATGAAAAAAATGAGCTTTGGGCAATTGATAAAGGGAAAGTTTCAGTTTTGTTAGATAATATCAAAGGACTAAAAGCCAATGGTCCCAATGATTTATGGATTGACCCTAAAGGTGGAATTTACTTCACCGACCCATATTATCAGCGTGATTATTGGACAAGAAAAAAGCCTGAAATCGACAAACAAAATGTGTATTATTTAGCCAAAGGTTCAAAAGAAGTAACCCTTGTGGACGGCGACCTCAAACAGCCTAACGGTATTGTGGGTACGTCGGATGGAAAGTATTTATTTGTAGCCGATATTCGTGATAGCAAAACGTACAGATACGAAATTCAAGCAGATGGAACTTTGGCAAATCGTCAGCTTTTTGCGCCGATGGGTTCAGATGGAATGACTTTGGATAATCAAGGGAATTTATATTTAACGGGCAGAGGCGTGACGATTTATAATAAAGAAGGCGTAAAATTGGGCAATATTCCTGTGCCATCTAATTGGGTAGGAAATATTTGTTTTGGAGGGAAAGACCGCAAAACTTTGTTCATTACAGCTTCCGAATCCATTTATACTTTGCAGATGCAAGTAAAAGGAGTGGAATAATTAACAGCATTCTTAAATTTGAAAGGCGTATTGGATGTTAAAATTCATTACGCTTTTTATTTTTATTCTGATACAACATCTGCAAAAAGGTTCAACCCCTACAGACCCCCCAAGATTCTTTTATAAAATCCAGTATAAAAATTATCTTAGATTCTTTTGTCAATAAATCTAATTTTATAATAAAACGATGAAACAAAAGTTTTTAAGTATTTTCTTTATTATCAGTATTTTATCTTTTTCAACTTTCGCTCAGAAAGAAAAATGGACAAATTTATTTGATGGAAAAACCCTAAAAGGATTCAAACAATTAGGCGGAAAAGCTAAGTATAGCGTAAGAAATGGTGAAATTGTAGGAACTACTGTAAAGGATACTCCTAATTCATTTTTAGCTACTGAAAAAGATTACGGTGATTTTATTTTGGAACTTGAGCTAAATGTAGCTGATGGCATGAACTCAGGTATTCAATTCAGAAGTCTTTCAAGTCCAGATTATCAAAATGGTAGAGTACATGGTTATCAAGCAGAAGTAGATCCTTCAGAACGTGCTTGGTCTGGTGGTATTTATGACGAAGCTCGCCGTGATTGGTTGTATATTCCAAACATTAATCCAGAAGCAAAAAAGGCTTTCAAATTACATGGACAATGGAATAAGTATCGTATCGAAGCGATTGGAAATGTAATTCGTACTTGGGTAAACGATGTGCCTGTTTCAAATTTAGTAGATGATGTGACTGCCAAAGGATTTATTGCTTTGCAAGTACACTCTATCTATGCTAATATGACAGAAGGCATGGAAATTCGTTGGAGAAATATTAAAATCCAAACAGAAAATCTAACTCCTCGTCCGACAGACAATACGCCTGTCATCAATTTAACCTTGAATACTTTATCTGCACAAGAAAAAGCACAAGGCGTAAAATTATTATTCAACGGTAAAGATTTTACAGGTTGGAGAGGCGTTCACCAAGATGCAATGCCAACAATTCACTGGAAAGTAGTGGATGGAACAATTAATGTAAGTCCATCTGATGGTTCTGAAACAGGAAACGATATTGTAAGTACCGAACAGTACGGGGCATTTGAATTAACTTTTGAGTTTAAATTGACAGAAGGTGCAAACTCTGGCGTTAAATACTTTGTGAATGAAGCCTTTGATTCGAATGGAAAATCTGGGATTGGTTTAGAGTATCAAGTATTAGATGATGAACGTCATCCAGATGCAAAAATGGGTTCTATCGGTAACCGTACCATGAGCAGTTTATATGATTTAATTCCTTCGTATAAATTAGACAAACGTTTCCAACGCAAAATTGGCGAATGGAATCAAGCAAGAGTAATTGTGTATCCAAACAACATCGTTCAACACTGGTTGAATGGCTTTAAAGTAGTTGAATATGAACGTAACAGTAACATTTTCAAAGCTTTAGTAGCAAGAAGTAAATATGAAAAATACAATGGTTTCGGTGCGGGCGAAAAAGGAAATATCTTAATCCAAGACCACGGTAATAATGTTTCGTTTAAAAATATCAAGATTAAAACGTTGTGATTTTTTGTGATTAGTGATTGGTAATTAGATTTTTAATTCTTGTAAAACATTAAACAAATCACCAATCACTATTTACTAATCACCCATCACTTAAAATTAAATTCATTTACAAATAAACTATGGAAAGAAGAGAATTTATCCAAAAAACAACCTTTGCTTCATTAGGAGCATTGACATTTAGTGCTAAATCTTACGCTAAAATTATCGGTGCAAACGACCGTGTAAGAGTAGGTTGTGTAGGTTTTTCTGACCGTCACAGAGCTTCTCATGTGGGTCCATTCAAGGCTTTACAAAAAGAAATGAACTTTGAAATGACAGCTCTTTCTGATTTATGGAATCGTCGTAGAGAAGAAGGAAAAGCATTTTTAGATAAGCAATTGGGAAGTGATGTAAAAGTATTTAGAAATAACGAAGAGCTTTACGATTCTAAAATGGTAGATGCTGTGTTTATTTCAACAGCAGATTTCCAACATGCTTTGCATACTATTGAAGCCGTAAAAGCTGGTTGTGATACTTATACTGAGAAACCATTGGCAGAAACAATGGAAGATGCTCGTGCAGTATTGAAAGCGGTTAAAAATTCAAAGCAAATTGTTCAAATTGGTTCGCAACGTAGAAGTGGTGAAAATTACTTTGCTGCTGAAGATTTTATCAAATCTGGTAAATTTGGTCCTATTGTAATGGTAGAATTGATGTGGAACGTAAACCAACCAGAACGTTGGAGAAGACCTGAATTGGTGAAAAACTTAAAAGAAACCGATGTAGATTGGAAACGTTATTTGATGAATCGTCCTTACGAAGCATTCGATCCACGTAAATACTTAGAATATCGTTTATTCTGGCCATATTCTTCAGGAATTCCGGGACAATGGATGTCTCACCAAATTGATACAGTTCACTGGTTTACTGGTTTGCCACACCCAAGAAGCGTAGTAGCTAATGGAGGAATTTATCAGTGGAAAGATGGTCGTTCAAATGCAGATACTTTAACAGTTGTATTTGATTACGGTCCATTAGATGATCCTAAATCAGGCTTCCAAGTACAATTTACTTCTCGTTTCTCAAACTCAGCAGGTGAAACAAAAGAATTGTATTACTCAAATGGTGGTATGATTAACTTAGATACTAACGAAATTTCTTCAACAGGAGGTTTAACAGAAGGTCATGCCAAAACAATGGGCTTGAAAGCTAATTTGTTAGCGCCAATGAAGCTTGAAGGACAAAAAGTAGCTTCAGATGCAAACACTGGTGGAGATCCATTGACGTTCAGTCACATTAAAAACTGGATGGAATGTGTACGTTCACGTAAGCAAAGCCATGCACCAATTGAAGCTGGTTACTCGCATTCAATTGCAACAATCATGTCGAACGCTGCTTACAGAACAGGCTTGAAAGTTACTTTCGATGAGAAAACACAAGAAGTATTAGCAGGAGGAAAAGTATTCAAATACTAGTTGTTAATATCATTGTTGAATATAAAAGCCTACCAGAGCATTGTTTCTGGTAGGCTTTTTAGTTTTTACTTCTTGAGTAAATTGCTTAAAGAGACAATCAACTCTTTTATTCAGATGCGACTTAAGTCGCACCCTAATGAAAATTAAAGATTAAATTTTAATTTTCCTTCCCACAAATCTAATCACAGAACCTTGTCCATTATGAAATACTCCTTCGTTTAATTCAATTACCGTTTCTACTAATTCAATGATTTCATAGTTCTTAAAATCAGCTTGTATTTCTTCAATAGAGAATAGCATCGCTAATTCTTTCGGTCCACCGACTTTTTCATTTTTAGCGATATAATCAAGATGATTTTTACTAAAGGCTTCAAAAATAATAATTCCACCTTTGCGCAAATACTTATCCAATGTTTGATGAATTGATGATTTAATTTTGGCAGGAAAATGTGCATAAATCAAGGCAATGACATCAAATTGTGCTGCTTGAAAATTCAAAGTTTGCAATTCCCCAACCTGATAATCAATACTTACTTGATTCGCTTCTGCCAATCGCAAGGCTTTGTTTTTTCCTTCAATACTAATATCAAATGCTGAAACATTCCAACCCATTTTTGCCGCAAAAACTGCATTTCTTCCTTCGCCTTCTGCTGGAAAAAGGATAGAACCTACGCTTAGTTTTTCTAATTGTTCTTTTAAATAATTATTAGGTTGCTCGCCATAAGCAAACTCATTTTTACTGTATCTATCATTCCATCTGTCTGTCCAAGATGCGTCCATATTTTGCGTGGTTTTGTTTCTGTTCAATCAAAATTATTGATTATTTTACATCATTCCTATATTGTATCAGACCAGTAAGAAGCCAGCCACTTTCCTCATCCCATCTATCAGCTTGTTCATCCCAAATAAAATCTATTTCTTTAACTTTCTGGTAAATTGCTTTCCGAATTACAGTTCAAGTAATGCTATCTAATCTATTTAAGATGAATCATTTAAAGAAAGGAGAATTTTACGGGCAGACTAATCAAACTATTCATCTGAATGGTCTTACTTTGACGGATACCGTTTATACACAACCAAAGGTCGATTGGCACTATCATGAACACGCTTATTTTACTTTTATCCTTGAAGGTTTAGTAATCGAGGGCAACAAAAAAGAGGTTTATCATTGTCCTGCTGGTACTTTATTGTTTCATCATTGGCAAGATGCTCATTATAATATTAAACCCGACGGCTTTACCAGAGGTTTTCATGTAGAAATAGAAAAGCCTTGGTTTGATGATTTGTTCTTAAAGGCTGATGATATACAGGGCAACATAAACCTTTTAAACCCTGCCCTCAAACTTTTGATGTATAAGGTTTTTACAGAAACCAAGATACAAGACCAAACTTCATCTTTATCCATCCAAGGAGTATTGCTTAATATGCTGTCGCAAATGGCAGAAGGTGATAAATCTGTGGGGGATAAGAATCCTTCTTGGGTAGCTAAAATCAATGAGATTCTGAACGACCAGTTTACTGATAATCTGACATTGGGTTTTCTATCCGAAACCCTAAGTATTCATCCTGTACATCTTTCCAGAGATTTCTCTAAATACTTTAATTGTAGTTTTGGGGAATATATCCGAAAGTTAAAAGTTGAGAAATCGCTCTCGCTACTTTCAGACAAAAGGAAACTTCTGACAGACATCGCTTTTGAATGTGGTTTTGCCGACCAGAGTCATTTTATACGCTGTTTTAAACAGATAAATGGCATGAGTCCTTCTAACTATCGAAAAATACTTTTTCATTAATGCTTCAACGTTAATTCTGTTCTATTTTAGGTAAACAGTTCAGCATAACTTCGCATCTGAAATAACTCATTATTATGAAACAGATTTTAATCATACTTTTCAGTGTATTAATGTCGCTGAAAACTGTTGGGCAAATAAAAGATATTATTACGCCCGAAATCATTACCAATCCACTCCACCAAGCCAACATAGGTAGAATTACTTTTATGGCTAGCAACATTCCTCTGAATGTTTACAAGAAGGAGGATTTTCTCAGCACTTTTGAATTATCTAGAAAATCCAGCCTAAATATTAGGGTGTTTATGGGGAATTCGGTTACTAATTATCTTCATCAATTAGCACCAGAACTACCACTTGAAGAACTCGTAAAAAGTGGAAATCTACAATTTTCATTCTTTATTGACGGAAGTCTTATATACCAAGAAAATATCCATCATGGCTGCAATTTTGGAGCTAGTGTGAATAAAAATACTGCAACAACCTTTAGAGTTCCGCTAACAAGTACAACTGGTGAAGACTGGTGGGCAATGTATTTATGGGATAGATTTAAAGTAAATGGAGGGGAAAAAGCCCTAACAGAAGGTAAACATCAACTAAAAATAGAACTTAAACCTTATGTAAAACTGGTTGATAATGATCTAAGAGTAGGAGAGATGATTGCACAAGGAGAGGTAGAATTACTGATAAAAGCTCCTGTAATTACCAAAGAACAAATAGCCATACAAACCATCGCTCCAAATAGTGGTTGGGAAGTATCAAAGGCTAAATACAATACTAAGAAAATAGAAGCATTGAATACGGCTATTGCTAAATATGAGCTAAAGGATATTACGAGCATTGTGGTTATCAAAGACAATCAATTATTGTTGGAGGAATATTTTAACGATGCCAATAGAAATACTCTTCATGACCCACGGTCGGCAGGAAAATCATTTACTTCTACCGTGATGGGGATTGCCATCAAAGATGGTTATATCAAAAACGAAGACCAACCTTTGAAGAGTTTTTATGATTTGAAAAAGTATGCTAATTATGATGAAAGCAAAGATAAGGTTACCTTAAAAAATTTACTTACCATGAGTTCCGCCTTTGAAGGTTCAGATGCCAATAGCGAATCACAAGGGAATGAAGAGAATATGTATCCAACCGATAATTGGGTAAAATTTACTTTAGATTTACCGATGGACAATCACAAAAAGAATGGTGCTCAGTGGGATTATTTTACCGCAGGCGTAGTATTGATGGGCGATATTTTGAATAAGTCCGTACCAGAAAATTTAGAAAAGTACACCGATAAAAAACTATTTAAGCCCTTAAATATCACAAAATATCAGTGGCAATATACTCCACAAAAGGTGGTTAACACGGCAGGAAGCCTCCAGATGAGAGCGATAGACTATGCAAAATATGCACAGCTATATAAAAACAAGGGCAAATGGAAGGGCAAACAAATTATTCCGACTGATTGGGTTGCCAAAACATTGACCAAACAAATACAGATTTCTGAAAGGGATAATCAGTATTATGGCTATTTGTTTTGGAACAAAACCTATAATATTAAAGGCAAAAACTATGAGGCATTTTACTGTGCGGGGAATGGCGGTAATCAATTTTTAATCTTTAAAGATTTACCCTTAGTAATCATCATAACGGGCAAGGCTTATAATAAACCTTATGCACATCCACAAGTAGATAAAATAGTGAAGGAATATCTTTTGCCAGCGGTGTTGTAGTAATTATTTTGTTGGATAACTCACCAATGGGGAAATATTAAAGCTTTTTCCTGACAAAATGTGTTTGTACCAAATTGCCTAAAAAGATTTGAGAAGATTGTACTTCAAAAGCTAAGGGTTGAGTTAATTCTCCAAAGAGAGCAAAACCCCCGCCAAGTAAAAGAGGAAAAGTCGTAATTATCATTTCATCTATCAAATCTTCTTTCAAGAATTGTTGAATGGTTTTTCCGCCATCTATGTATAAGCGATTGTAACCCTTTTGGTGTATTTGTGAAAGAATTTCAGGCAATGTTCCTTTCACAAGAAAAGCTTTGCCTTGATGACTTTCAGGAATTTCGTTGAGCGTATTACTCAATACAAAAACAGGCTTTTGGTAAGGCCATTCGCAATCAAAACCACAGACAGTTTCAAAAGTAATGCGACCCATCACAAGGGCATCCATGCGATTTAGAAAAGCATAATAACCCATATCATCACCATCAGGATTAGGGATTGAATCTAACCAAGCGATGCCACCATTTTTGTCGGCAATATAACCATCAAGACTTTGAGCGATATATACAGCGTTTTGTGTTTGCATTGATTTAGAAAGTTAATTACGTTCTTTGCAAAAATACCTATAAGTTAGAACGCTTACAAGTGTTTTAATAGTTGATAGCTTTTGCTTGCTGTTCCAAGTCTCCAGATTTGGAACAGCGAGGGAACCTAAACTATATCTTTCAGTTCGGAATAACCTCAACTATTAATCTTGAAGGTTCAACTTTTGAGTAGGCATATCTTGTTTTCCAAATTGGATTTTTTCCAAGGCCTTGAACTGTCGAGTTACTTTGAATATTGTCACCAGTTTCAAAGACATAATAAGCAAGATTTTGTAAAGCTCCTGCTACTTCGCCAGGATTGTAACCTTTAAATCTACACTCAAAGTCAGGAATTCCAAAAGCGTGAAGTCCAACAGTATCCATAAGTGTTTCATCATTTGAAACATTGAACAATCTAATATTCATTATACCGTGAAGAAATGAACTTTGTTCTGAGTCACAGGCTTCTAAAAAGTCCGTTGGTTCAAGTAATTTGTCACTGTTGCGAAAATAAATTACCGTTGGATTCGTCGCACGTACAACTGCACAAATGAATTTTTGGAAATATTCAAGTCGTGCTTGATGTGGCAATGTCCTTGACATTAAATCGGTCAAATTTATTTCAAAATTGCACGATTCCATAGCAATTTTAGAATTGTCCCAATGCCAAGATTGTTGAAATGCTTTTTCAAATCTCTCCAAATTAGGTTTTTGGTCAATTTGGATAATTGCTCCTTGTGCAGGAATAGAAGCATCACCCATTTCTATCATATACTCTGGAAAGAAAAATGTAAACGATGAATCCTCTTCTGCTGAATTTACTACTTTGAATCTTGATTTCAGTTCTTTCAAAATTTGTTTTTTGTCAATCGTTGGTTTATGCTCGAAGAAAAGGCTTACAAATTGAAGTTCAGGTTGATTAGGAATAATTTCCGATTGTTGTTGTGGTGAGTCTTGTGATTTTTTTTTGAAAATGTCAAATAGTCCCATAAGTAAAAATAGAAGTTTATAATTGTTTAAATTGTTCTGTAAAATTGGAACAGCGAAGATGCTAGTTATCCACAACACCATTATGATGTATAACAACTTTCTGAATTCTTTTATGAATCCACCATGCACCCAATGGTAGAATGAGAATCATAAAAAAGGTAATAATTGATTTAATATTCACTTTTTTATTTTGTTCCAATGTTGACAAATAAATTGTTAGTATAAGAGCTAAATAAATGTAACATATCAAATTAAAATAACCCAAAAGAATTAGGTTAAACCCAAATGCACTACGTAAACTTATGGCAATCACTAACCATATCAATGCTAAATTATATGATAGTTTGATTTTAATATTTCTGTCTGAAACAGTAGATAGATGTCGAAATGCAAAATAAAACCAACTAAAAAGAAACATCGCCCAAATCCAAAAAGCAAACTTACTGTTATTATATTGTTTGGGTAAAATCATGTCAGTCCATACAGTGAAAAATAGAAGAAAAACGATAGTTTTATGGCTTGTCTGTAAAAAGAATTTCATTTATCAAATTGTTTATTTTAACTGATAGAAGTCGTATTGTAGGTGCAAGTAAATAAAAAATCCGAAGGATTTGAATGTTTATAGATAGAGAAGAAGTTTTAGCAACAATTGTTTGACTCCGAAGGAGTCGTATTTTCCACTTTATTATTTCCTATAAACATTGAATCCTTTCAGGATTTTGAGCCAGAGCTTTTTTGTATTTAGGTTATTACTGTGTTGTGCAGCCTGAGACTGTATTTTATTATTGATTTTAGGTACAAGTGACGCTTCGTTTGACACTTGCACCAGTGCGGGCAAGTAAATAAAAAATCCGAAGGATTTGAATGTTTATAGATAGAGAAGAAGTTTTAGCAACAATTGTTTGACTCCGAAGGAGTCGTATTCTCCACTTTACCATTTCTATAAACATTGAATCCTTTCAAGATTTTGAGCCAGAGCTGTTACTGGTGCAAGTGTTAAGCGAAGCGTCACTTGTACCCATAATAATTTCAGTTTAAAACTGAAACAAAATATTTTCGATACAAATAAAATAGTATTTCCCTTTTATCCTCTTTACAAACTGAGGTAATTTTAGGTACAAGTGACGCTTCGCTTGACACTTGCACCAGTGGGGACTGCATTTTATTTATTGTTCTAAGTTATTAAACTTTGAACAGCGAGTGGTAAAATTTTATGCTCCTAAAGCTGCTGTTAATTTGTCTTGCAAGTCTTCTATTGTTGTCCACTCTGCGCAATTTGCTGGTAATGGTGAAGCATAGTCAATGAGTGCTTTTAATAGTGTTTCAACAATATTGAATTTTTCTTCGTTTGTTTCTAATGTATTTAATGCGTTATATGGTTTTTCCTCATCTGCGATTTCCCCGAAGTATGCTTCTTCAAAATTTGGCAATGATGCTAAAAGTCGTGTTTCTGTCCCTGCTGGCTTTAAATTGATTGTAGATAATATATTCGGATTATTGCCCCACGCAGGATTAGCCATTTCCTTGCCCTTTTTGGTTGTTATTCTTGGAATGTCGCTGTCGTGAAGAATAGCATAGTTAGAGCCAAAATGATTTAAAACTTTTATTAAAGAAACAATGGTAGCTTTTCCTCTTGCTCGTATAATATGTATGTCTTTATACACTTCTGGCTTTTTCTTTTTTATGTAATTGAAAGCTGTGTATTCTGTGTCACCTTCAACAACAATTACTTTGCCTCCAAAGAAAAACTCTGCTACGTAAGGGTCACAAATATTTAGAAGTTTTAAATTGCTTTTGTCATCAGGGTCAAGCATGACCTTATCAGGTCTGAATACTGTTGTACCTTTTATTTCTCCATTTGCAATTTTTTCGACTTTTATAATTGTTGTATTATCTCGTGAAAAGTCAATAAAAATTGGGGAATGGGTTGTAACCATCACTTGCCAATTTGAAGTATTTGGCAATTCGTATAATACTTTACAAGCTTCACGAATTGCATTTGGATGCAAACAAATTTCAGGCTCGTCAATTAATAACAAATGTGGTCTAACTGTTGAAGTTACTTTATTTTTTTGGCTGTTTTCCGAAATGAACTTAATTGCTGTCCATAGTAATGTTCTTCTTGCTCCACTACCTTGTCTATCAACAGTACTTAGAAAACCGTCTGCTGGACCCATTAATAATTGCCCATCAGTTTTAAATAGATTTATCGTTTTGTCTAAATCATCTTCGGGTTTTGCGTCAAATGCAATTTTGTAATTTGGAAATACTTTTTCAATCGATTGAGTTAATTCTAAATTAACGGCATCAATTTGTTCCTGTGCTTCTAAAACAATTTTCTTTTGAAGTTCTTTAACTTTATTTAAAAGCTTTCTATAATCATTTTCTTCTTGTCCTTCAACAGGACCTTCAGTTTTTAAGTTTTTTACTCTTTCAGTAAGAGCTTGCATTAATAAATCTCTAATTGCTTTGGCTTGGTCTTCGGGTGATGCAAAAGCGTCAACTCTATGTGGCTCTGGTCTTCTTGAGTTTGCAACATTAGGTGCACCCCATGGAACATTTACACTCCACGAGCCTGCTTCAGCATCCCAACCTTCTCGTTTGGGTTTCCCTTCTCCATTCCAAATCCATCTTTCTTTTACAAGCATTTCGCCATTTGGTAAAGTTTGTATCCATTTTTCACCTGGGCTATTATCATAAACTATTGTATGCAATTCAATTTCAGGTAAATTGTCGTTATCTATTTCATTGTTTGGAAAGTCTTCAAGTTTTAAATCGGCTTTGCTCGAACCTTGCGACATTGCTAATTCGTATGCTTTCAATATTGAACTCTTACCAACATTATTTGCTCCAACCAAAACAACAATGTCATTAAGGTCTATTTCAACTGGTGTCGAGCCAATGCAACGATA
Organism: Arcicella rosea; assembly: GCF_040543805.1. Classification (NCBI taxonomy): domain Bacteria; kingdom Pseudomonadati; phylum Bacteroidota; class Cytophagia; order Cytophagales; family Flectobacillaceae; genus Arcicella; species Arcicella rosea. Next base: position 115,017 of record NZ_JBEUMS010000018.1, read on the forward strand.
GTTCCTAATAATAAGTTTTGTAAGTCTTGGTTTTTGGATTTCAGGATTGTCTGAAACTAATGTAGCTTCCGCTTCAACTTTTTTTGCTTTTGCCATATTTGCATAATGGTTGTGATGTGTCGTGATTTATTGCGGTCAACTCGCTTATATGCGAAAGTTTTGTAGTACTTTTTGTATTATTACTAATTTTAAACCCCAATCTACCAATTCCAAAAACCAATCAAAAACACTCCCTCCACGAATTCCATAAAACTTATTATACGGTAAGTTTTCTTGGTATAATGCAAAACATTTGAGGATACTTATTTGATAGAAAAGAAATATTGCTACTTAGAAAAGAGAAATGCTTACTTGGAAAAGAAAATTTCCAACCCGCCTAAGAAATCTTGCTACTCATAAAAGATAAATGCTTACTTGGAAAAGAAATATTACTACTCAGAAAAGGGAAATGCTTACTTGGGAAAGAAATATTGCTACTTGGAAAAGAAAACTTCTAACCCAACTAAGAAATCTTGCTTCCTGATTTAGGGATTTCGTTTCCCGACTGTGAGATTTTGCCTCCAGATTTAGGGATTTCGTTTCCCGTCCGAGAAATATTCCTTCCCAAAAAAAAGAAAAGAAGCTGTATAAGAGCCTCTTTTCTAATCATTTAATAAGCCTTTCAACTGAACATACTGCAAAAGCATGATGGTTTTAGCGTCTCTTATCTCGCCTGTTTCTATCATGTCGAGGGCTTTTGCAAAGGGTAATTCTAATACTTCAATGTTTTCGTGTTCGCCTTCTACTCCGCCGCCTTCGCTTACTTGTTGGCTTTTGTCGTACTCGGCTACAAAGAAATATAATATCTCAGTCACCGAACCGGGCGACATATACGCTTCATAAATTTTCTTTACTTCGGTAATTCTAAAGCCAGTTTCTTCTTCGGTTTCTCTTTTGATGCAATCTTCGGCATTGTCTTGGTCGAGTAAACCTGCACAAGCCTCAATCAGCATGCCTGTCGGATTTCCATTATGATAGGTCGGCATTCTAAATTGCTCGGTCAATATCACGGTTTTGTTGGCAACATTATACAATAAAATCACCGCACCATTGCCACGGTCGTAGGCTTCACGAGATTGTGTAATCCAAGAACCATCTTTTTGTTGGATGTCGAAAGTGATTTTTCGCAAAGTGTACCAATTGTTAGAAAGTACTTCGGTTTTGTTAATTTTGATGCTTGGCGTCATTTTATGATTATATTTGATAATTATTGATTATTTTTGAACAAATTAATCATGTTTTTATGAGTTTTCAAAATAGAAAGCAGATAATTCTAAAAATTTTAGAAGAAAAGGGAGAAGCCGAAGTAAAAGATTTTGCCCAAGCTTTAGATATTTCAGAGATTACCATCCGCAGAGATTTGCAACAAATGGCTACTGATGGCTTGTTGTTTCGCACGCATGGCGGAGCGATGAAATTGTCTTTGGCACAAATGCCTTTTACTTTTGCCAACAAAACGGCGGTGAATGCCAAAGAGAAAGATAAGATTTGTCAGTTGGCGGCACAGCAAATACAAGAGGGCGATATTATTTTGATGGACTGTGGCAGTACGGTATTTAGGATGTGCCAGTTTATCAAAAACAAGCGGATAAAAGTAATTACCAATTCTTTGCCTGTTGTCTATGAATTGATGAACAGCCAAGTGTCTATTAACCTCATTGGTGGCGAAATTGACCAAGAACGCCAAGCAGTACACGGCAGAATTGCGGAGGAACATATTGCTCGCTATAAAGTGGATAAGGCTTTTTTGGGTGTGGATGGCATTTCGCCTGAAAATGGATTAAGTGCTTTTGGCGAAGACGAAGCCAGTATTACTTTGGCAATGGCAAAGGCTTCGGCAAGAAACTATTTCCTTTGCGATGCCTCAAAACTGGGGAAAGACAAGTACTTGACTTTTGCTCCGATTACGTTGGTAGATGTTTTGATTACGAATGCTAGTATTGAAGATGTTAAAGTTTATCAGGATAAAGGAATAAGTATTTTGATTTGAAAATCAGGTTTTGATTTGAAGATTTGGAAATTTGAAAATTTGAAGATGAGGTTTAATTTTTAAATTTTCAAATCCTCAAATTTTCAAATTAGAGTAGAATCATTTTCAAATCTTCAAATCACCAAATTTTCAAATTAATTGGAGGATACATATAAAACAATAAAAACACCTTCGGAAGGGCTTTTTAAAGATAAGGGTAGTAAATTTTTTGCCTTTGCTTATCCAATAGAACAAGAATCGGAAGTAAAGGCTTTGATAGAACCGCTTCGGAAAGAACATTTCAAGGCGGTGCATTTTTGTTATGCTTTTCGGTTGGGTTTGGATAGAACAAATTTCAGAGTAAACGACGATGGTGAACCTTCTGGTTCGGCTGGTCGCCCGATATTGAATGTACTTTTGTCGAAGGATATTACCAATATTTTGGTGGTGGTAGTGCGTTATTGGGGAGGTACTTTGTTAGGCGTTCCCGGTTTAATCAATGCTTATAAATCCGCCACAGAAGAAGCTTTGGTGGAGGCTGAGGTCATTGAAAAAACCATAAATGAAGTCTATCAAGTACAGTTTGAATACATTCAAATGAATGATGTAATGAAAGTGGTAAAGGATTTTGATTTAAAAATCAAGAATCAACAATTTGATAATCAATGTACTATTGAAATAGATTTTCGTAAATCGCTGGCGAATCAGATTTTAGGGAAATTAGAGAAAATAGAGGGGATTTTGGTAGAATATTTACGAACAGTATAAAAGCTTTATCGGGATTCAGCCCAAAAAGCAATAGAATGTTTTACCTTTGTATTGAAATAAAATAACAAACAATGGATATTTATGTAGGAAGTATTCCTTTCAAGTGGAAGGATGCAAGACTGAAAGAGATTTTTGAAGTATATGGTGAAGTAACTTCTGCCAAAATTGTGATTGATAAAATTACTCGTCAGAACAAAGGTTTTGCTTTTGTACAAATGCCTAATGATGCAGAAGCTAAATTAGCGATTGAGTCATTGAATGGTGCAGAAATTGACGAAAGAAAAATTATAGTGAATGAATCTATTCCAAATAATGCTGGAAGTTTAGATAAAAACAAAAAGAAAAAGCCTTACACTAAGCCCGAAAATAAAGAGTGGAAACCTTTTAGAGGGAATAATAAGGGTAGGAGAGATTAGTTTGAAGCGGTCGAAATTAGATTTTCGACCGCTTTTTGATTTTAATAGTCGGTGATGATTTATGCTTGTTTACTTGAAAATCAAACCGATGCCCCAACCTAAATCAGTGGCTGAACTGATTCCAAATGAAGGCCCTGCAACAATGCCTACGTGTGGACCAGGATATAATCTAAATTCAACAGAACCTGCTAAAATATTAAATTCTTCTGGCGAAGCAAAACTGTGAACCCAACCTATTCCTGGAACAATATCAATCATTTTAGATTGAAAAATCTGTGAAAAATGGAAGTTTAGACTAATGGCAGTATTGGCTACTGTTTCATAATGACTAAGTGTTTTTGTGTACGAATAATTATAATAATACGCTACTCGTGAACGACCAATTCCTAATCCTAAACCAAGATACTTGCTTAAACCAATTTCCATTCCTAAACTGTAAGGAACAAAATCTTTTTGAATACCAATTACAGGGATGAAATAGACTTTTCCGCCTCTAAATGAGTACTCTGCTTTTTGAAGTGCGGAAACTCTAGAAAGTGTGTCAGATTGAGCTAAAGTAGAAAATGCAAAAAACAATAAAGCGAAAAGGGTAATTAAGTTTTTTTTCATGATTGTTGTGTATGTTTATTTTGGATTTGCTAATTGTAGATTCTGAATTTATGGATTAAAAAAGAGAAAAGAATAATTATTTACTGTACAGTTTGATTTGGTTGAAACCAATCTCTTTCAATATCTCTCCATTTTCAAATACTGTTTCCAAAATATCTTCTCCACTTTCATCAAGACTTTTGGTTTGATAAGTATTGTTTTCAAAGACTAATTTCATTCTCCCTTTTTTGCTTAATTTACCGTGATCGGTGATGGGGTCTTTAAAAACTTCTTGTTCTTTTCCATTAATGGTTGCCGAACTGCATTTAAAAGCAAATTTTTGTGTATCACGGTTTACTTTCTGTAACAAAGCACCACCCATGCCAAAAGCTACATTGTCTGCACTCCAGCCATGATTTTTTAAATGGGCTAAAATTTCTCCGATGCTTTCATAATTCACGCCATCGCCTTGAATGATTCTGATATTTGGGTGCAATACTTTATAACCTTTTTGGTTAATGCTAAAACCAATCTTTTCGCCTAAAATTTCAGCAACTTTCAGAACTACATTTTTGGGTTCTCCACTATCTGGTCGAACCACTAAAGTGCCTTTTCTGGCTAAAATTTGTTCTTTTAATAATCCTCCCCACAGTTTTTCGCAAGCATTATAAATATCATAACTATCACTTACTACCGCTACCAAACCTTCTGGATATTGTGCCAACATATTTTCGTAAGCATCTACTTCATGCTCTTTTCCCCAACTGGTGATGGTACTATGTTCTGCCGCAGGAATGCTAAAACCAAACATATCATCTTCATTTCCGTAATAATTCTGGATAAAAGTCAATGCAGCTACGGTATCCGTTCCCATAAAATTGATTAAATGAGCGGCTCCGCCAATACTTGCACTATCCACACTACTTACGCCTCTGAAACCAAAATCATGTAGTTTGAAATCAATTGTACTTGGGTCGCCAGTTTCTTCAAGGTATGAAGCGATAAGTTTTTTTACTTCTCTACTAATGGTTGCGACAGTACTTGGGTACCACAATTGTAATAATAATGTTTCTAGAAAGTTTGTCAGCCAAAAGCAATTTGGGTCGGTATTTTCTACCGTCATCATTACATTGTGGGTTGGAATTACTTTTCCTTCCGGAACAGCTTTGATACGGATTGGTAATTTCCCAGCATGATTGTTCAGAATATATTCCCAACCTGCTTTGTTGAATAAAGTAGCATTACCAAAATGAGCTTCATACAATTTGGCAGCTTGGTCAATTTTTCTTTGCGTGATTACTTGTCCGACTAAAAATTCCTTCAATAAATATTGTAATCCAAAGAAAGTAATTTCCTCAAATTTCCCTCCACGGCTTTCGAAGTAGCTGTAAATTTGCGTTGTGCCTTCGGGATATTGTTTGTAATGACTTACTTTGTAACTATCGGTTAGTAAAATAATATTGTTTTCCATCGTAAAATCTTGAATCCTTAAATATGATGCAATATGTTAAAATATTACGAAATCTATTCTTCCCAAATGAATATCTTGTAAATTGCAACATAAATATGCTTTGTCCGTTGGTAAATATCTTTAATCTTTGAAAAAAGTATATTTATTATCTAATGAAGAGTATGTTTAAATGATAAAAATGTCTAAAAGTCAGTGCATTACGATTTTCGTGTGTAAACCTTTCCGAAATTCTGCTGTTTGAGCGGAGCGAGTTTCGGAATTTCTTGATTTTCTTTTGTTACTTTTCTTGTATCAAGACAAGAAAAGTAAGCTAATGAGAATAGGTTTTTATTATTTATCACCAAACCAAATAATTGTTTAAACATATTATAAACTAAACAATACTAACAGATAGACGTTAATATTTCCCTAAAAAATTAATGATGAAAATTTCCACCAATTCAAAAAAAGACGTTTATCTCCATGCTGCCATCATTACACTTTTGTTAATGGTGTTATTTTTTGGTTTTTTCTTCGTGTATTTGCCTTGGAGTACCAATCATGGCGATGCTATCACTGTTCCTAATTTAAAAGGATTAACAATGGAGGAAGCTGAAGACCTTTTGGACGAAAGAAATCTTGATTTTGAAGTAACAGATAGCACTTTCACGGCTGGCTTAAAACCACTTACGGTACTTTCGCAATATCCTTTAGAAAATTCTAAAGTAAAACAAGGAAGAAAAATTTATTTGACCATCAATACCGAAACGGCTCCAATGATTAAGTTGCCTAAACTTACGGAAATGTCTGTAAGAAGCGCTGAACAACAATTATTGGTTTCGGGTTTATTGAAACCAGATTTGGAGTATCAAAACGATAGCCGACAAAATGAAGTATTAGAAGTGAAGTTTGGAGGTACGAAAATCGAAGCAGGAGCGTTAATTGCAAAAGGCTCTAAAGTTACTTTGGTTGTTGGTAATGGAACAGATTCTGTTGAAATAGATGTACCTTGTGTCGTTGGGCAATTGTATGATGAAGCGCAAATCGTTATCAAAGGTTCTAGCTTACAAATTGGTACAGTTATTTATGACCCAACTTCTACCGAACCAGCAGGAACAATTATCAAACAAAATCCTGAATGCGAAAACGGAAATAAAGTTCGTTCTGGAGATATGATAGACCTTTGGGTTGCGGGTAATCCACCGAATTGATATTTTTACTTTTAAACGATTTCATGAAAAAAATATCCTCTAATTTAATCAAATCAAAAAATATAGTGTTGTGTGGTTTCACGCAACACTTCTTTATTTTTCTACTCTTCCTACTTATTCATCAGGTTTCGAATGCGCAGTTTTTAACAGTTCCTATTCAGCGAAATCAAGCAATATCCTTACAAAAAAGTCAAGCAAATAGTAGAATAAATGCTTTGACACTTCCTTTTTTTGACGATTTTTCAACGGCAAAAAATGGACAAGCCATAGCTTCACTTTGGCAAACAAATGGAGGCGTTTTTGTGAATAATACTTTAGCCCTTAATCAACCAACAGTGAATGTAGCAACTTTTGATGGACTACAAGCCAATGGTTTCCCTTATGATTTTACCAATCAATTGACGCAAGGAGCAACGGATACTTTAACGTCACTTCCCATCAATTTATCCGTTCATACTCCTGCCGATTCGTTATATTTTAGTTTTTTTTGGCAAGGAAAAGGTTTGGGTGAACAGCCAGATTTATCAGATTCGCTTCAATTACAATTTTTAACTAATGGCAATATTTGGAATACCGTTTGGGTTCAGAAAGGCGTAAATCTTCCCGTTAATTTTAGTCAAGTAATTTTGCCAATTCGTGCTAGTTTATACTTTCATGGAAATTTTCAATTTCGTTTTCAGAGCTTCGGTAGAAAATCTGGGCAGTTTGATGTTTGGCATTTAGATTATGTTTGTTTGGCAAAAAAGAGTGATAATTCTGTGAATGGTTATATTTTAGGAAGTGTTCTGAATAACCAAACGAATAAATTTGAAAGAGTTTCTTATTTGAAAGACATTGCTTGTAGCGATAATATTGAACCAGTCTTGAAGCGTTATCGCTCGATGCCATTGGTTCAGTTTTTGGCTGGAAAACCTTCGCCATCTGCAGAAATTAATGATTCTACGGGCGTGAAAGTGAACAATTTGTACAGTAATAATAACGACGTAAATATTTATTATTCTGTCAGAAATACCAATCTTTCAGCTGGAAACGATACTTTGCAAAAAGACCAAAGAGTAGGGCGAGATGCTTTGTCGGTTGGTGCTTCAAAAGTGTTTAAATTCAAAAATAATTTTGCAAGTAAAATTACTGGCGACAAAGCTTACTTAAATTTTAAATTCCTGTTGGGAACACAAGATGCTAGTAATATTTCTTTCAAAAACAGTATTCTTGCGCAAAACGATACGATTTCAACAACAGTAGCTTTAGATAATTTTTATGCTTACGACGACGGAACTGCTGAAACGGGCGCTTATCTAAAAAAAGGTTTTGGCAGAGTAGCCGTACAATTTGTCAATAATAAAGCCGATGTTGTCAAAGCAATTCGTATTAATCTTCAACCTTCATTAACAAGTATTGTTGGTAATGCCATTACCTTACAAGTAATTGGAAATGATAAAGGAAAACCGGGGCAAATCTTGAGAGGACTTTATACAAAAGTTCAGTATTCAGATGTTCAGAATGGTTTTATCGAATACGCAATCGACCCAGTTGCTGTTACAGATACTTTTTATGTTGGTTATTTACAATTGACGGATGATGAACCAATCATTGTTGGTTTGGATAAAAATTCGCCTCAATTCACTAATAAGCATTTTTTCAATATCAGTAATTCGTGGACGAACGTAGCCAATGCTGATACAAGTATTTATAAAGCAATCAGAGGAAGTATGATGATTCGCCCAGTGATGGGAGGGAAGCCTTTGGATGTTGTGTTGGAAAGTGAGACTGAAATTCAAGATAAAAACTTGATAGTTTCGCCAAATCCAAGCCCAGATATAATTCATTGGAACGATAGTTCTTTGAAAAATGTAGAAGTATTAGATGTTTACGGTAGAAGTATTTTGAAAGAAAATGTTGACAGTCAGTCGATTAATTTACAGCATCTAAATTCAGGAATGTATCTTTTGCGACTTTCAAATGAACGTAATACATTTGTCAGAAAAATATGGATTAGTCATTAATATTAACAATCAATAAAATACCAACACAATGGATATTACTGTAGAAGAACTTAAAGAAAGAATTGACAAAGGTGAAAAATTCAATTTTCTTGATGTAAGAGAAGAATATGAATTTGATGAACAAAATCTTGGTGCAAAGTTGATTCCGTTGGGTGAATTACCAGACCGTTTGGATGAAATTGAAGCTTGGAAAGAGGAAGAAGTAATTGTTCACTGTCGTTCAGGAGCACGTTCAGGCAAAGCGAAAGCATTTTTAACAGCTCAAGGATATGCCAATGTACGTAATGTATTAGGCGGTATTTTAGCTTATAATGAATTAGACTAATTGGGTTTCGCTTCAAAATAATTTTGGATGGTCTGTCGGAAGGCAGACCACTTTTATTTAACATGAATTCATCCAGTATTACTCCTACAGAGTTTAAAGAGCGTTTGGCAACACTTCGTATTTTAGACATCCGAACGCCTTATGAAATTGAAGATTTTGATATTGGAGGCATGCAAATTCCTTTAGATGAACTCTTGCTTTCCGTTGAAAAAATAGCACATTTGCAACAAGAAGAAATTATCATTGTTTGTTATTCTGGTTTGCAAAGCGAAATAGCCAGAAAAATTTTAGCCAAAAAAGGCTTTCAGTATTTAAGAAATTTAGAAGGAGGTTTAGAAGCCTATTTAAATTTGTAAAGAAAATTTAGAATGATTTTCATGGCATTTTAATAAAGTAAAAGAAAATCTTTCGATAGAAAAACAGTATTTTTGAAAAATATTTTTGACAAAGAAATCAACGAATTTGCAGTGTAGATTAAATGTCTGTATATCAAAACCTTAACGCTCACAATTCATCACTCACAATTCATAACTCTTACATACCCTAATGTTAACATATATTGATTGGCATACTTCTCCAGAAATTTTTGAAGTTTTCGGTTTTCCAATTCGTTGGTACGGATTAATGTTTGCAATGGCTTTTTTAGCGGGTTATCAAGTACTTAGCTATATATTTAAAAAAGAAAGTCGTTCGCTTGAAGAAGCTGACGAATTATTACTTTATGCCATGATTGCCACCGTTGTAGGTGCTAGAATGGGGCATTACTTTTTTTATGAATATCCGTTATTATTAAGCGACCCAGTTAAGTTTTTTATATCCATGATTAAACCTCCTTATGCAGGATTAGCATCGCATGGAGCGGTAATTGGGATGTTAATTGCCTTTTATTTGTACTCAAAAAAGAGAAATGTTCCTTATTTGTATGTAACTGATAGAGTAGTACCAACAGCAGCTTTGGGCGGAGCGTTTATTCGTTTTGGAAACTTGATGAATTCTGAAATTGTAGGAAAACAAACAGATGTGCCTTGGGCATTTAACTTTTTTAATGACCCATCACTCGGTCATGATTATTTTGAAGTAGTGCCTCGTCACCCATCACAATTGTACGAATGTCTTTCTTGTTTGGTGCTTTTTGTCATCTTGATGTGGTTTTGGTCAAGAAAAAAGCAAAATACAACCAATGGATTTATGACAGCCGTATTTTTATTATACGTATTTATTCTCCGCTTTTTCTATGAATTCCTTAAAGAAAATCAAGTATCTTTTGAAAATGATATGACTTTCAACATGGGACAATGGCTAAGTGTACCTGTTATTCTTTTTGCAATCGGGATTTTAGTATATGCTTTTCGTAATCCTCGAAAAGAACTAAAGTAAGTTTATTTAATGATAACTTATTGTGTTGATTATTAGGGAGTTTTGTTAAAATTATTCATATTTGTGTAATGTCACTTTAACAACATAAATAATGGAAAATAAAGAAACTCAAACCGACGAACAATTAGAAGATAAGAAAGTACCTCTTGCGGATAAACTTGAGGATTTAGCCGAAGCTACAACGGATAAAATCAGTGAAATTACGGGTACTGATGTGGTTGCTGAAGCTAAGGAGTTAAAGGCAGAAGCAGCTGAAAAACTTGAAGAAGCAGAAACAGCGGTTACTGAAAAAATCTCTGAATTAAAAAATATTGATATTGCCGCCGAAACCGAGGAATTGAAAGTTGAGGCAGCTGAAAAACTTGAAGAAGTAAAAATAGCGACAGAAGAAGAAGCCTCTGAACTAAAAGCCGATGCAACTGAGAAACTCGATGAAGTAAAAGAAGCATTCGAAGAAAAAATCACGGAATTAAAAAATGTTGATTTTGCAGGTAAAGCAGAAGAGTTGAAAGCGAAAGCAACAGCAAAATTCGAGGAAGTAAAAGCTGAAGCTACTGAAAAGTTTGAAGAAGCTAAGGCAATAGCAACAGAGAAAATCACAGAGCTTAAAGCAGAAGCGACTGAAAAATTAGAAGATGTAAAAGAAGCCGTCAATGAAAAAATTACGGAATTGAAAAACATAGATATTGCTGCCAAAGCCGAAGAATTGAAAGCCGAAGCTACTGAGGAGTTCAATGATTTAAAAGAAGAAGTAAGTGCAGGAATTGAAGACTTAAAAGAAGTTGCCACAGAAAAAATAGAAGAAGCCAAAGAAGCATCAAAAGGACTTTGGGGCAAAATAAAAGGAGTTTTTGGAGCTTAATAGTCTAATTTTGAGTTATGAATTATGAGATTTTAAAAATCAGAATGGAAAGAGAGAACTTAATAGTCAATCAAGCTACATTTGATAATTAATATCTCATAATTCATAATTTACTAATAAACCTTATCTGCTTTCAACTTACCAATTCCTTCCATACCTGTTTTTAAAATACGTTTTGCTCGTAAATATCTTTTGAAATTGTAGGCATCATAATTCGGAGCAGAAGAATTCATACTATTGATACTTACTTTATCCGAAGCGTGAATAAATTCTCCATTTCCCAACCACATCGCTACGTGGACTACTCTTTCAGAGCCATCTTCACGTTTTTCTCCGAAGAATAATAAATCGCCAGTTTTTAAATTTGACCAATTGCCTGTTTTATCAACAGTCTCGCCAACCATTACTTGCTGTGAAGCATCACGAGGAAGCATAATGCCGTTCAAGAAATAAACGGTTTTGGTAAAACCGCTACAATCTACACCTTTGAAAGAAGTACCGCCCCATAAGTATGGAACGCCCATTAAACGTTTTGAAGTTTTATCAAGATTTTCTTCTGTAGCATTAATTCCTGAGAGCCATTTATTATAAAGATTAGCTTCGTTTTTAGCGATAAAGCCTTTTCTGTTATCAGGGAAAAGTACTTCGTAAAAACCGTCTTTTTCAGCTTTCAATTCAATAATACAACCTGCTACCAAATCAGAAATAGTTTCTGAATTAATATTCGCTTCAGAATAAGCCGAACCATAAGAACGAGTATAAATAAGTTTAGGCGAGTTTTGCCATTGTTTTAATTGTTCTTTTTTGATGGTGGTAATAGCACCTCTGTCCACCCAAGCGATATAATTATCTGGCGTTTGAATTAATAACCAACCATTATCTTCTCTTTCTAAAATCTTTACAGGTGTCCCCATCAAAGCCTGTGAAGCCAGCTCTCCGCTATGGCGAGGCGAATAACGAATATTACAAACGGAGACTTCAACCAAACCGTAGATTTTATCTTCTAATTCTGCTTCAGGGAGGGTTTTGATTTCATCTACAACAATTGTATTACCAATTTTCAGTCGATTTATTAAAGCATTTTTAGCTTCAATTAGATTCGTTTTTCCTGTTAAAACCAATTGATTTTCTTTTCTAAAAGCATCAATCTGAAAAATAGCTGTGCGTTTATCTGGAGCAAATCTTTGGGTAAAACTATCAATGATTTGAGTGACAGAAGAATCAACAATACTCCGTTTTGGCAAAGTATTTTTGATTGGCTTTGCAAAAGCTACAAAACTAGAGAGGAATAAAATAAGGAAATGTTTTTTCATAATGTTGATGATGAAAGTTGTTGTCTGTTAGGGAATTAAATGCTTCTATGTATAGCATGTTTTAAAAAATAACTCCTTTCAAATTTAACACTTGAAAGGAGTTTAGTATTTATAAAATTAAAGTTTTTGTATTTTATATACTACCCGTTTATTATCTCTATTGAATTGCAGAAAATATAAGCCAGTTGTAAAGCCACTGAAATCCAAAACCGTTTCGGATTTGACCAAATCTTGTTCTAAAATATCTTTTCCTAAAGCGTCAACAATTTTCAACCTTGTATTTTTAAAATAATCACTTCTAATCGTTACAAAGTTTGGTGTTGGATTGGGGAACAACGTAATATTCAAATCTTTAGGGTCTTCATTGGCAGTGATAAGTTCTATCTTAGCAATTCCAGTTCCTAGTACTTTTCCTAAACAATAACCGTCACTTACAGCAAAGATTTTGTAGGAAGTAGGCATCGTTGGAGTAATTGTTCTTACATAAGGAGATGAATAAATCGCCTGAGAATAAGCTGTTAATAATTCATCAGAACCAAATTTTACATACCAAGGAGGGGTTCCTGTTAAATTAATTTTCAGGTTTACAGGTTTACCTTCTTTAAAAAGATAGGTTGTTGAATCCAACTCTGCCGTAGAGATAGTTCTTAAACCTAATGGATAAATATTAGATGCGCTACTTACATTAACATCTGAAGCGATTACTCGTACTCTATAATTATCACCAATTGGTAAGTCTTCTGGGACTTTAAATTTCAGAGGAGAACCGTTTCCTTCAGAAGCTACAGTTTTATAATTATCACCATTTTTATCTGAAATTTGGACTGAAAATTTATTGTTTGCTGTAAAGCTTCCTTGATAAGTAAACGTTAATTCCTGAGTAGAACCTAAACATAAATAACGCATATTATTAGGGAGGCTTGTACTAATCATTTTGTCAGAAGCAGGGTTTACTGTAACAGTTGCACTCCCTGATATTTTGCCAAGACCACATATATTTGAAACTGACTTCAATGTATATGTAGTTGTTTGGTTGGGGCTGACAAAGATTGAAGCCTTTTTATTGGGAGTATAAATAGACCTTGCTATGTTATCCGAAAGTGTGAAATCTAAGTTTGAACTAATATCAGCTACAGCTTCATTATTGATAAGGTTTATGTATGTTACTTGCCCTTGGTTAATAATAGTGTTTCCCGAAAGTGTAACGTCAGGCAGATTAGACACACCTAGATAAGAAACCAATTCTTTTGATGTTACAGGGTTAGTCGAACTAACTTCCATTTTATAAGTTGAAGATGCAAAGGTCTTAGGCATTTTTAACTTCAATGTTCCTTGTAACTTATTAATTTGACCAATTTCTATTTTGTTGCTCTTATCATCTACTAACGAAAATTTAAAAATATTGTCATTAGCAAATTCACCGAAAGTAGAATAGTTAAGAAGAATATCTTTTTCAGGACATAAAGTATAACTTTCTAAACTATTTAGCTTCACAGAAGGCTTGACTGTTATTTTAACACTTCCAGAAACCTTGCCAAAACCACAAATTGAATTTGAAACAGACTTTAAGGTATATGTAGTTGATTTGGTTGGATTGACTTTATGGGTTATTTCGTCTTTATCAAAAGGAAATAAAAAAAAGGTTTTCGTAAAAGTTTGATTGTAATTGTCAGTAGTAAGAAAAGTTCCCCAAGACCCTTCTTTTATCTTATAAATTAAATCAATACTATTTTCTCCGTCAGTTGTTATTGTGTTTGAACCATCTTTGGTTGATAATTCTACCACTGCGGGAGAGTATAAATTAAACCATTGCCAAGCTGAATTATATTTTGTGGCTTTATTGACTAATCGGACAAAGTAATATCCGTCTTTTAGACCTGTGGGAAACTTGAATTTAATAGGATTATCAGGAGTATCTACGACAACATCTCTAAAAATAGAATCTTTAGCTGAAGCAATTTGTAGGGTGAATGTTGTTCCACTTTTCATTTCCCCTTCAACATCGTATGAGTAAGAAATTAATTTATCAAGACATTCCTCTCTTGTGAAATTAATATTATGGTTAGTAATGTATGGAAAAACGTTGATTTCAAAGCTGTTTTTAACATCAGTATTTATGCCACACTCATTTTTAACAGAAGCTAAAGAAAACGTAGTACTTTTTGAGAAGGTTTTGTGAATATACTGATTACCACTTGCAGTTGAGCCATCTGAAAATGTAAAGATATTTGAGGCTGATAATCCCCCAGAATTCTCAATATTGAAAGTTAATTCTGTACTTGGAAGAATACCTTTATTGTAATCATCTGTCAGGATAGATAACTTTCCAGAAGGCTTTTTATTAATAATGATTCTTTCTGTTTCTGTGCTTATTGTAGGGTTTGTTGCAATTACTCTAATAAGATAAAAATTATTATCTTCAATCACTAAATTTTCAGGTATTTTAATGTCAATGGGTGAAGTTTTTGCCGTTCCTAAAACGATAGGGATATTGTTTTGAAAGGAAGTTAGTTCTACTTTGAAATCGTTATCACTAGTAAAATTTCCTGTTGCTTTGAAATAAACTTTTGCATTAGCACCTACACAAACCCTTTGTGGAAATGCTTTTAGAATTAAACCATTAGTTGGTGGCGTTGTTATTGTAACATTAGCCCAGCGATTATCCGTTGAAATACCTTTACCACAAAAATTGCTATAAGATGCTATTTTAAAAGTAGTAGTTTCGTTTACTTTTAAAGGGATGTAAACTTTATGGATACCATTAAACTCGGAGTGAAATGCGTGTGTACTAGAATCGTCTAACGTTACAATTGTGGTTCCAACTCCTCTAATACTGATAGGTAGTTTTACTTCACCGCTGTTAGGGATTGTAATAGTAGTAGTTTCATTAAAAAATGATACTTCAGGAAAACTATTCACATATAAAATAAACGGACTATAAGCTATTTTTCCATTTTTGGAAATAATGCCTAAATAAAAATCTTTTGTATATATTTTATTTAATAAATCTTTAGGAATCGTAATTTTCAATTTCCCCTCTTTGAATGTAGCAGGAACGGTAATTTTAGGATAGCTTTCACCTGCACCAATTGATAAAAATGCAGAAAGGCTTTCGTCATTACCCCAATCTCCAAATGTAGAATAAGTTGCTTCAAAAGTTTGCCCAAGGCATACACTTAGGTTTTCTTGTTTAACAGGATTAATCACAATTTCTGGACTATTCAGTACTGTTATGCTAACTCCTTTTGTTCCAATTGTCCCAACCCCGCAAGCACTTATTACAGAAGCTACTTTAATATCTATGCTCCTCTGAGGGTTAATATCAGTATTAACAGTATAATTATCATAAGTATAATTTAAATCTGAGTATTTAAGTTGAGTTCCATTGCTTAGTATAACATTCCATGGACCTACTCCTTTTAACCCAATATTTAAAGTAACCCTCTCACCACTTGTAATCGTAGTGTTTGATGTGAGTATTTCAGCTGAAGGAGCGGCACCAATAATTACAGTGTACTGATTCCCAGTAGAAGGTGAAATAGCCTTCGGGCTAGTACTGGAAATTCTGGCTTCATACTTCATCCCTGTAGTAATATAATCTGGGATAGTGGCTTCTAAAAATCCACCTCTGTCTATAGCATCAAGCTTAAATTCTTTTTTTTCTGACCAAAGTTGTTTTAAAATTATTTTAAATTTATTGTCTTGATTGAAACTGTTATTAGCTGAATAGGATAATTTTAATTTTCCACCAATACATATCTTTTCGTCAAAATTGAGTAGCGGCAATATACCGATTTCATTAACAGTTACTTTTGCACTACCACTTGATATACCTTTACCGCAAACATTTTCTGCATAGGCAATTTTGTATTCTTTGGAGGTTGTTGGATATGTCGGAAACCCTTTTCCATATTCAAAATAATCTATATTGATTCTTGAGCTGTCATCTAAAACTACTTTAATAGGTAATGTGCCACTACCATTTATTAATAAGCCTGCCGGACTATTTGGATTAACGACTGGGTCAAGAATACCAGCTAAATTAACAAATGGAGTTGTCAATACTGTGCTAATGAAATGTGTATCACTCGTTATTTGTGGCTTTGATGAAATAATTCTAATAGAATAATTGCTGTATTGGTCAACTGAGAAGGAGTCTTGAATCGTAAATTTTAAAGGACTAGCAGTGCCAGAAGTAACAAGGTCAGTCCATGTATCTGCGAAAGTTCCTTTAATTTGAACTTTAAAAGTATTACCTGATTCAAAGCTACTATTTGAAGTAAAAGGTAGTTCCATGGTTGCACCTCTACAAACATTATAAAATGTAGGTTTTAGTGTTATTTGGGCTTGAACAAGGGTAATGAATGATAATAGAATTACAGTAGTAAAAAGAATTTTTTTCATAGAAAGGTTTGTAAAAATGTGAACGATATTGATTGAAATTTGTGTAGCTCAAAGATAGTAATATTTACTTATCATAACTCTTCTTAAACTTACTCAAATCTGCTTTGTATTTTCGAGGACGAGTACTTTCAAAATCATAAATCAATTGTCCTAAATTCTTCATAAACGGAAAGCCTACGGTTTCGTAATCGTAATGGTCGTCGTTGAAAACTTCGTCATTATTACAAAGTAAAACAGTCGTTAACATAAACTCTACACCTGTCGAAAAATCAACGATATAGGCATTATCCAACAAAAAACCATAAGCATCGCCTACTTTGTTAAAGATGCGAATATTAGGATTTATTACAGTATCTTTATTACCTCCATACATCAAAAACTTGCAATAGGTCGGATAAAAATCAGGAGCTTCATACTTGGGATAAGTACTTTCTGTAGGCATTTGCGACATATACTTGTACAAAAACTGATAGTCGGAATCCGTCAATTGAAAGCGTTGTTTAGTAGGAATTGCTTCTGGGAAAAGTACAGCTTTTAAAATACCTTGCTGCTCTAACAATGGAAAAAAGTTTTTATCAGTAAAAACAAAGGGTTCTTTCACCAGAGAATCTCCTTTCATATAGCCTTTGCCTACTAAAATTGGTGTAGGAGAAGCGTAATTTTTCTCAGAAATTACCATAGGTTGTTCGTATAAAACCTTGTTGCCTTCTTTGAACTGAATAGGATTCGTTCTTCGGTTTTGTTCACGGTTCATGCCCACTTGTAAGCGATGATAAATACGACTATGTTCATAGCCTTTCTGATGAAGCGTCTCATTAAAAGCTTCTTGTCCTAAGAATTCATACAGCCGATTGAAAGCATCATTATCTGAAACCATCAAGATTTTTTTGATATAATGTGCTACTGAAGGCAAACCATTTTCTGCCGTAGAGTCTTTCGTTACAGGTGTATGTCGTTCATACTCTGCACCCGTAAA
The DNA here is from genome assembly GCF_040543805.1 of Arcicella rosea. NCBI lineage: Bacteria > Pseudomonadati > Bacteroidota > Cytophagia > Cytophagales > Flectobacillaceae > Arcicella > Arcicella rosea. Next base: position 132,718 of record NZ_JBEUMS010000018.1, read on the forward strand.
CATGGGAGTTTCTTTTGTTAAGCCTTTGATATTTAGCTGATTAATTTTCTCCAAAGCCATCAAGCTGGCTGGAAACTTCACTGTACTGGCTGGATAAAAATACTCTGAATTGTTGATTCTGAAACCATAAATTTTAAAAGTCGGACGGTTCTTTTTATCTCTATTAATCTGAGTATAAAGAATTTGTACCCGATACTTATCGGCATTATCCAAAATGTCCTTGAACTGTTCGGGCTTAGTAGCCATTAGTTTGGGAAGGAAATCAGTATCAAGATTTTGAGCTTGAGTCATAATAGAAGTCATTAGCAGTAAAGCGATTAGCTTTAAGGTTCTTTTTGTTTTTTGTTTATTCATTGGGCTATTTGTTGATGTATTTCCGTAGCACGAGTTTCCAGCTCGTATAACAATTGCTTTACGAGTTGGAAACTCGTGCTACTTTCGGTATCAGTTACAATACTCATAATTTGACTAAAATCGACCTCATGTTTAATGCAAGTACCATCTAGTAAAATGTAATGGTCATCTTGTTTGATGGAACTGTCATCTTGTTTAATGAAATTGCCATCTAGTAAAATGTAATGGTCATCTTGTTTAATAAAATTGCCATCTAGTAAAATAGAATAATCATCTTGTTTGATGTAATTGTCATCTTGTTTAATGGAATTGCCATCTAGTAAAATGTAACGGTCATCTTGTTTAATGAAATTGCCATCTAGTAAAATGTAATAGTCATTTTGTTTAATGGAATTGCCATAAAGTAAAATATGCTAAGCCCCTAAAGCTTCTTGGTTTCTTGGTTAATAAAGTCAATAAACTGTTGCTCTGTTGGTAATTCAACCAAGTATTTTGTTACAAAAAGGTTTTTATCCATTCCAGCCAAAGCATATTCTACTAATTTTTTCCCTTTTTGTGTACAGAGTAAAATCCCAATCGTAGGGTTATCATCTTGACGTTTTACTTCATTATTATAATATGCCACATAAGTATTGAGTTGAGAGGCAAATTCAGGCTTGAAAACATCAGCTTTTAGTTCCACCAAGACATGGCATTTGAGGATTCTGTGATAAAAAACTAAGTCAATAAAGTAGTACTCATCATCTATCAAAATACGTTTTTGCCGAGCCTCATAACAAAATCCATGTCCTAATTCAAGCATAAATTCTTGCAAATTTTCCACAAGAGCGTCTTCAATATCATTCTCAAGAATAGCTTCATGACTTTTTAGTCCAAGAAATTCAAAAACAAAAGGTGACTTTATCAATTCGTAATTGTCTGTTTTTTCAGCTTTTTCAAATGTAAGTTGACTAAGTTTTTCAGGGTTTAAACTCATACCACTTCTTTCAAAATACAAGGTTGCAATTTGTCGTTTCAATTCGCTGACACTCCACGTTCCTTTGATGGCTTCAATTTCATAGAATGTGCGTTTGATTGGGTTGTCAATTGACAGTAATTGTTCAATGTGCGTATATGAAAGTTTTGCGATTAGTTTATCAGCAGGTATTATTTTTAGGCTGTTTATCAATTGTGGGGTTGGCGAACCCACAATTATTGTATTTGAAAATGAAGAGGGTAGAATATGTATAATAGAAGAATTTTTTAAAAAATCTCCTATTTGAGGGTAATACAGATAGAAAGTTCTAAATCTGAAAAGTGACCTACGGTCTATTCCTTTAATAGCTTTCATTTTTTTGGCGATTGCATCTATTAAACCCTCTCCATACTTGGCTCTATCTTCACCTTTTTGCTCATATTCTACGATATAAAAACCAATTAGCCAATTCCGAATAGTTAGATGTGTATTTATCGCTTTTACAGCACTTTGTTGTAGTGTTGTATGAGTTTCAAGGATAGTGTTCGTTAATAAGTCAAAGTTCATAACAGTCGTAGGATTTAAAACTCAAAACCAAATATTCAAAACCTCAGCCAATTTATCTAAATCTTCTTTTGTATGCAAGGCACTAATTACCAGACGAGTAACGGGCAAATCGGTGACGGTAGGATAAGGGAAGCAGGCAGTCATGATACCGTGACTTTTGAGGTGTTCATGCAAACCTACTTGATGCGTACAATAAGCAGGATATTTGTCAATACAATCTAAATTTGAATTGGGAATCTGTTGATTGAAGTATTGAATATTGTTCAAGAGTTTTACTCTTTGCTCTTGAAAAATATTAGTTGAATTGACAAAGGCTTCCAACAAAGCAGGCATCATTGGTGATGCTCCTGAGAACATTGGAAAATGTCTGAGCTTTTCGATAAAATCTTTTTCTGCAAAAATTACTCCTCCTGTCATACCCATTGCTTTGTTGAGCGAAGAAGTAATAATTAGGCGAATGTTTTTAGCCGAAATTTTAGGTAAATCAATCCCAAAACTATGCGAAGCATCGATAACGACGGTAATGTTTTTATCGGAAGGAAGCGTATTAATCCATTCAAAATCAAAGTATTCAACATAAGGAGAACCCACAGAGTCGGCACAGATGACAATCTTGTCAGCTAAACTATTTTGTACTTTTTCGGCAATTGATAAAGTCCATTCCTGATAACTTTCTGATGAAAATGGAATCGTTCCATTCCACAAAGCAGGATGTGTTTTCGGAGCAAAAAAGAATGTAGCACCTTCATGTTTTAAGAAGTTTACTACCAATTGCCCCGCCCACATTCCCGATGAGACCGTTAGAGCAGCTGGCATTTGTGCAAAATCTGCCAATGCTTTTTCAGCCTTTTCGTAAATACTTAATTGAACCGTATTATTTCTTGAACTTCCCCAAGAAGTACTATAATCGGCAACAGCTTTAATAAAATTTTCCTTAAAAACAGGATGATGTGGAATGCCCAAATACGAAGTGCCGCTAAACCAAAGATAAGTCTGTTTGTCGCTGACTAAAGTATTACTTGGGAGTTGATTGGTAAGGTATTTCATGGTTATAGCATTGAGAATTGAGCTATGAGCCATGAGAAATTTTAATACTGTTTTTAAAATTGTCTAGTATTAAAAAGCTCAAAGCTCAATGCTGAGAGCTGAAGACTAAATCAACTTCGCTCCAGTTCCGTTTTCGTTGGCGTAAATTACTTTTCCGTAGTCGATGGTTACACCCGTTGAGATTTTATCATCTACTAACAAGATTCCATCCATATCTACATAGTCCAAAAGTGGTAAAAGTTGTGCGATGGCAGAACAACCCACGTTTGATTCCGTCATACATCCCACCATTACTTTTAAACCAAGTGTATGAGCTTGTGCAATCATTCTTCGGGCAGGAGTAAGTCCTCCACACTTCATCAATTTTACATTTACTCCATGAAAAAAACCAAAACAACGAGCCACATCTTCTTCCACAATGCAACTTTCATCAGCAATGATGGGCAATGCCGACTCTGCAAATACTTTTTTCATGCCTTCCCAATTGTCGGCTTTCATCGGTTGTTCGATGAATTCTACACCTAATTTTTTTAAGGCAAAAGAATTTTTAATTGTTTCTTCTACATCCCAAGCTGTATTGGCATCTACTCTGAAAACGGCATCAGTATGTTTTCTAAGTTCTTGTACAATTTTAATATCATCTTTCGTTCCTAATTTAATTTTATACAATGGAAAAGGTACTTCTTGCATTTTTTCGACCATTTTCTCAATGGTATCAATGCCAATTGTATAATCAGTAATTGGATTTTTAGTAGTATTCAAGCCCCAAAGTTTGTACAAAGGTTGTCCTTTTTTCTTTGCCCAAAGGTCGTTTGCAGCAATGTCTAAAGCACATAAAGCAAAAGGATGTTCGTCTTTGAGATAAGGATATAAATCACTCCAGAATTGCTCTGGATTTTGTAAATCATAGTTTTCAATCAGCGAGCGAACGCCTTCTAATTGCGCTGACATTTTTGCCATTGTCACGCCATAATAAGGGGTTTCGGTAGCTTCGCCAAAACCGCTGAATTCGCCATCTCGAAGTTCAACAATCAAAGTAGGTTGCACATCACGTGATTCATGCGTAATCGTAAAAGTGTGACGCAATTGTAAATTAAAAGAGTGAAGGATTAGTTGCATTGATGATTGGTTGGTTTTTTGAAATATCAAGTTACTAAAAAAGGAGGAGAATTTCTAAGTCGATTTTGCGTTGAATGGCGTACTAAAATACTTGTTTATTCTTTTTTGTTTTATTTCACAAAAAAAGAAAACTTTCAAAAACACTTCATAAAATCGTTTTTTTTTGACGTAATTAATGAAAAATAGGTCATTTTTTGCTTAAAAAACTGTAATTTTGAAGAAAATAGAAATTTATTAGCAAAATAAATTTTCATCACAAACACACTTTTACAAGAGATTTAGGTTGAAAAATGCCGACGATTTTTGTAAAAGTGTTTTTGTTTTGAAGCGATGGAATTACTTTAATACGGTGCCCTAAAACTATAGATTTGAAATGTTAGAAACCATAAAAAAATATAAATTTCAAGCTGTTGTTCCTTTTGACTTTCAACATGATATCGTTTACGAAATTGATTTAACTGAAAATAATTCCGAATTGTCGGAATTAAATTTGTCGGATACCGCTTTATTTAATGAGTACGTTACGAGAAAAATTGAGCAAGCCAATGCCGTTTGTGCGATTGGTGGTTACCTCGAAAATCGCTATATTTATCGTAGAAGTGAACATTTTCAGCAAAATGATGAAGTTCGTTCCATTCATTTAGGTATCGATATTTGGGCTCCTGCGGGAACACCAGTATTTGCTCCTCTTACTGGAAAAGTGCATAGTTTTCAAAATAACAAAGGTTTTGGTGACTATGGACCAACCATAATTCTTGAACATCAATTAGAAGAAAAGACTTTTTATACTTTGTACGGACATTTGAATGAAGAATGCCTTGTAGATCTTTTTGAAGGAAAAGTCTTTGAAGCAGGAGAACAAATTGCTGAGTTTGGTGACTTTCCTATTAATGGAGATTGGCCTCCACATTTACATTTTCAAGTAATTACTGATATGTTGGGATGTAAGGGCGATTTTGCTGGAGTTTGCCAACCTTCAAAATTAGAAACGTATGCGAAAATATGTTTGGACGGAGCAACAATATTGGGTATTACCAGATAGTTTATGAATCGTGCTTTGCTAAATATTTACAACCTCTTTTTAAAACAAAAAATATACTATGCGAATAGGCTTTTTAACAATTGATTGGATTGATATTTTAGATATTTTATTGGTAGCATATATGTTGTATCAGATTTATAAACTGATACAAGGAAGTATTGCTAACAAGATTTTCTTTGGCTATATACTTATTTATGGTGTTTTCTTGGTGTCAAAAGCATTAGGAATGGAGTTTCTGTCTTCTATTTTAGGACAGTTTATGAACATGGGTGTATTGGCTTTGCTGATTATTTTCCAGCAAGAAATTCGTCGTTTTTTAATGATGCTTGGTCGCTCTACTTCTTTTCGTGAAAATGCTTTGCTCAAAAGATTTTATACTCCTAAAGTATCAAAAGAGAATCTTTCCACCTTACAATCTATCGTAGAAGCTGTAAAAGTAATGGCAACCACTTATACCGGGGCTTTGATTGTGATTGAAAAAGAAGATGATTTAAAGAAATTTATCGAATCGGGCGATGTGTTGGATGCAGAAGTATCAAAAAGATTATTGCTGACAATCTTTCATAAAAATAGTCCTTTGCACGACGGCGCTGTTATCATCAAAGGCGGAAGACTTGCTGCGGCTCGTTGTATGCTTCCCGTTTCAGAAAGTGGTACTATTTCGCCAGCTTTAGGTTTCAGACACCGTGCAGCCTTTGGTATGAGTGAACAAACGGATGCGGCAATTATTGTAGTTTCAGAAGAGAAAGCAGAAATTTCATTCGTAAACCACGGAGGGATTTTCAGAAATATGTCTGTTCAAGATTTAGAAGTAAAATTGAAGGATTATATTTTGAAGGATTAAGATAAAGACTTTAGGATTTGGAGACTTTAGGACTAGAAGACAGAAGTTTTTATATCGAATTTATTTTCGTTGGGTATAGATTAATTTTTTAATAATCCCGAAGGGATGGCAGGATTAGAGGAAATAGAAATGTCTGAATCTCTAACCCTGAAAGGGTGACATAATTTTGGTCATATTGATTTTTCAATTATATCACCCTTTCAGGGTTGTGACTACATTGTTTTTGCTTATTCTATAATCCTAACATCCTTTCAGGATTATGCTTGTATTAATTTGCTGTTGAAATCGAGATTCTTTAAGTCCAAAATCCTTAAGTCTCACATTAATTCCTTCAACGCTTTCTGATAAACTGGCAAAACTCTTTTTCTTGCCACATCGTGATTAACGATTGGTTGAGGGTAATCAAAACTATTCAATTCTGGAACCCATTTTTTGATGTACTCAAGGTTTTTATCAAACTTCTGAGTTTGTAGCGTTGGATTAAACACTCTAAAATACGGAGCCGCATCGCAACCACTTCCAGATGCCCATTGCCAGCCACCATTATTAGCCGCAAAATCAAAATCTAATAATTTTTGAGCAAAATAAGCTTCACCCCAACGCCAGTCAATCAACAAATGCTTAGTTAAAAAACTCGCAACAATCATTCTTACACGGTTGTGCATAAAACCTGTAGCATTCAATTCTCGCATTCCCGCATCTACAATAGGGTAGCCAGTTTTGCCTTCGTACCAGGCTTTAAATTCTGTTTCATTATTTCGCCAGATGATTTTATCATAGTCTTTCCTAAAAGCATGACCTTGAGAAATATGGGGGAAATTGTATAAAATATTGAAGTAAAAATCTCGCCAGATTAATTCATTGAGCCAAGTTTCAGAAAGTGTGTTTGCTTTTCGGGCTAATTCACGAATACTTAGCGTACCAAAACGAAGATGAACAGATAATCTTGAAGTACCGACAATGGCAGGAAAATCTCGTTTTTCAGCATAATTTTTTACAATGGAATCTCTTAATACTTTAATGGGGAAATTTGTACCAATTGCTTCAAAACCCATTGACGCCAAAGTTGGAATTTCAAAAGCTTGTGTCTGTAAAAAATGTTTGAAATACTTTTCTGTAGGATATGATTTTAAATAAAAGTCATTGAGTTTTTCTTTCCATTTTCTGCTGTAAGGCGTAAAAACTGTGTAAGGAGTGCCTGTGCCAGAGAGGACTTCTTTCTTTTCAAAAATTACTTGGTCCTTATAAGTATTAAAATCTATGTTTTCGTTTGTTACGAATTCTCGAACGCTCTCATCTCTTTCATTGGCATACAATTCGTAATCGTGATTGGTGAAAATACTTGCTATATCATATTGATTGAGTAATTCAGGAAATACTTCTTCTGGTGTTCCGTATTTTACTAATAATGAAGAACCTAATTCTTGAAGAGATGCTTGGATTTCAGTTAAAGCTTGGTGAATAAATTCAACTCTACGGTCACGTTTATCTTCTAATTTATCTAAAATATTTTTGTCGAAAATAAAGATTGGTAATACTGGCATACCTTTTTTGAGTGCATGATACAATCCTGCATTATCATGTAAACGGAGGTCACGGCGGAACCAGAAAATTGAAATTTTAGACATTTGACGATTGTTAAAAATAATAATATACTTAGATACTTTCATTTAACCGTTTATTACTCTTTTTGTTCGATTTAAGGTTTTGGTTCTTGAAAATATTTTGGTGAAAATGATTAACTAAACTGAAAACCTTCTGAAAATCAGCAATTTTAAAGTTATCCGATAAAATATTTTTTTTATTTCAATTTTTTGAGATAAATACAATTGCCTAATAATGAGCTTGTTCGCTTTAGGCTTCTGTGTATAATCGCTAAATAATTTCGAATAATCAACTAAAAGACTAATTTATTATCATTTTGTATTGACAAGCCCTATCTCGAAATTGTATATTTGCAAGAATCGTATTGAAGTCATTTAGCTATAGGGCGTGAGACTTTGGTATAAAATCAGGATAGATGTTTTGGTTTTATACGATAAAAACCCATAGACCAATCATTTTATCAAACAAAATCCAAGTTTAAAAACCGTAAGAAATGACTCCAGGCGAAAAAACCGCAAACATTATTAGAATGAAACTATCTGAGTTCAGATTCGACCTCCCTAATAACCTCATTGCCTTGTACCCACCAGAGAACAGAGGTGAATCACGATTAATGGTCGTAAATAGAAAAACCAAAACAATTGAGCACCGTATGTTTTCGGACATATTAGAATATTTTGACGATGGCGATGTAATGGTTACCAATGATACTAAAGTTTTTCCTGCTCGTTTGTTTGGACAAAAAGAAAAAACTGGTGCAAAAATTGAAGTATTTTTATTGCGTGAATTAAATAGAGAACACCGCCTTTGGGATGTATTAGTAGATCCTGCTCGTAAAATCAGAGTTGGTAATAAATTATATTTTGGTGATAGTGATTTAGTAGCTGAAGTAATTGACAATACCACTTCACGTGGACGTACTATCCGTTTCTTGTATGATGGCGACCACAAAGCGTTGATGAAAGCAATTCACCAATTAGGCGAAACGCCACTACCAGATGAAATTCGTTTCAAACGTAAAGTAGAGCCTGCCGATGAGGAACGTTATCAAACAATTTATGCTGAACACGTAGGTGCTGTGGCTGCTCCAACTGCTGGTTTACACTTCTCGAAAATCATCATGAAGCGTTTGGAATTAAAAGGAATTAACTTTACTCCATTAACATTACATGTTGGTTTAGGAACTTTCCGTCAGGTAGATGTTGAAGATTTGACAAAACATAAAACTGATTCTGAAAATTTCAATATCACAGAAAGAACTTGTGATGTAGTAAATGAAGGAATTGATGGTAAAAAGAAAATCTGTGCAATCGGAACAACTGTTTTGAAAGCTTTGGAATCGTCAGTTTCAGCAGATGGTCACTTAAAACCAATTGAAGGTTGGACGGATAAATTTATTTTCCCTCCTTACGATTTCAGAATTCCTAACGCATTATTAACCAATATGCACTTGCCAGAATCTATTTTATTGATGATGACTTCTGCTTTTGGTGGTTATGATTTGATTAAGGAAGCATACCAAATCGCTATCAAAGAAAAATATAAATTCTTTAGTTATGGCGATGCCATGTTGATTATTTAAGATGAATAATCTCTAAGAATCAGGCGAAAGACATTAAGCATCAATATGGCTTAGGTCTTTCGCCTAATTGTTTTATAGGATTTTACCGATTCTTTCTAAGTATTCATGAAAAAATATGCCATCATCGTAGCGGGCGGAAGTGGAAGCCGAATGAGGAGTAATTTGCCCAAGCAATTTATTGAAATTGGCGGATTACCCGTTTTGATGCACACTTTAATCCGTTTTAAAGAAGCCTTTGCCGACATTGATTTAATTTTAGTATTACCAGAAAGTCAATTTGATTTTTGGGAAGAATTATGTCAAAAGCATCATTTTACTGTAGCACATCAATTAGTAAAAGGTGGAAACTCAAGATTTCAATCCGGGAAAAATGGATTGTCTGTCATTGAAACAGATGGAATTGTGGCAGTTCATGATGGCGTCCGCCCATTTGTAAGTACAGATATTATTCGTGAAAGTTTTGAAGTAGCACAAGTAAAAGGAACGGCTGTGGTAAGTGTGGCATCTAAAGATTCAGTACGAGTAAACGGACAAGCAATTGACCGTCAAACAGTTCGTTTGATTCAAACACCACAAACATTTCAGGTTTCAATCATTAAAAAGGCATTTGAGACGGAAGAATTAAGTACTTTTACCGACGATGCTAGTGTGGTAGAATTTGCAGGTTTTGATATTAATCTGATTGAAGGTTCCTATGAAAATATTAAAATTACCACTCCAGAAGATTTAGAATGGGCAGAAATTATTTTGAAGCGAAATGCTTAAACGCTTAACAACCAAAGAATATATCGACGGCATTTTGGCAGCGAACAGAATGATTCTCAGCAGAGCAATCACGCTGACAGAAAGCAATTTGCCCGCTGATAAAATATTGGCTCGTGAAGTGCTAAATGCAGTTTTACCCAAAACTGGAAATTCAATTAGAATTGGTATTACTGGTGTGCCTGGCGTTGGCAAAAGTACTTTTATCGAAGCTTTTGGTCAATTTTTAACTAAACAAGGGAAAAAAGTTGCCGTTTTGGCCATCGACCCAAGCTCACAAATTAGTAAAGGAAGTATTCTTGGTGATAAAACCAGAATGGAAAAACTGGTCAACGAGCCACTGGCTTATATTCGCCCTTCGCCAACAAGTGGAGGTTTGGGCGGAGTAGCCAATAAAACTCGTGAAGCCATGTTACTTTGTGAAGCCGCAGGTTTTGAAGTAATTATTATTGAAACAGTTGGTGTTGGTCAGTCGGAAACACTGGTTCATGGTATGGTCGATTTCTTTTTATTATTAATGTTGGCCGGTGCAGGAGATGAATTGCAAGGCATCAAAAAAGGAATTATGGAAATGGCTGATTTGATTGCCATTACCAAAACAGATTCAGGGAATGAATTACAAGTAGATTTGGCAAAAGTAGCTTATCAAAGTGCTTTACATTTATTTCCGCCCAATCAAACAGGTTGGTATCCAGAAGTACTTACTTGCTCGGCACTTACCGAAAAAGGTATTAATGAAATTTGGCAATCCATCGAAAAACATCGTTTACTTTTTACTGAAAATGGATTTTTTCAACAGAAACGTAGCGAGCAAAATCTTGCTTGGATGTATGATTTTATCAAACAATCCTTAGAAGAAAAATTTTATCAACATCCCAGTGTGAGCCTTCATCTCAAAAATATTCAGCAAGAAGTAAGTGAAGGTAAAAAGTTGCCCATCAATGCTGCCATTGAAATGTTGAATCTATTTTATCAAACATAAAAAATGAAAAACTTTTGGCATAATTTAGCCCTTTCAATTCTTAAATATCGACTTTCTTATTTATCAGCTGTTATTGCTCTTGCAATTTTTATGACGATAATGGCTGCTAAAACACAAGTTTCTAGCGAATTACCCAAAATCCTTCCTAAGTCGGACGAGCGTTTTCAGTTGTATGAATCTTTCAAAAAGAGATTTGGTGAAGATGGCTCTGTAATGGTAATTGGTGTTGAAACGAATAAAATGTTTCAACTGGCTTTTTTCCAACAGTGGCAAGATTTAGCGACAGAAATCAAAGCAGTAAAGGGAATAAAAACAGTAGTTTTTGCGGGCAATATTCCAAGAGTTGAAAAAGATGATTCTTTAAAACGCTTTATCACGAAAAATCTTATTACTCAAAGAGCGACGTCACAAATTGAAGTAGATTCTGTCAAAACGAAATTAGATAAATTGCCATTTTACAAAGGATTTATCATTAACGAAGCAGGGAATGTGCATTTGATGATGATTACTTTTGACCAAAGTGCCATCAATGATAAAAGTAGGGTAGAAGCTGTAAAAAAGATAAAAGTAATCGCTCAACATTTTGAAGAAAAAGAAAAAACCGAGTTGCATCTTTCTGGAATGCCTTTTATTCGGACAGAAATGACGGCTCAGATTACCAATGAATTAGGCATTTTTCTAATCTTAGCCATTGTTGTTACTTCATTGATTTTATTGGTGTTTTTCAAAAACATCAAAGTGATGTTGGTAGCGTTGGCGGTTGTGTTGATTGGCATTGTTTCAGCTTTGGGCATTATTGTACTTTTCGGTTTTAAGATTTCGATTATTTCAGGATTAATTCCGCCTTTGGTGGTAGTGATTGGTGTACCCAATGCCATTTTTATCGTCAATAAATATCACGAAGAATACGCTTTACATGGCGACCAGCAATTAGCTCTAAAAGTAACTATCGAAAAAATTGGTCAGACCTTAGTCCTTTCTAATCTTACTACTTCAATTGGTTTTGGCGTTTTTGCTTTTACAGGAAGTATATTTTTAATGGAATTTGGCATCGTTGCCGCCATCAATGTTATGTTGACTTATGCGGTTTCTTTGATTTTGATTCCGATTATGTTTAGCTATTTAGCGCCGCCATCAAGTAAACATACTGCTCGTTTAGAATCTGGTAGAATTGCAAAAATATTAGTGGCAGTTGACCGCTGGGTGAATAATCGTAGAACGGTTATTTATTTAGTCATACTAAGTATTATTGGTGTTTCGGTTTACGGAACTACTAAAATAAAATCAATCGGATTTATCGTTGATGATTTAACGAAAGACAATCCGATTTATACAGATTTAAAATTTATTGAGAAGAACTTCAAAGGAATTATGCCTTTTGAAGTTGCTATTGATACTTATGAAGCCGGAAGAGTAATGAATTCACCTGAACTTTTTACCAAAATAAAAAGAATGGAAAAGGAATTTGCCAAGTATCCAGAATTTACAAAGCCTGTTTCATTGGTGACAGCCGCTAAATTTATTTATCAAGCTTACCGTGGTGGAGATCCAAAATACTTTGTTTTGCCGGGTATCGACGAACTTTCTAAATTGAAAGATTACAATTCAAGTCTTTCTGGAAAACAGAATTTAGCTAAAGGATTTATTGATTCTACTAAACGCTATACTCGTGTTAGTTTTCAAATTGCCGATTGTGGAACAGTTCGTACCAATGAAATTATTAAAGAATTACAACCGAAAATTGATACGATTTTCAACTATAATGCTGAAACAAATGAGTTTTATAAGAAAGGCGATAAACGTGGTTATGATGCTGAAATTACTGGAAACAGCGTAATTTATGCTTGGCAAAATGATTACTTACAAGGCAATTTGGTAGAAAGTACGCTACAAGCTATTTTCTTGATTTGTATCATTATGGCATTGCTGTTCCGTTCTTGGAAAATGGTCTTTATCTCTACTTTACCAAGTTTAATTCCTCTTTTAATTACAGCTGGTTTAATGGGTTTCTTTGATATTCATTTGAAATACTCTACCATTTTGATTTTTTCAATCGCTTTCGGAATTTCATCAGATGGTACTATTTACTTTTTGACTCGCTATAAAGACGAATTATTGAATAAAAACAGAACTGTTAAAGAAGCCATTACAGAAACCATTTTGAATACTGGAGTTTCGATGTTTTATACGGCAATCGTCTTGTTTACAGGCTTTTTCATCTTTACAGCCTCAACTTTTAAAGGAACACAATCTTTAGGGATATTAATTTCTATCACATTGTTGATGGCGATGATTTGCAATTTGGTATTACTTCCAGCTTTCTTGATGACGCTCAATAAGCGTGAAAGTAAAAAGCTTCTTCAATAATGAAGAGTTATTAAATATGAATTATGAGATTTTAATTTGGTTAGTGGCTAAAGCTTAATGCTTGTAGCTACTAATTATCTTTGCGAATGGAAAAACAACCTTCAATATATACTACTCAGTTTTGGTTACTTTGTCTCAGTAATTTTCTTTTTTCTGCTAGTTTTCAAATGATGATTCCAGAATTGCCCGATTATTTGGGCTCGATGGGAGGAAAGGAATACATTGGTTACATCATTGCTTTATTTACACTTACCGCAGGTTTTGCTCGTCCTTTTTCTGGAAAATTGACTGACACTATCGGTAGAGTACCCGTTATGGCGTTTGGTTCAATCGTTTGTTTTGTTTGCGGCGGTTTGTATCCTTTTGTGCATACAATTGCAGGTTTTTTGTTACTTCGATTTTTACATGGCTTTTCTACAGGTACCAAACCGACGGCAACTTCGGCTTATGTTGCCGATATTATTCCTGAAGATAGAAGAGGAGAAGCACAAGGAATGCTAGGGATTTTTACAGCAACGGGAATGTCAATCGGACCAAGTATTGGAAGTTATTTAACCGATTGGACGTCTATCAATGTGATGTTTTTTACTTCTTCGGCTTTCGCATTGCTATCAATTTTAATATTGCTCAATATGCGAGAAACACTTCCTACAACTCAGAAAGAAGCTTTTTCGCTTAAATTATTTAAAATTGGTTGGAAAGATGTTTTTGAACCTAGAGTAATTCCCGCTTTTACGGTCATGCTTTTGGTATCTTTTTCTTCAGGTGTATTACTGACACTTGTGCCAGACCAAACCAAATTATTAGGCATTACCAACAAAGGACTTTTCTTTACAATTTATACAATTTCTTCGCTGACGGTCAGATTGTTTTTTGCAAAATCATCGGATAAATATGGGCGAATTCCAATTTTAATGATTTCATCAGCCATTTTGGTATTTTCAATGGTACTTTGCGCTTTGACTAGCTCTTTTTGGGTATTTATGTTAGCGTCAATCTTGTTTGGGTTCTCATGGGGATTCAATACGCCAACATTAATGGCTTGGACTGTAGATTTATCAGACGAACTTTATAGAGGAAGAGCAGTCGCCACAACGTATATTGCGTTGGAGGCAGGCATTGGTTTAGGTGCATTATTTGCAGGACAAATTTATCAAGGGAAAGTAGAGAATATTATTATCCCATATTTTCTTGCTGCTTTTTTTGCATTTACTTCTTTGGTATATTTATTTTTCAAACAAAAAAGAGGAGTTGTTTTACTTGAATCTTAGTATTCAAAGAATCAATTTTTTCATAAATATTCAATCAATCATCATGGTTTTTGAACAGTATCTCGAACAAAAAAATATAGATTCAGAAAAATTTCTTTGGGATAATCCAGAGGAATTTCAAGACCTTAAAGTGATTTTTAATCAGGTAAATCCTGAGAGTTTTACAGCGCAAAAGAAGTTTTTAATTAACAAACTTCGTCGAAAATATCAGTTGAAAACCTTTTGACGAGGTATTTTTTTTATCTTAAAGAAGTAACGAGCACTTTTAACTGCAAAACAATAATTATAATTATTTTTAGTATATTTATAATTATTAAAATAAAACGGTAGCATTCTACTTGTTGAAATTCCTTTCTTTTAAACTTTGCCAAGACAAAAATCTAAATCATTGTACTTTTTTAAGAAGAAAAATTCATGTCATCTGTAAAAAACTTAGAAACATTATTTCCAACCGAAGCTCAGATTCCAGCGGAATATAACCTCACTGAGCCGATTGAGCAAAGAGAGTATTTAGTAAACGGTGAGATGCGCCAATGGGCTGGAAAAACCCAAGACGTTTGGTCTCCGATTTATGTTCAAACATCAAGCGGTTTAGAACAAAAAAGAATCGGTTCGTACCCTATCACCAATCCAGAAGATGCGATGGAGATTTTGGATGCTGCCGTAAAAGCTTTCGACCACGGTCGTGGCGAATGGCCTTCAATGTCGGTAGCTCATCGTATTGAATGCGTTGAGAAATTCACGCAGCAAATGATTACGAAACGTGATGAAGTTGTGAAATTATTGATGTGGGAAATCGGTAAATCTTTAGGTGATTCACAAAAAGAATTCGACCGTACCGTTCAATACATTTATGATACAATTGGTGCTTTGAAAGACATCGACCGTAATTCTTCAAGATTTATGATTGAAGAAGGAATTATCGGTCAGGTTCGTCGTTCGCCACTAGGCATTGTTTTGTGTATGGGACCATTCAATTACCCTTTGAATGAAACATTTACGACTTTAATTCCTGCGTTGATTATGGGAAATATCGTGATGTTCAAGCCACCAAAACATGGTACTTTATTGCATTATCCATTGTTAGAGGCTTTCCGTACTTCGTTCCCTGCTGGTGTAATTAACACGATTTATGGTCGTGGAAATTCAGTAGTTCCGCAATTGATGGAGTCAGGTAGAATTGATGCTTTGACTTTGATTGGTTCGTCGAAAGTAGCGGATAAATTGAAAAAAATGCACCCGAAAGTAAACCGTTTGAGAGCAATTTTAGGACTAGATGCTAAAAATGCAGCCATCGTTACTGAAAGTGCAGATTTAGAATTAGCCGTGAAAGAATGTATGTTAGGTTCATTGTCGTTCAACGGTCAGCGTTGTACAGCTTTGAAAATGATGTGGGTTCACGAATCGTTAGTTGATGCTTTCAACAAGCGTATGTCTGAAGAAATTGGTAAGTTGAAATTGGGTATGATGTGGGAAAAAGGAGTAAACATTACGCCACTTCCTGAACCAAACAAACCAGCATATTTAAAAGAATTGATTGAAGATGCCATTGCACACGGTGCTAAAGTAGTCAACGAAGGTGGTGGAGAATCGTTCAAATCAATTGTTTACCCAGCATTGGTATATCCTGTGAATAGAGAAATGAAAGTATGGCATGAAGAGCAATTTGGGCCATTAGTTCCAGTTGTAGCATTCAGCGATATTCAAGAGCCAATCAATTACTTAATTGAATCATCTCATGGACAACAAGTATCTATTTTCAGTAAAGATGTTCACCAAATTTCTGAATTAATGGATGTTGCAGTTCATCAAGTTTCTCGTGTAAATATTAACTCACAATGTCAACGTGGACCAGACGGTTTCCCTTTCACTGGTCGTAAAGATTCGGCAGAAGGAACACTCTCAGTAACAGCGGCATTGCGTTCGTTCTCAATCAGAACAGTAGTGGCTACTAAAGAAACTGCCGAGAACAAAGCCATCGTTAACCAAATTGTAGAAAACCAAGAATCAACATTCCTTTCTACTCGCTTTATTTGGTAGTTGATAGCTTTAAGTCTTGAGTGATGAGCTTTGAGATTTTTCTATAAATAAAAACCTGCAAGGATTTATTTTCTTGCAGGTTTTTTATTTTTTGAATAAGATTTTAATGCTTTGTTATCGTTTTTACAATAGCGATAAATTGAGAAGTATTTACCATCGAATCAAAGCAGAGCCCCAAGTAAATCCGCTACCAAAAGCGGCTAAACAGACTAAATCTCCGTCTTTTATTCTTCCGGTTTCCCATGCTTCGCAAAGTGCTATTGGAATTGAAGCTGCGGTTGTATTGCCATACTTTTGAATATTGTTCATGACTTTTTCTTCTGGTAATCCCATTTGTTGGCGAACATATTCTGAGATTCGCAAGTTAGCTTGATGAGGTACTAATAAATCTATATCCTCTGCTTGTAAACCATTTTTATCTAAAGCTTCACGAATTACTTCTGGAAAACGTACTACGGCATGTTTAAAAACAGCATTTCCATTCATAATTACATCTCCGCTTGTTTTGTCATTAACTAAATTATCATAAAATCTACCAGCACTGCTACTACTGCTTGGCTCTTTTACGTAAAGATCTTCTGCGTATCTGCCATCTGCGTGTAAATGTGTTGAAAGTATTCTGTGGTTTTTATCTTCCGTTGCTTGAACGACCACAGCGCCAGCTCCATCTCCAAAAATTACAGCAACGCCTCGCCCTTCATTACTTGGATTGAGGAAAGTCGATTGTATTTCAGCACCAACTACTAAAATGTTTTTATACATTCCAGAACGAATAAATTGGTCTGCTGTGGATAAAGCATAAATAAATCCAGAACATTGGTCTCGAATATCAAGTACTCCAGCATTTTGAATCCCTAAATTTCTTTGCATCACAAAGCCTGGTCCTGGGAAGTAATAATCAGGAGTAATGGTGGCATAAACAATAAAGTCGATGTCTTCTGCACTAATTCCAGCTCTTTCAATCGCTATTTTGGCAGCTTCGGTAGCCATTGAAGCATTGGTGTCTTTACCCAAAGTAAAGTATCTTCTCTCTTTGATACCCGTTCGTTCAGTTATCCAAGCATCCGAAGTATCCATTAATGTTTCTAAATGTTGATTGCTGATGATGTTTTCAGGTACGTAATGTCCGATACCTGCAATTCTTGAGTAAAGCATAATTGAATGTTTAAATACGGGTCAAAATTATGAATATTCGTGAAAATATTATATTATATTAATAAAATAAAGAGGTGGAGCTTGCTAAGATGATTTTGGAGCTTGTTGAAAATTGATTGAAATGCCACTATTTTTTGTTCATCATTGACTAATTTTTATTGAGATACCACCATTTTTTGTTCATGCTTGACTAATTTTTACTGAGATGTCACTACTTTTTGTTCATGCTTGACTAATTTTTAATGATATGTCACCATTTTTTATTCATGCTTTACTAGTTTTTATTGATGTGCCACCATTTTTTGTTCATGCTTGACCATTTTTTATTGATGTGCCACTATTTTTTGTTCATGCTTGACTAATTTTTATTGAGATGCCATCATTTTTTGTTTATGCTTGACCAGTTTTCATTAATATGCCACTATTTTTGTTCATGCTTGACCAGTTTTTAATTGGATGTGACTGATATTTTTTATTCGAAAAAGTGATAAAGATTGCAATAATCAAATTTATTGACTTGTCTCTTTATTAGAAGTAGAAGCGACTTTTATGAAATGACTTGTAGCGCAAAAAAAAAGTGTCATCTAAGCTTTGCTTAAATGACACTCCTTTATAAATCGTAATGATTTCTAAACCGAAAAGCTTTCGCCACATCCACAAGTACGTGTAGCATTTGGATTTTTGAATTGAAAGCCTTTTCCATTTAAACCGTCTGAAAAATCAAGTTCAGTACCAGCTAAATATAGAATTGATTTTTTGTCAACCATAATCTTTACGCCTTTGTCTTCAAAAACCATGTCAGTTGCTTGTGGTTGAGAAGCAAAATCAAGATTATACATCAAGCCCGAACATCCTCCTCCTTCAACGGCTACTCTAACATTAAAGTCGCTAGTAAGTCCTTCTTTTTGACGTAGTTCTATGATTTTATTGGCTGCTATTTCTGTGATCGTTACCATATCGTTATTAAAATTTATATCCTGTTGTTGTTTTTCAAACGACAAAGTTAATCTGAAAGTTCATTGAAAACATTCTTGTGGAATTCAATTTGAAATTATTTCAGCGGTAAATGTACTTCTGCCATCATACAACGAGCAGAACCGCCACCATTTCCTTCTATCATCGAAAGGTCGAAATGATGAATTGTGCAGTAATCTTCAAGAATTTTTATTTGTGAAGAAGTTAATGAATAATAGGCTGCATTAGACATCACTAACATTTTATCACCTTTTTCGCTTCTTACTTCTAGCATGTTGCCAGCGAATTGATTCATTTGTGCCTGTGTAATTTCAACAATTCTTTTACCATTTGATTCTAAAGAATTTCTCAATTGCAAGCGTTCATCTAAATCTGGAACGGCTTCTAAGCAAACTACAGAAAACATATCGCCAACACACATCAATACATTGGTGTGGTAAATTTGCTTGCCATTTTCATCTACTGCTTCAAAAGCTACTATTTGATAATTCGTTTGCAAAGCAAATTCAGCCAATACTTCTTGATGCGTTCTTGGTGAAATACAAGCGTAGGCAATTTTATTTTTTCGGTCTAACACCATTGAACCTGTACCTTCTAAGAATTTATCTTCTTGTTCAAAAGACGACAAATCAATGACTTTATTGACATAAAATTTCTCTTGAAGGCTATCTACAATATCTTCTCTACGTTCCAATCGTCTATTTTCTGCTTGCATTGGATACAGCATTACTGTGCCATCGTTATGAAACGAAATCCAGTTGTTCGGAAAAATAGAATCAGGAGTATGTGGGTTTGGCGTATCCTCAATAACGATAATATCAACGCCCGCTTTGCGGAGTTGAGCCACCATTTCATCAAATTCCTTTAAAGCAATTTCTTGTGAACTAGCTTGCGTTTCTTTACCAAAAGCTTGATTTTGAAAAGCATTCGAAGTAGCAGTTTGTTCATTGAAACCAAAACGAACTGGACGAATCATTAAAATATGAGCAGTAGTTTGATTTTGCATGGCTTTTGAAATTGTTAATTAAATGCTTGTTTTGATTATAATTCACTTCTTAAAATGGGCATCGACATACAGTGCGAGCCACCTCTTGCTCTTGAAAGTTCAGCCGAAGGAAGCATAATAAAAGTATTTTGAATGGTTTCAGGCGAACGTTTTCCTGATTCAAAATCATTTAATAAATCCTCCATCTTAATGGTTTCAAATCCTACTTCTTTGAAAGCCTCAAGTGTTTTATCATTTCTGTCATAACCGATAACCACACCTTCTTTCACTGCCAATAAATTACAAGAATCTGTCCATTGTTCTCTGGCTCCATAAGGAAATTCATTATTTCCTGAATAAATAAACTTCACATCCAATGGTTGACAACCGAGGTCGTAAATAGAAATTTCGGTTAATAATTCTTCCAAACTTGCAATTTCACGAGGTTCATGTGCTTGTCCACGTCGAAACTGAACAATATGTACTTGTTCCGCTTTTTTAGAAGGAAGTAAACCCGCTTTGATTAATACTTCATCTTCAGCTTTTAATTGTGGTTTAGCCAAAGAACCCAGCAAGACCCAAACATTGCGTTTTACTTGCGTGAAAACCGTATCAATGTGCATATAATCACGTTTGTTCGGAATTTTTACCAAAGTAATTTTGTCCACAATTTTCTTTTCAAACAAAATTTTAATCACTTGTTTTGCCGCATTTACGGTTGTTCTTTCAGAAATACCAATCAGTAAATGGTTTTTAGCGACCATCATTACATCGCCACCTTCTAATGTAGTTTGTGCTTCGTTGGCTTCGTATTCTGGTAACAAGAAAAGCGTTTCATTATCTGGAATTTCAATTAAATTTTTACGAACCGCATCAAAAATCGGGTGATTAAAGAAAATATATTGTACCAATAAAGCTTCACGAGTACGTGCCTGTTTCTTCGGACGATTCAGCAAAATATGGTCGTTGATGGTAATGCCAATATCACGAGTAAAAATAAAATTTGGAATAGGAGGGAAAAGCATTTCGCCAGAAGGAGTACTTCCTGAAATCAACGTTTTTGCTAATTCGATAGGTGGAAGATTGAACAATTCATCATGGGTAGAATACCATTCTTTTTCAATGGCACAAGCCGCCGCAACGAGTTTCATCCTCACTAAATCGTTTTCAAGAATATCAGAAAGTAATTTTTGAAGTTCAATAACTTTATCTGAATTAAAATATTCAGGATGGTCTGGCTTGAAAAAATTACGTTCATTATCGGCATTAATCGTTGCCAATTTCCCTTTTATCTTATCTGGGTCAAGGAAATAAAGTAATGTTTTTACGTAAAAATCATATTCTTGACGGCGCATTGTATCTAAATGAACGATGTCTTCAAAAAGCCAATCTTGTGCTTTTGAAGGAACAACTTTGCCTAAACCACTATCGGGACTATGAATGAGCAATCGCCTAAGCGTGCCTACTTCTGAAGAAACTTGGATGAGATTTTCCATAAAAATGATTGATGAAATCTGATTTCTCGCAAGTACTCATAATTTTTTAGCATTGTCAAGCCTGTTTTGAAAGGTAATTTTGAAAACATTGCCTATTGAATTTAAACTATGTTTTCGAGTAATAATTTTTTGAGAAAATAATTTTGCCCCACAAATTTTTAATTGATTTGACTTTAATCCAGATATTTTATTCTTAACAAAGCCCTAAAAATATAGTAATGACCAAACTTTTTTCATTTACTTAGAGTTGTTCTAAATAAAGTATAGTATTTAAAAAATACAATATTTAATTTTGTATCATGATTGGGAAGTTTACAATTGAGTAATCATTTTGAAATACATCAATAGGTAAATGTTAATCTCCATCAATCAAGGTTTAGAAATTAATAGATAAAATGCTCAAAATAGACAATTTACAGGCGAAGATTGGGGAGAAGCAAATCCTCAGAGGAATTAATCTTGAAGTTAAGGCGGGTGAAGTACACGCAATCATGGGACCAAACGGTTCTGGGAAAAGTACTCTAGCTTCTGTATTAGCTGGACGTGAAGACTATGAAGTAACTGGTGGAAGCGTAGATTTTAACGGAACAGATTTATTAGAATTAGCTGCTGAAGAACGTGCTGCTGAAGGTATTTTCTTAGCGTTTCAATATCCAGTTGAAATTCCAGGAGTTTCAACAACCAACTTTTTGAAAACTGCTGTTAACGAAATTCGTAAATATCGTGGCGAAGAGCCAATGGATGCTGTTCAGTTCTTGAAAATGTTCAAACAGAAAATGGCTTATGTGAACATCGACCAATCTCTTTTGAACCGTGCTTTGAACGAAGGTTTTTCGGGTGGTGAGAAAAAGAAAAACGAGATTTTCCAAATGGCGGTACTTGAACCTAAATTAGCCATTTTAGATGAAACGGATTCAGGACTTGATATTGATGCACTTCGTATTGTAGCTGAAGGCGTAAATAAATTGAAATCTCCTGATAATGCTGTGATTGTGGTTACTCACTATCAACGTTTATT
Source organism: Arcicella rosea (assembly GCF_040543805.1). NCBI lineage: Bacteria > Pseudomonadati > Bacteroidota > Cytophagia > Cytophagales > Flectobacillaceae > Arcicella > Arcicella rosea. The sequence continues at coordinate 154,884 of NZ_JBEUMS010000018.1, forward strand.
GGATTATATCGTACCTGATTTTGTTCACGTTTTATACAAAGGACGTATCGTAAAATCTGGCACGAAAGAATTAGCCTTAGAATTAGAAGAAAGAGGTTACGACTGGATTAAAGCAGAAGTAGATGCTGAAGAATTGGGCGAAACAATCGCTTAATTCAATTTAGAGTTTTATTGTGTATTGGTCATTCTGATAACACAGCAATATCAATTATTAACATGGATAATAAAGATTCATTAAAGGCTCAATTAATTTCAGATTTTCAAACGATTGAAGGACGTATGAATGGTGCAGCAAAATCTGCTGTTCACCAAGTGCGTCAAGAAGCGTTGAAAACATTCGAAACTTTGGGCTTTCCGACGATAAAACACGAGGAGTGGAAGTATTCTAATGTCAAAAACTTGGTTAATCAAGCTTTTGAATTTAATGCAGCTTCTGATTTTTCAGCACAAGACGTAGCGGAATCGTCAATTCCAAACCTTGAAGGAAATATCCTTTACTTTGTGAATGGCGTTTACAATGCAGAACTTTCTTCTATTGTAAGTCCAGCTTCAGAACTTCAAATTTTAACTTTTTCTGATGCTATCAAGCAAGAACCAGCTTTAGTTGAGAAGTATTTTAATCAATATGCTGATTCAAAAAACAATGCTTTTACTGCATTAAATACTGCATTCGCACATAATGGAATTTTTGTTCACGTACCAGCGAATAAAGTAGTTACTCAGCCAGTTATTTTAAGATTCATTGCTGATGCTCGTAAAGTAAATGTAGCATCTCAGCCAAGAAACTTAATTGTAGTTGGAAAACGTTCAGAAGTACAAATTGCAGAGGCTTTCCGTTCTTTAGGAGAAAACGCTTCATTTACCAATGCAGTAACGGAATTCTTTATCGAAGAAGAAGCAAATGTACATTATTACAAAGTTCAGAACGAATCAGACAAAGCTTATCATATTGGTACAACATCGGTGCTACAAGCTGGGAAATCAGTTTTTACAGCCAATACTGTAACCGCTAATGGAGGTTTTGTACGTAATAACCTCAATATTAAAATTGATGGCGAGTACGCAGAAGCGAATATGTTTGGCTTATATATTCCAAACAAAAAACAGCATATTGATAACCATACTGCTGTTGACCACGCCAAGCCAAATTCAGAATCTAACGAATTATATAAAGGTATTTTGAAAGATAATTCTGTTGGAGTATTCAACGGTAAAATCTTTGTTCGTGAAGATGCTCAGAAAACAAACGCTTTTCAATCTTGTAAAAACGTATTGATGTCTGAAAATGCTTCTATGAATACCAAACCACAATTGGAAATTTGGGCAGATGATGTTAAGTGTTCGCACGGTACAACTACTGGACAATTGAACGAAGATGCTTTGTTTTATATGCAAGCTCGTGGTATTTCAAAAGAATCAGCAAGAGCATTATTGATGTTGGCCTTCGCACAAGAAGTAATTGACAAGATGAAAATTCCTGCGATTAAAGAATATTTACAGGAGTTAGTTGTTGATAAGATTTATCAGGGATAATTGCTCACAGTAAAAAAGCACCATTGAAACCATGATAACGACCGATATTTTAGACATACAAAAAATAAGAGCAGATTTTCCTATTCTTAATCAAGAAATCAATGGAAAAAAATTGGTCTATTTTGATAACGCTGCAACGACACAAAAACCGACTGCTGTTATCAATGCCATTGCTCATTATTATAATTTCGATAATGCCAATATTCACAGAGGGATTCACACATTAGCTGAAAGAGCTACTCGTGATTTTGAAGCTTCGAGAGAAGCCGTTCGTGAATTTTTGGGTGCATCTTCTATTGAAGAAATCATTTTTACTTCTGGTACAACACAAGGGATTAACTTGGTGGCAAGTACTTTTGGTAGAAAATTCATCAAGGAAGGAGATGAAATCATCGTGTCGGGAATGGAACACCATTCCAACATTGTGCCTTGGCAAATGCTTTGTGAAGAAAAAGGAATTACCTTAAAAGTAATTCCAGTAACTGAACAAGGTGAATTAGACATGGAAGCTTACGAAAACTTACTTTCTGAGAAAGTGAAGTTAGTGGCTGTAAACCATGTTTCAAATTCATTGGGTACGATTAACCCAGTAAAAGAAATCATAGCTTTAGCACATGAATATGGTGCCAAAGTATTGATTGATGGTGCTCAGGCAACTTCACATTTTAATATTGATGTGCAAGATTTAGATGCTGATTTCTATGCTTTTTCGGCTCATAAATTATATGGACCAACGGGTATGGGTGCTTTGTATGGCAAAAAAGAGCTTTTGAATGCCATGCCTCCGTATATGGGTGGTGGTGAAATGATTAAGGATGTTACTTTCGAGAAAACTACTTATAATGAATTGCCATACAAGTTTGAAGCAGGTACGCCAAATATTGCAGATGTTGTAGCGTTAAAAACAGCTTTAGAGTATGCGAATGCACTTGGAAGAGAGAATATCGCAGCCCATGAAGATATGCTTTTGAGCTATGCTACTGAACAATTATCTGAAATTGAAGGACTAAGAATTATTGGTCAAGCAAAGAAAAAAGTATCAGTATTGAGTTTCGTAATTGATGGAATTCATCATCAAGATATTGGAGTTTTGCTTGATAATCAAGGAATTGCTGTAAGAACGGGACATCACTGTACGCAGCCTTTGATGCAAAGATTTAATTTACTTGGAACTTCAAGAGCTTCTTTTGCAGTTTATAACACAATTGAGGAAGTAGATAGATTAGTGGCGGGTATTCATCGAGTAAAGAAAATGTTATTGTAGTTTGAAAACAGTGTAATACTATTTTCAAAACTATTCAAAAGAATTTATGACTATCAACGAAACACAAGATGAAATCATTGATGAGTTTGCACTTTTTGACGATTGGGCAGATAAATATGAATACATCATTGATTTAGGTAAAAAATTAAAAGGCTTGCCAGAAGAGCAAAAAACTGAAGATAATATCATTAAGGGTTGTCAAAGTAGGGTTTGGCTGAATGCTCGTTTTGAAAATGGCAAACTACTTTTTGATGCAGATTCCGAAGCGATTATCGTAAAAGGTTTGGTGAATATGTTAATCAGAGTATTATCTGGACATACTCCCGATGAAATTACTGCTGCTGATTTGTATTTCATTGATAAAATTGGAATGACTTCACATTTGGCTCAAACTCGTTCTAATGGTTTGGCTTCGATGGTAAAGCAAATGAAAAATTATGCAATCGCTTACGGCTTGAAAGCTTAATTATTTACTAAATATAATCCTAGAAATTCATTATTATTGATAGAAATCATGTCGGAAGTTGAATTAAAAGAAGAAGTAATCAAAGCACTAAAAGGCGTATATGACCCAGAAATTCCTGTGGATGTGTATGAACTTGGCTTGATTTACGATATTAAAATTTTCCCTGTAAATAATGTTTACGTATTGATGACTTTAACTTCACCTTCATGCCCATCTGCTGAAGCAATTCCTGTTGAAGTTGAACAAAAAATACGTGAAATAGAAGGTGTAAGTGAAGTGAGTGTGGAATTAACTTTCGACCCACCTTATTCGCAAGACATGATGTCTGAGGCAGCCAAATTGGAACTCGGTTTTATGTAATTGTGTTTTTAATCAAGTTGTGCTTTAGCGTTTTTACGCTAGCTTTTTATTACAAGACAAAATCATATTTGAAGTGTTTCTTTGAAGAACAATTTTCAAATTGACTATTTTTCAAATTTTCAAACTTTATATCATGTACCCAGAACATTTAGTAGCTCCGATGCGTGCTGACATCGTAGAAGGAGGATTCAAAGAATTAAAATCAGCTTCAGAAGTTGATCAAGTATTAGCTGAAAAAGGAACAACTTTAGTGTTTATCAACTCTGTTTGTGGTTGTTCTGCTCGTACTGCTCGTCCAGGTGTGAAAGAAGCCGTTTGGAATTCTGCTAAAAAACCAGAACATTTAGTAACGGTTTTCGCTGGTGTTGACCAAGAGGCAACTCAAAAAGTTCGTGAATATCATTTGCCATATCCTCCGTCGTCGCCTTCAGTAGCATTGTTTAAAGACGGTGAATTGGTTCATTTTGTAGAGCGTCATCACATTGAAGGTCGTTCGGCAGAAATGATTGCTGGACACTTAGAAATGGTATTTGAAGAATTCTGTGCTTAGTCACAAATTTTTTCCATAAAAAAAGCGACTTTCAATTTAGGAAGTCGCTTTTTTTATGGGTATTACTATTGATTTGAAATATTATCAAAAACTATTAAATCTGTGGTTTAAATCTTTTGCTGTCCAAGTTTAAGAGCTTTGAACAACAAGAGTTTATCTGAAAATCTTACAATCTATCTTGATATATTTTAAAGTAATTACTTGCTGAATCACTCAGTTTTATTGTGGAATTTCAGTAATTCCATTTTTTTAATTGCTTTTTTCAATTTCATAAAAACATTTTAACAATATAAAAGAATAATTAATAGTGGTAAAGTACAATGTTGTTGTCGTAGAATCAAAATCCTAGGAAATCATATTTTGTTTTAATTCTTCAACACGTAAACTTTACTATTATGAAAAAAAATGTCGTTTTACTATTATGCCTTATTTTTACTGCTTGTCGTGAAAAAACTGTTGACCCTATTACACCTTCGCCAACACCTATTATACAGGAAACGAAAGAACAAGCAAAACTGAATTCGATAATTACGCCACTCAAGCAATCTGCCTTGGATTTAACAGACGACGAACTCAAAGTATTAGACGAATTAAAATCTGCCTCTATTATTGGTTTGGGGGAAGCTACGCATGGGACAAAAGAGTTTTTTGACATGAAACATCGCCTTTTCAAGTATTTTGTTGAACATTTTAATCATAAATACTTCGCTTTTGAAATGGATTATGCTGAATCGCTGATTTTTGATGAGTACGTACAAACCGGAAAAGGAGATATTGTACAACTCATGAAAGACAAAATGTACTTCTGGACTTGGAATACTGTAGAGGTAAAAAACCTTTTGGAATGGATGAAAAACTATAATCAAGGAAAAGCAGAAGCCAACAGAGTACATATTTTCGGTATTGATTGTCAGACTTTCAAGTACAATGTACCAGAATTTGTAAAGAGAATGAGACTCATTGACTTGTCTATAGGAAATAATGTGGATTTGCTATTAAAGCCTTTGTTGGATATTACGGGTGAGTACAAAGGTGGATATGGTAATAATGTTGTAGAAGTAGCCAGTTTGGTAAGTACAAACAAAGATTTAATTGTTTCAAAAAGTTCATTAAAAGAGTACCAAGTACTTGAGCATTTGGCAAATGTGGTTGTGCAAACAGAAGATTATCTAAAAATGTATTATACCAATTCAAGTTATATAAGTGGAAATGTGCGAGATAAATATATGGCTGATAATGTAGATTGGCTGAAAAATCAAACGCCTAATCCAATGAGTGTTTGGGCTCATAATTTACACGTTGCCAATGAAGGTAACAATATGGGTAAAAACATTAATCAGACATACCAAGAAAAGTACCGTACAATTGGCTTTTCTTTTGCAGAAGGTTCTGTTACAGCAGTAAATGTAAATCAAAAGAAATTGGCGTATAATGTTTTTGATTCGGATGTGAAGGAAAAATATATTAATCAACTTTTTTCACAAGCAAGCTCACCAAATTATATCGTAAAAATGGCTGATATGTTTGCTGACGAGTCGTTAAAAACTTATTTTATGAGTAAACCTTTTTTTCAGATTGGTGCAGGTTTTTATAGTCCGTTTGAACTCACCAATTTTACTACATTGAAAGCCTATAATTTTACTTACCTAATTCATCTCAATACTTCTACTCATAGTAGTAATTATTTACTTACACCATAAATATGAGTCATCCCGAATTTTAAAATCACAAAAAAAGCGGATAAAATTAGTTTTTTGACCGCTTTTTTGTGATTGATTGGCAATGAATTCCTACTGTTTGAGCGAAGCGAGGCGGTTCGCCGCTGCGGTTACTTTTTGTATCAAGACAAAAAGTAAGGACGAGAATAAATCCCAAAAACAGTGAAATCTTTTAAAACTTGCTTTTTCAAGAGAAAATTCGGGATGACTCATGTTTTTGATAAAATACTATTTTGTTGTATGAATAGTTCCAGTTTTGAACTGAAACCAATTGTGTCTTTTATTCTCTTTACAAACTGAGTTAATTTTATGTATAAGTGAAGGTTCGCTTGACAATGCACCAGTTGCAGGAATAGCCAAAGTACATCATTCTTGCAGTCAGAGACTGTATTTTATTATTGTTCCAAGTTTACAACTTGGAACAGCGAGGGAACAATCCCCAGTTCTCAAAAGTCCCAAAAATACCTATATTTTTCACCTATTTTGGCTAATTCAATGTTAAAATACAATAAATCAAGTAGGTCTAATCCAAATTGTCCATCACGAATTGTCACTTTAAAATCATCAGTCTTTATCGTTGTCATGCTCTCAACTTTATTTCTCCAAACTCGGAAACTGAACGAGTGATGATTCAAAATTTTAGTTTGTACTTTTCCAAATGGGTATTTGTAGATAATTGTCAAAGTGCAGTTTTGATTATTTATTTCGATATATTTTATCAAAGGTCCCCGAAGTGCGATTACAATATATAAATTAAGTAGTTGAATCGTTCCCCAAGTCATAAATGAAAGATATACTGTTATTAATAATGATACTTTACCTAACCAAAATGAAAGTCCTAAAACTAATAATGTCAATCCTACGAAATTATACCACTTTGAAAACCAGTATGAAAACCAAACTAAGGGGGAATCAGAATAATTCTCATTCTTGTATGTTTTTGTTTTAGTCATGTTTGGTTTTGTCAGATGGTTATCTCCCCGTTATTTTACTTGAATGTCTTTTTTGCGGTTGCCACCAACGTTAAAGCATTGGCGTTTCAGCCTTAGATTTCTATGACAAAAACAAGGGAAATTTATCGGAATTTTCATATTTTTCTTTTCTTTGGACGACCGAAATAACTCGATGCAAAAGTTTAGCTTT
>NZ_JBEUMS010000019.1:0-142590 GCF_040543805.1 Arcicella rosea
GGGAAAAATAAACAATTATGGAATCAAAATTTCATCTTAAGCCAAAGAAGGTACATTTGGGAAGGAACATCGCTAGAATTAGGGCATATAGAGGTATAAAGCAAACTACTTTAGCCACTGAACTAAGTTGGACTCAACAACAATTGTCAAGCCTTGAAAAGCAAGAGGATATTGCGGATGATATTCTTGAGCAAGTAGCAGATATATTAGGCGTTACTATTGAAATTATTAAAGAGTTTGATGAAAGAGCTGTAATTTATAATATCAATAATTATAATGATATTCATGATAATGTTTTTAATGCAGGGGCATCTACGATTACTTACAGTGAGCCAAGCGACAAAATTATCGACCTTTATGAAAGATTATTGAATTTGTTAGAGATAGAAAAATCAAAAACTAACCAAAAATAGTTAATATAATATGGGCACTTTTGAACATCAAAAAAATCATTTGGGAAGGAAGATTGAGCGCATACGCAGTTTGCGTGGAATGACACAATCTCAACTTGGAGAAAAATTAGGAGGAATTAGTAAGCAGGCTGTAAGTAAAATAGAACAAAGTGAAAATTTAGACGATGAACGACTTACAGAAATAGCCAACGCCTTAGGTGTTGTTCCAGATGGATTGAAAAAGTATAATGAAGAATCCATTCTTTATTGTACGGCTAACTTTTATGAAGGTAGCCATTCGGTAAACACTAATATAAATACAATTATTAACGAACCTGTGGACAAAATTATCGAGCTTTACGAAAGAAAGTTCCAAACGCTAAAGGATGAAATTATTAAGGCGTTGAAAGAAGGTAAGTGATTTATTCATAGGATACAGAAGATGAATCATTAGAGAGGCTATGATGTGGTATTTAAGCGTTAAATGAAAAGTTAATACAAAACAATACAAAAAGTACGACATCAATAGTGCAACAGAAAATAGGAATAACACAAAAAAATACAAAAAGTACTACAAAACTTTCGCATATTAGCGAGTTAGCAGAAATCATAAACCAACTACATTAACAAACATTTAAAACTTTTAATTATGGATTTAAGTAATGAAATCATTGAGGAATTAGCAACTAAAGGGCTCATTTTGAAATATGGTGAAACAGAAGGAAAGGTTATTTCTTTTATGCTATTTGGGAAATTTGGTTTAAAGGGTTTAGCAGATATTGAAGACATTGTTAAAAGAGCAACCGATAAAAGAAATTCAAATGTTTCCAAAGAGTTGACCGAAGAAATGGCAGCGGATTTGATTATGGATATTTTTGTTGAAAGTATGCATGTTGTTTTAAAAAATGCAGGTGTAACAATCTTAGAAAGATTTGAAAATCCACTATTAGTTTTATCAATTTTATTTAAACCTGTAAAATTAGGAAACGCAGAGTTGCCACCAGAAATTAGAGCACAAATGGAATATCAACCCGAAATAGAAAACCAAGAAAAACCAAAACAAGAACCCCAAAATGCTCCAACAAATAACCCTGTTCCAGAGCCTCATCACATGAAAGAGGATACAAAAAAGGATTTTGAAGTACATCAAAATACAAAAGAAGCAAAGGAAGCAAAGGAAGCAAAAGAAGCGAAGGAAGCAAAAGAAGCAAAAGAAATGCCTGGAGACGGTCCAAAATTACCTTTAGGATAAACAGACTTCTGCTAACATGGGGTTTTGCAATATTGGGGCTTAACGGAATAACAATGGGCATTTGTAATTCTATGTGGTTTTGGTTTCGACGGACGAATATCTATTTTACTTTTTGTTGTTACCTTAAACAAAAGTTTTTCAATCAGCAGCATTCCTAGGCAGACGGAATTCTATTTCCCCAACATCGCAAAGCCCTGTTCGTTGGTGGTCATGCTATGAGGACAGTGCTAACTCAAACTGACAGTCCTAAAAATATCGATTATGAAAACTTGCATCATTTGTAGAAAGGAGAAAGAAAATTTTAATGACGAACATGTAATCCCTGACTCAATTCAGGGTTATTATCACATTGACAAAGTTTGTGTGCACTGTAACTCTAAACTCGGGACTAACATTGACCACACTTTAACAAACCACAAGTTCATTGAGTTTCAAAGACACTTACAAAACATAAAAGGCAAATCAGGTAATGTGCCTAATCCTCTTAAAGGGTTGCATACATTGAAAGATGACCCTGAGCAAAAAGTTATTTTAGAGGTTGACGATGATGGAAAGTTTATTCCGAGACTGCTTCCAAACATACCTGACTTTAAGAAGGAAGCAATTACCGATTCCTTTACAATCAAAATTGACAAAAGGGACGAAGACAAAATAGAGCAAATCGTTGACAAAATCCTTAAAAGAAATGGTCTTGACAAAAGCAAAATCATATCTACAAAGACTTATGGAGAGAATGAACACCCTTGGTTACACTCAACTTTAGTTATAGACACACACGACTTTAAAGCTGGCATTTTAAAAATCGCTTACGAGTTTGCTGTTGATACAGTTCCAGAGTATTTCAATGACGACCAAGCAAAGGTTATTTCACAAATACTCTTAGACGCTGACTTTAAAAACTTAGACAAGAAAGTTACTTTTTTAGGCAGCGGATTTGACAAGTTAATTTTACAACCCTTTGAGCATTTAATAGAGTTTGAAAACAACAACCACTACTTGATTTTATTTTCGTGTGATATGGGGTTACTCTGCTTCGTAAATCTATTTAATGCTTTTTCTATATGCATAAAGTTAAGCGACAAGACGGACTACTTTCACGACAATCTCTTTGTCGGCAAGAACGATTTAACCGCAAGAACCTACAAGCGTTACGATATTACTCAATTACTCCAAAGCACTTATACACCCATGAGTTATAGATTTCAGCATTGGTTTCCCGACCAAGAATCTGCAAACGAGTTTTTGCAAATGGAAAAGCAAACTGACTTTGGGTATTACTCTGTAAACGACAAAATCCCCTTTTATGACAAGGACGGAAAAGTTGTTTATGAAAACATTGACGACAAACTGCTTTCCTTACCGAGAGTAGCAAAGGGAGACACGAAAAATGTAATGATTACGGAGTTTGTTTTAGATGAAGAGTTATACATCCGACTTCTACCATCAAATAAACTTTACGCAGTAGTTTCAGCCCAGACAGAACAATTTAGAGTTGGTAAAATATGACACAGCACAAGTTCGGACAGACAAAAGCACGAACCGCTAACATTGCATTGGCAATATGGCGGAGCGACGAATATACCCTCAGCTTTTGGTTCGCTAATCAGCTTCGGTTCCAGCCGACGAATAACACGAAGCATCAGAATAAACAATGAGCTTTTGTATCTTTAATCAGTAGCGGCGCCGGGCAGACGGAACACAGAATACCGCCACATCGCCAATGCTTCAACGTTGGCAGTAATTTTAAAGCGACATCAAAATGACAGAATCAACGATTAAAATAGACGATATAACTTTCAAAATATTTAAACATTCCGAAACGGAAGTTCAACAACTAAATGAAGCCAACAACAGTGGACGAAAATTAGCTGGAACTTACACATATGATATTCATAAACCACATAATCCGACAGGGGAATATCACATTCATTTACGAAACAATGGAAATGAAATTTTATCAATGAATAAAAGTGGGACAGCTCATGATGGTTATCACGGGATTAGAATTCCAAACAAAGCATTTAAAGAACTTAAAAAACAATTGCAAGGCTGGACGTGGCCAAATAATCAAATACTTGAATCACTACAACACACTTATATTTTGAACAAAAACGCAACAGACTACTTACGACCGGTACAAGTATTTAAACATAAGAATTACGACTTACAAGAAGTAGATTCATTCGTAGGTTTTTTTCACCAATTTGCAGAAGACCCTTTTTTAACAGGTGGAAATGGCGGTTGGAAAGAAAGAACTATTGCACTTATTGAAACAGAAGACGGCTACGTTAGGAAAATTCCTGTTACATGTTTTAAATTCACAGACGTATAAACATTTAATTTTTTAAAATATGACATTACACATTTTTAATTGCTCAAAGCATAAATTAAGAACAGGTTTGACAGCAGACAAAACAGGAGCAAACTTACCCGCCAATGCTTGTCAAGGCGGTAGTTGGATATATTGGGAAACAATAGATATGAATTTAGGCGAGCCACCAAGAATAGGGACAGCACCTACAAATGCAATATTAGAAGCCATTGCAAAAGACGGTTACTTCATAAATGAAACAACAATAACATTTGAAGAAAAAATAGTGAAATAAAATCTCAAACTAGTCGTAGGTTGTTTCCTATGACTCAAAATGTTAAAAATCGTCCCGCTTGTACAATGTATCAGGGATAAATATTCCTTTTACCTTAAAACATTTTAATATTTTCAATAAGCCCTTTCGTGCGTGAGGCTCTTCCTTGTTTTTGGTCTTAGGATTTACTAAGGCTAGTTTGGGATTGATACTTCAGGATTAAAAAATGGAATGGGTTTAGAACGGGAATAGTGCTATGTTATAGTCAAGATTAAAGGATAATTACTTCGTTTTAAGGAAAAAAACTGCAAACATGCGTATTATTTACGAGTTGGTGTCAATTATGACAAACCGCTCGATTAAAACAAGACAACAAAAAATAAAGACATTTTTAATGACACAAACATTCAGACTTTTAATCATTTTTTTAGCAACCCTTTTAATAAGTTGTAGTAGTTATGGACAAGAAAAAGACGACTATTCTTCCAAAATAGATAGTTTAATCAAAATGACAAATCCGAGAAGTTTCAACGGAGTAATTTTGATTACTCAAAAAGGTAAAACAAAATATAAAAAAGCATTTGGATATTCAAATTTGGAAAACAAAACTCCTTTAAAAACCAAAGACAATTTTATTATTATGTCAAACAGTAAACAAATTACAGCTGTTTTGACTTTAAAAGAAGTTGAAAAAGGGAAAATTGATTTACAAAGTCCAGTTAGAAAATATTTACCCAACTTGCTCCAAACTTGGGCAGACACTGTTACAGTTCACCATTTATTGAACTTCTCTGCTGGAATAACTGATATTGACAAACCCTTGATTTTTAAACCAAGTTCAGACTTTAAATATGGCAACACGACTTATATAATGCTTGGAAAGATAATAGAAAAAGTTACTGGCAGAAGATATATTGATGTAGCAAATGATTTGTTTAAAGCATTGAAAATGAAAAACACATTTTGTTTCGAGCAAGGGAAAGAACAAAATCGAGTTCAAGGTTATCGAAACACAAACAATAATTTTGCAATAGTAGAAAAGCCAATTGAAAATAATGATATGGTTTCTGCGGCTGGAATTATCTCAAATGTAATTGACTTAAATACTTGGGACAAATTATTACACAAAGGAAAAATCCTAAAACCAGAAACCTATAAACTAATGACAACTTATAGTATTACTGCACAACATAACGCTTTTGGAAAAGAAAAAATAGGTTACGGTTATGGCATAAGAATAAGTGACAAAACTCCAATCAAATATGTAGGACACACAGGTGGCGGTTCAGGTTTTGTATCATTTAAAGTATACTTTCCAAAAACAGACGTGGATGTAGTTGTATTAGAAAATCAATCTAATGAGAACATAGACTTATTTTATGAATTTGAAATTAAAATTAGAGAAATCGTAATGAATAGTAGCTTAATGAAAAAATAACTGCCACCAATAACTAAGCGTTTGTGGTAACTGAAAGCCAAACAATGATGAAGGCATGGCGGACGGCTAGTCTAGCGGTCGGCTTCGGAGGTTTCTTTTATGGAGTTGTCGTTTAATTTGGAGATTTTAGAAGAGCAGGTTTTGCCTGCTTTTTTTGTTTTTAAGGGCTTCAGATGTTTCTATTTTGTCATCCTAAAAATAGTTTGTAATTTATACAAAGATAGAACTTTGAAAAGCCAAATGTTACCAGAGGTTTATCAGTTCAATACCATCATTGGTGGCAATTTCTGACACTCCAAGAATTTTAAATGTTTTAAAAATAATCTATCGTATGAAATATCTATTGACAATATTTTTTGTAATAATGTTTGCTCTTAATTCTTTTAGTCAAATTAAAGATAAAGAGGAATTAAAAAAAGTATCAAATGAGATACTGACATACATTAACAAATACTCAATAGTAACAGACTCCATAAATTGGAAAGAATTCAATGAGGACATTTCAACGAAAATTGCACAATTGAATGACATAGATTCAAATGAAATTATTTTTTCTTCAATTTTAAATAAGTTACGACAGTATGGGGACTTTCATTCATTTTATTATGATAAGTCTAAATCAACAAAATTGGTATCAAACGATACGGCTTTAATATACCCATCCTCAAAAATTATTGACAATTCAATTGGTTACCTTTTTTTACCTACACATCTATCAATGAATCAGAAAGAAAATTTTATTTATACCGATACATTAAGAAAACAAATTGAATTATTAGATAAAAAATATCTCATAAAAGGCTGGGTTGTAGATTTAAGAGAAAATAGAGGTGGAAATATGTGGCCAATGTTAGCAGGGCTAAACCCAATTATTGAAGATGGCACTGTTGGATATTTTGTAACTAAAGGCAAAGCAATAAAATGGAAAAGCAATTCTAAAAATACTTATAAATGCAAAAACTTAAATAATAAGATAGCAATATTAATTGATACATTAACTGCAAGTAGTGGCGAAATGACAGCAATATCATTATTAGGCAGAAAAAATTCTAAATCATTTGGTAAAAGAACAAGTGGTTATACTACAGCAAACCAAAACTATAAATTATCAAACGGAGCAATGCTTTTTTTAGCGACTGCCTATTGTGAAGATAGAACAAAGAAAAAATATATTGGAAGAATAACTCCTGATGTTGAAGTTTTAGATAATGCAGAAACCATGATTGAATATAAAAAGTGGGTCCTTGAAAAAATAAACTGCCTTCGCTAGTCTAAGTGTTTCTCACTTAAACCAACAAATAAGTAGGTTGTTTCCTACGCCTCAAAATGTTAAAGAGGGTCACGCTAGTACAATGTATCAGGGATAAATATTCCTTTTGCCTTTAAACATTTTAGTATATTCAATATGCCCTTTCCAGCGTGAGGCTGTTCCTTGTTTTAGGTCTTAGAGAGCCTAAGACTAGTTGGAGTAAAAATAACCACCCAACGAGCTGGTATAGGAAAATGTTGACCAGTTAGTACTATTTTTACAAATAGCTTTCTGTCGTTAAAGCTGTCCACCAACACCCTTAAACTTCTCGATAAATGCGGTAATCTTTTGAAAGATACGCTGTTTTTTGGTCAAATACTGTGGGTTTAATGGACTCATCTTAGGTAAAATAGCATTCAGTTCTGTTCCGTTTTCCGAAGCATATTCACGCTTTAAGGATGTTGTAATATATCTTTTTGCTGCTTCTACATTCAAATTCTCTTCTGTAATTAGTTCAGAAGCTTCCATTTTCTGTTTATCTTGGGCGTATGAGAAGAATGCATCTATAATGTTTGCCTTATCTTGAATAGCATCAAGCTCTGTTTCATTAATAAAATCAACAACCAAACTTTCTTTAGCTCTATTGGCTATGCTGGCACGGATAACCCTACGAATTTCTTCTACTAACTCAACTTTATCTTTATTTTTTTTATTGTTTTCAAAAATTAATTCAAGAATATAGTCTAAGTTGATTTCTTGTGATTTAAGCAGGTCTATTTCAAAAACTACATCATCCCAATCAATTTTTGATTCTTCGGTTGCTGCACCGCTTTTTTGCTGTCTTAGCCAGTCACGAATATCATTATAAGTGGAACGATAATCTTGAACAGTTCTTTCTTTTAGCAATTCAATTGCTTGCATACCAGCTATATCATCATCCGTTACAAAATGAGCTTCTTTGAATGCTTCTACTGCTTTGTCATCATGTATATCGATTGTTTGGAGTGCTTTGACATGCGTAAACTCATCATAATTCTGTAAGATGTTTTCTACACGCAAGTACTCTCCAAATAGCTTTGAGAACTCTTTTTTGTCTTTCTCCGTAACTATTTCATCAGGATTTGGAAACTTCTCATTTAATTCTTTTACAATATCCTTATAACCTCTGCGTGCTTCTCCTGTGGCAATGTCTGTAAAGCCTTCCAAATATTCTTTGTAACTCTTTTCAAGGACTATGTTTTTGGTGCTGCTATCTCCAAACAGCGTAATGGCATCAATAGTTGCTTTTTCTAAATCTCTGAAAGTAACAATATTACCAAAGGTTTTTGTGGCATCATAAATACGGTTGGTACGTGAAAAAGCTTGCATTAAGCCATGATAACGCAGATTCTTATCAATAAACAGCGTATTAAGTGTAGGGGCATCAAACCCTGTAAGGAACATACCAACAACGATGATAAGGTCAACCTCTTTACTCTTTACACGTTTGGCAAGGTCTCGATAATAATCTTGAAACCCTTTACTATCAATACCATAATTCATTTTAAACATGGCATTATAGTCATTGATGGCTTTTGTTAAAAATTCCTTGGCACTGCTATCCATTGCCGAGGGTTCAAAAGTCTCATCCACGATAGTACCTATGGCATTCTGTTCTTCATTGGCTGCAAAGGAGAAGATTGTTGCTATTTTTAGTGGCTTATCGCCATCTTTTTGCAAACGGTTTAGTTCCTCATAATAACATTTGGCGGCATCAACACTACTTACTGCAAACATGGCATTAAAACCTTTGTTACTCCCTTGATTTCTATGGGTTTTTAGCCTGAAATTCTGTAAAATATACTGAGAAATTTCTTTGATACGAGCAGGATGAAGTAAAGCTGTTCTGTTTTCTGCTGCACTCAGTTTTTGCTCATCTTGTTCTGATTCTATCCCTTTAAAGAGTGGACGAACATTGTTATAATCAACTTTGAATTTTAGTACTTTTTCATCTCTAATGGCATCCGTAATTACGTAAGAATGTAACTCTCTACCAAATACGCTTTGGGTACTCTCTGCTCCAAGAGCGTTTATTCCTGCGAAAATGGGCGTTCCTGTAAAACCAAATTGATAGAACTTTTTAAACTTTTTGTTCAAGTTCTTTTGTGCTTCGCCAAATTGTGAACGATGGCACTCATCAAAGATGAATACTACTTGCTTTTGATAGATGCCTAAGTCACTCTCACTTTTCATGAGGTTATTCAGCTTCTGAATGGTGGTAACAATGATTTTATTATCATCCTTTTCAATATTCCGCTTTAAGCCTGCTGTACTGTCTGAACCGTTCACACTATCGGGCGAAAATTTCTTATACTCATTCATGGTTTGATAGTCTAAATCCTTTCTATCTACCACAAAGAATACTTTATCAATGAAACTCATTTGCGTGGCTAACTGTGCGACTTTAAAACTCGTAAGGGTTTTGCCTGAGCCTGTAGTATGCCAAATAAAACCGCCACTTTCGGTTTTGGACCAATTTTTAGCTTGATACGAACTAGCTATTTTCCATAATATTCTTTCTGTGGCTGCAATCTGATAGGGTCTCATAATTAGCAGCGTATCGCTGGTATCAAAAACCGAATAGGTGAGCAATACATTTAAAAGTGTTTGTTTCTGAAAAAACGTTGCCGTAAAGTCTTTTAGGTCTTTTATCAAGGTATTGTCAGCCCTTGCCCAGTTCATCGTAAAGTCAAAGCTGTTTTTATTTCGCTCTACAGTGTTGGCAAAATAACGGCTGTCTGTACCATTTGAGATAACAAAAATCTGTACATATTTAAAGAGAGAGTTTTTACTATTAAAACTCTCTTTAGTATAACGGTGTACTTGATTAAAAGCTTCTCGGATAGCCACTCCACGCTTTTTTAGTTCTACTTGCACTAAAGGCAAACCATTGACTAATATGGTTACATCATAACGGTTGGCTTGTGTGCCTTTTTGTTCAAATTGTGATATTACCTGTACTTTATTACGGGCAATATTCTTTTTATCAACTAAGTAGATATTTTGGATATGTCCATCATCAAATACAAAATCGTAAATATAATTATCATGTATCTTCCTTGTTTTTTCAACAAGGTTATCACTTGGCTTGTCTAAATATTCCTCTATAAATCGTTTCCATTCACTATCCAAAAAACTCATGTTGTTGAGTGCCTGTAATTGAACTCTTACATTGGCAAACATGGCTTCCATCGTGCTAAGGTCGGAGCGATATTCATAACCTTGATTCTGTAAATCTTGGATTAGCTCTTTCTCTAAAGCTGCTTCTGTTTGATAGCTAACAGATAATTCAAAAACTTCTGAAAGTTTAGTATATCTATCAAGGACTATGAAGTTATTTGATTCTGCGATGGTATTATACTGTGACATTTTATTCTGTTTCGCTATTATTAACAATTGTATTAAAGTGGTAAACGCTTTTTACTTCACTCACTAAGAAACTTAACACTCTCTTGTCATTATCATCAATAATTGAAATTTCTTCTCCATTATGTTTAGAATGACTTGAGAGATTGATTATTCGTCTATAATATGCTTCACGTGACTCTTGTGGCAAAAGGTCTTCCCATTTATTGTATCCAAGAAAGGTGGACGTTTTTTCTAAAATGTTACGAAGAAAATTATAGTGATACTTTTGAATATTCCCAGAAGCTATTGCCTTTTCAAGTTCAGATAAAAGAAAAAGATGATAAGAAAAAGGTGAGTCTTTGGGCTGGACATCAAGTGAAAAAGTACCATCACTCAATTTTTCTAATCGTTTCTTTTCACAGTGTTTGGGTTTGTAACCAAAACGAGAATCAGCATTGTTAAATTCATTGAATAGCACATTATAAAATAAAGGATTGTGTGTTGTAATAATGAATTTTAATTCCGAAGTGCTTGACTTAATTAACTCCGCAATATTTACAGCCAATTCAATTAGATGTGTATCATCTAGTGAACTCACGGGGTCATCAATAAACACATATTTTAAATTGTCAAACTGATTGGTGGCTCGTTCGTCTGGTTCTGGAACGTTTAAAATCTCAACAATTTGTTCAAGTAGGCTGTAAAATACGCACCAAATAAAATTACTTTCTTCTCCTTTGGATATTTTTATATTATTAACACTTTGGTCATCACCTCGTTCTATTGAAAATGTCACCTCAGAAAAATCTGAGCTGAATCTTGGTGTTAAGAATTGATTAGTATAATGTTGAAAGTTAGAGGCTATGTTACCATCAAGACCTTGGTCTTTAAGAAAACCGAGAGCCAAATTAGTAAAACCATTGGGACGTATGGTAAGTTTTCTATTTAGGTCAGCATCCAAATCATTGTCCCAGTAGAATAAGTCTTCTGTAAACGCATTGTAATACATTATTTTAATAGCTGATTCTTCTTGCTCCTCTGCATCAATTTCTTTGGGAGCTATCAACTCTTTAAATTCACGTGATAAACGAGTTTTACCTATGCCATTAAAGGCATAGATTAACTGCACTTTTTTGTTAAAACCCTTTAATTCCTGTGCTATTTCGGTTAATGACTGACCCATATTATACTTTTAAATTACTCTTTTGGAAAAGTTAATAATAAATCCCGATAATACTCATATTGCTGCTTCCGTAATGCTATCTCCTTTGGCAATCCTTCACTCATTGAAGTAGTGAGGGTATCGAATTTGTCGAGAATGGAAACAATACGAGCTTGTTCATCTGGTGAAGGAACTGGTATTTTAATTTTCGCTAAATCATCAGCATTTACACGTCTTACTTTTGTACCTGTTATAAAAGACCTTTTTTGTTTTTGAAATTGTTCTGTTTGAAAAAAATACGCAACGTACTTGGGATTTAAACTGTGAGTATAAAAACACGCATCACTGCTTACTGCTATATCTTCATCTCCTAGCCACGCTACTGCTTTACACACATCTTCATCATTTTCACTTGTAGTTGCAATAATCAAATCGCCATACTTTGCCATACGAGCTTTTTTAGCAAATTCTTCAGATACAAATGTTTTTGTTTTATTCGTATATGTTCCGTAGTACGTGTAGATTTGACCATAGTGAATACAACCAACCCCTGTTTCAGTAAAGTCTTTTTTCTGTAATCCACCACCTCGAATAAATTTACCAATATTTTCATTGCCCATAGGTAAATGTTGTACTTCTCCCTCTTCAAAGCTTAACAATTGCTCTCGATAATACTCATACTGCTTTTTACGAGCTGTAAGCTCTGCTGTAAGCTCTGCTGTAAGCTCTGCTGTAAGCTCGGAAAAAGTATCAAGAATACGAACAATTTTTTGTTGAATTTCGAGAGATTTTTTTTGGTTTTCTGGGCATGGAATGGGAATAGGAATTTTTTCAATAACTGGTGCATCTAATGTAGGAATACCAGCCTTTCTAACTCTGGATTGTAAGAAATGTTGCTCCCCGATTAGAAAGTAATAAAGAAATTTATTGTTTAACTTTTCTGAATGTTCAATACTATAACAACCATCAGAAGACCAAAAGTCAACATCACTATATCCCACAGTACCTGCTGAAGCTCCAACATTTATTATCATTACGGAATTTGCGGGTCTATTTTTTTGTTCGTAATAACCCAAAGGCTCCAAACCTCCATGAAAAACAGGAAACTTCTTATCACTTGATAGTTGCTCTCTAGTCAATCTTCGTCCACGAAGTACATTTGTTACCTCCCCCAAAGTTTTCCACTCCACCTCAACACCTTCTAATAATTTATCTAAATAGCTCATGCTTTTATTATCGTAATAATTAGTTGTTATAGGCTTTTATTTCATTTACCAACAAGTCTTGTAATTGGTCTTTTGGTAATAAAAGCTGATATTCTGCCACGCCAATAGGTTTATTGATGTCTTGAAGGGCAATTTCTACATCTAAATGGTCTTTATCAGCACAAAGAATAATTCCGATAGAATTATTTTCGGTTTCGCCCTTCTCCAATTTATCAAGCAACGACAGGTATAAATTCATTTTGCCTACATATTCGGCTTTAAAACTTCCTATTTTTAATTCAACAGCCACCAAACTTCGCAAACCACGATGAAAAAAAAGCATATCTACAAAATACTCTTTGTTATTGTATTCTAAGCGGTGTTGGTTACCGATAAACGTAAAGCCTTTGCCTAATTCCAAGACAAAGTTTTTGATTTTTTCTACCAATCGTTTTTCTAATTCGGTTTCTTTTACTTTCTCGGTAATGCCCAAAAAGCCAAGATTGTAACGGTCTTTAAACACTTCATTGGCATAATCTGCATCAATGGCAGCAAGTGTTTCGTTAAAATTGTGTGATTTAATTTGTGTTTGATGATGGCTGAAACTATCCATTTTGATGGCATTGAGCAACCAATCTCTGCTCCAGCCTTTAGCTATTGCTTCGTTGGCATAAAAAAGTACAGCTTCGAGCGACTGAACCTTATTGATTAGCAACAAATTATGCCCCCATGGCAAAACTGCGACAGCCTGTCGCAGTTTTAAGTCTGCCAAATAGTAACGCTCATAAAACCGTTTCATATCCCACAAATTGCGGGGCGATAAGCCCATATCGGGAAATTCTTTTTTGAGGTCAACCGAAAGTTGATTGACCACCGCACTACCGTAACCTTCGGCTAATTGTTTTTCAGCAATCAACTTACCAAGATTCCAATAAATTGATTGTGTGGCACTGTTTAATTGTTTGGCAACAATTATTCTGGTTGTACGAATTTGCTCAACCGCTTGTTTCAAAATACTTTCGTATTCTTCTTTTTTTAGGCTTATTTCTTGGCTCATCGTTTAACCTTCAATCTCGTTTATAATGGCATCAATACTGCTACGTAGTGCATTTATTTTCTCTACGGTTGTGGCAATCTCTGCGTTTAGTTGTACAATATCTACTTTCTCACGGGTATCTTTTGTTTCTATATAAGAGCTTACCGAAAGGTTATAATCGTTTGCTGCAATAATGGCATTGTCGATAGATTTTGCTACATGTTCAACATCTTCTTTGCTATCAAACATTTCCATAATCTTTTCAATGTGGTCATCATTAAGCACATTGTTGTTGGTAGCTTTCTTGAAGAAATCTTCCCCACTTACATCAATAAACTGCGTTTTGGTATCAGGCTTACGCTTTGAAAGTACCAGAATAGTAACAGCGATAGAAGTACCAAAGAAAAGGTTGGGAGCTAAAGAGATAACAGTCTCCACAAAGTTATTGTCAACCAAATATTTTCTAATCTTCTGTTCAGCCCCACCACGGTAAAAGATACCCGGAAAACAAACCAAAGCCGCCCTACCTTTACCAGAAAGATAACTAAGTGCATGCAATACAAAAGCAAAATCGGCTTTAGATTTAGGAGCAAGCACCCCAGCAGGAGCAAAACGGTCGTCATTAATCAACGTAGGGTCACCGTCACCAATCCATGGTATAGAGTAAGGCGGATTAGAAACAATGGCATCAAAAGGTTTATCATCACCAAAGTGTGGGTCTGTGAGCGTATTACCGAGGGCAATATTAAACTTGTCGTAGTTGACATTGTGCAAAAACATATTCATACGAGCCAAGTTATAGGTCGTATGGTTTATTTCCTGCCCAAAGAAGCCTTCTTCAATAAGATGGTTATCAAAGTGTTTTTTGGCTTGCAACAATAAAGAGCCCGAACCCGCCGCAGGATCGTATATTTTATTGACGGTGGTCTGCTTGTGCATGGCTAATTGTGCAATCAGCTTTGATACACTTTGTGGCGTAAAAAACTCACCCCCCGATTTCCCTGCATTAGCGGCATAATTAGAAATTAGAAATTCATAAGCATCGCCAAAAAGGTCTATTTGGCTATCTTCAAAATTTCCAAAATTCAGTTCAGCAACTCCTTTGATAACCGCTGCCAAACGGCTGTTTTTATGTTCAACGGTATTGCCAAGCCGTGTACTTGTCGTATCAAAATCAGCAAATAATCCTTTTATATCTTCTTCAGAAGGATAACCGTTTGCTGAACTTTCGATGGCATCAAAAATATCTTTTAAGTCGGTATTAAGATTAGTATTGGTATTGGCAGTTTTAGCGATATTTACAAAAAGTTGACTGGGATAAATAAAATACCCTTTTGTTTTGATGGCATCATCTTTTATATCGGGCATTATAATTTCATCAGATAAGTCGGCATATTTGATACTGTCATCACCGCCTTCAATATAATTAGTAAAATTTTCACTGATAAATCGATAGAATAGCGTTCCTAATACAAACTGTTTAAAATCCCACCCATCCACTGAGCCACGTACCTCGTTGGCTATTTTCCATATTTTAGCTTGTAATTCTGCTCGTTGATTTGTACTTATCATTTTTTAATAAATCTTTTGGGTTTAATCTCTCTTCCAATACTTCTTTCATGCTCTTCATGTCTGTTTGAAAAATGGTCGCTAAGATAGACCTAATATTTTAACTATCTCCTTTTGCAATATGAAATTAATGGAATTATTGTCAATCTCAAACTGACCCTAGGTTGCTTCCTACGACTCAAAATGTTAAAGAGTGTCACGATCGTACAGAAGCCGATGAAGCTCCTAACAAACCGCACTTGAAAATATTTCCTCTTTCCATCAGCATTTTTTGTGTCGTTTACGTAGCTACTAAGCCATATTGAATTAAGTCATCAGAATCACCTATTTAGAAATCCTGCTACATGAAAATGCAGGTTCTGTCATCACAAGTTCCCCCTTTCCTAAACGCTTTTTCCATTGGCTTCCACATAGGCTTTTATTCAAGAGCCAGATGCTGTTTTGTCCCATTTCAAGAGCAAAGGTATGAACGTGTTCTTAACCCAGAAACAAGGTCAAGCCTTGTGTTTGCCCAAAAAATCTCCACCCATGCGGGTCGTATTTATTTGGTAAAACCTTGTTCCTGCTAAACACTAACCTTTTATGCTCATGAAACGAAACAAAGCATACTCCGGCTCTTTACACGAATAAAAAAAATGTCAGACATGAAAATATACAGTATTGAAAATGGCAATAAAGAGAAACGAAACAGCACCACCTCTCATTGCCGAATAAATCTAAATAAATCACATCAAATTCAATAATATAAAATATGGCAAATTGGTGCAGTAATATGGTTGTCTTCGAGGGAAGTACCGAAGCAATCAAACAGATACAACAGCTTTTCGAAGCAATGAAGGAAAACGAAGAGAAAACCGAAAAAGGGCAACTACCCGACTTTACAGACAATACTAACGGAGGTTATTTTTTCAATATCTATTGGAACGAGGGAGACGAAGGCATATTTCAGTATGAGACAAGATGGGCACCCAATTCCGAAATATTAAGAACGATAGCAGAACGGTATCTTTTGAACTTTACTCATGACTATGAGGAAATGGGCAACAATATATACGGTAGAGCAAGTTACCAAAATGAAATACTGGACGATGTATGTTTAAGCGATGAAGAATTGGAATTATTTTCGTTTGACGAAGAAACTGATACCTATCATTTTGAAGGAGAAGTCTACGAAATTGAATATGAGATATTGGAAATTCTTCTGGAACGAAAACTATCTTTCTGAAATTAACAGATTTAAAGGTTTGTTGCCTCAATGTAACAAACCTTTAAAAGCTATAATTGCTCTAATGTATAGCATACCAATTAGTTTTAACTTGATTAAGAATATCTTTCTACCACAGTCTGGCAGATTTTACCAGAAAAAAAATTTGATGGATTCAAACCACATTTAAGGAGGCGGAACTTTATCAACTCTTTACTTAACATAATATTTATTATACAATTTGACATATGCTACTGATTTAACTTGACACTTAAACGTTAAGTTCTTGAATATCAATGAATTGAAAATAAATAAAAATTAAACGATTGAAAGGATTGCTAAATCAAATGTCTGAAAAAAGAGAAAACACAGAAATATATATAACAACTATCATCATAATTATTTCCTATTTATCGGCACATAAATACATTTGCTGCCGAAATATTAATTTTGTATCTTTGTGATTGAAAATTAATATTTCGTAAGAAAATGAAGATTCAGAATATACATACGACTGATTTACGTCCAATTTTTGTGAAAAATCATGAATTGGATAGAGAAAGTATAGAAGACTATCTCAGAACGATTGGTAACTATAATGTTGAATATACCTTGAACAGTTTAGTTAAAAATGGTTTGCTCGAAAGAACAGGTAGAGGAAGATATTCACTTGGATTGAAACGGCAAATTTATTCCCCACCCTTAGAAAACGAAATCAAAAGAGTTTACGGATTAATTCAAGAAGAAAAACCATTACTTGAATGTTGTGTTTGGAGAACCTCCATTATCAATGAATTTACCTTACATCAAGCGGGGCGATTTGCCCAAATAGTTGAAATAGAACGAGACGGATTAGAAGCAGTCTTTGATTTATTACGTGACCATTACCCAAATGTCTATCTAAATCCATCGGATGAATTATTGGATAGATATATCGTTTACCAGAATGATGCTATCGTTATCGTTCCTTTAACCTCAGAAGCTCCAACGCAAGTTATTGATGGTATCAGAACGATAACAATTGAAAAGCTTTTAGTGGATTTAATAGTTGATGTTAAACTTTATGAGTCATTTCAAGGAGCAGAACTTGCTTATATTATCAAAGAAGCATTCCGTAAATATCCAATTAATAAGGATAAAATGTTACGATACGCCAGGCGACGACGGAAAGGTAATAATGTTGAAAGTATGATTGAAATGAGTTTACAATTAGAAGATTTTTAAAAATTATGATTGATAAAAAAGTAAGTCACTCCCTTGAATGGCTCAATAAATTTTCTCAGTTAAATAACGGTGCGGATAAAATTTTGGTTGAAAAAACGGTGAGGGCATTAACTTTATTAGAAGGTTTAGTCGAAAGTAAACTGAATTTTATTTTCAAAGGTGGAACGGCTTTAATGTTGATGCAGCAAAATAATCCCAAAAGACTTTCGATTGATATTGACATTATTATCCCCAAAGTATCGGATGATTTATTAGATATTTTGAAACAAGTGTCAGAAAATCAAGGATTTAGTAGAGTTGAAGGACAAGAAAGAAATTCTGAAATAAATATTACAAAAGAGCATTTTAAGTTTTTTTATATTCCCACACACCTAACAAATCAGTCAGAAGACTATATATTATTGGACATCTTGTATGAAGAAAATCCATATCAAAAAGTAGTTAAAACCCCCATCAATTCACCATTTTTGTTTCAAAACGGTGAGAGCCAAACAGTTAAAACTCCTTCATTTGAAGATATACTTGGGGATAAAATGACAGCTTTCGCACCCAATACAACAGGTATTCCATACTATAAAGGGAAGTTTTCAAAAAGTATGGAGATTGTTAAACAATTGTATGATGTTGCCAATTTATTAGAATCAATCAATGACCTTTCCATCGTTAGAAAAACATTCAAGCGTTTAGCTCAAATAGAATCACAATATCGTGAATTAGAGATTACATACGATGATGTATTGCGTGATACTTACCAAACGTGTTTATGTTTGGCTCTGCGAGGAACAGATGGAATAGGGAATTTTGAAGAACTCCTTTCTGGCATCAAAAAGGTAAGCCGATTTATGTTTTCAGAAAATTTTAGCTATGAAAAGGTAGTAGTAATGACAGGTAAAATTGCCTACCTTACCCGTTTAGTAGCTAATGACGAAACCGAAGTACGCCTTTTTAAAGGAGCAAAAACCGTTAAAGATTTATTAATAGTACAACCACACAATACTAAACTAAATAAGCTGAAAAAGCAGTACCCAGAGGCTTTTTGGTATTGGTGGCTGGCGACACAATAATTATTGAATGTTAAATTTCATTACGAATTTGAAGATAAATTCGTAATACTCCTACAACACCAAACATTTGAAAAATAAGAACTACTAAAAATAATTTTGAATAAAATAATGGCAAAAATAGTAGAAGAAGGATTTGATTTATTTTCTTAAAAGATTAACCCAACAGCCACAGAACACAATAAAGTAATCAAGCATAAAAAACGGCACATCGTTGCCTAAAAAATAAGCTCAATTGTTTTTTTTTAATATAGGTTCTTATGGCAACGGAACAGGAATAAGACATCATTCTTATACAGATTATTTTGCAGTCTTACCCTCCAAAATGTTACATTATAATTCATCTATGGCGTTACGTGAAACCAAATAAATATTACAAAGTAAATTTCCTAATACAAATAAAATTGAAGTTGGAACGCCAGTAATTAAAGTTCCATTTGGACAATACGCTTCTGAAACGATGGAAATAATACCTTGTTATTTTTATGGACTAAGCAATACACCACTTAGTCAATTTGAGTCTTTTAGAATTCCTGATGGAAAAGGCAATTGGTACACTTCGAGTCCAAAAGCACATAATGTGTATGTCGAAAATCAAAACAAAAAATTTGGTTGAGAACTTAAATCGTTAATTAGATTAATAAAATCATGGAAATACTATAATAATGTTTCTATTCAATCTTTTTATTTAGAATTGAGTGCTACTAAATATCTTAAAAAAGATTCTTTTCTTTTTTAAGATAAGTTGGATATGTTTCATTTTTGTCTGTTTTTAAGTGGTATCACAAGTTTTAATCCTGACCATTTTTCGTCAATGGCACAAACTTCTATGTCCACCAATCCATTGTTAAGTGCTATGCCCCGAACTATATTTCCGTCTAAGTCGGTTTCAATCTTTGCTGATTTTTTATACCACGAAATCCAAATTATTCCGTTTCATATGCTACTGATTTAACTTGACACTTAAATGTTAAGTATATGAATATCAATGAGTTGAAAAGAAATAAAAAAATCGTAACTTGATACTTTACCTCCGAAAAGTAGTCGAAAGTTACCGTGCTGGATTCGTTTGCTAATAGAGAATTTTTCAACTAATTTATTAGCAGTCAATAGTCATTTCGTCTGTAATTGGGTCAAAATTGTAGTTAATCTGAGGAAAGTCGTTTTGTATAGTTCATTGAGAACTCTCAATAATTTTCATCCAAATTCAAGCAATAAAATACATTGGAAATTTTGTTTCTCTTATTTTAAAAGCCGCTCTAACTGTACCTTAAATAATTTCCCAATAGGCACCGTGTAGTTATCAAGAAATATCTGATTTCCCTCTATGCGTTTGATGTGCTTCTGTGCTACCATAAACGACCGATGTACCTGAACAAAACTGTCAATAGGCATGAGTTCAATCATAGAAGCTAATTTTCCACGGGTAGTAATGATTTCTTCTTTTAGTACAATTTTAATATAGTTGCCCGATGACTCAATAAACAAAATATCATCCATTACAATTTGAATGTATTTATTATCTGAACGTAGGAAAAACCTTGCTTGCTTTTCATCGCTCACTGTACTTTGCGTGTTAGATGGTACTTTGGGAGTATCTGTACGTACCTTATTGACCGCTTTCAAAAAACGTTCGAATGAAAAAGGTTTAAGTAAATAATCAACAATGTTTAATTCGTAACCCTCTAAGGCGTGTTCTTTATAAGCAGTAGTAACAATTACTTTTGGTGAATGAGACAGTGTTTTTAGAAATTCGAAGCCCTTCAGTTTAGGCATATTCAAGTCCAGAAAAATCAAATCTACCTCGTTATGACTGAGGTATTCAATGGCTTCGATGGCATCGTAGCAGTGCTGCATCAATTGCATATTGGGCAATAGCGAGCAATACTTTTTGATGATGTCGTGTGCCACCGATTCGTCATCCACTATAATATATTTAGTACTCATAAAGTAAGTCTTAATCTAATTGTATAAATATCTGCACGCTTAGAAGTTATTTCTAATTCATGTTTGTTCAAATAAACCAATTCTAGTCGCTTTTTCAAATTATTCAGACCAATGCCTTGAGTCCCAACTTGTTCCTCAATGTCAAAATTGTTTTCAATTTCAAAATCAATATTTTGTGATGTAGCTTTTAAGTGAATATATACAAACGCATCTTTTCTGAGTTTTTCTACACCATGCTTGAAAGCATTTTCAACCATAATAATCAAGAGTAATGGCATAATTTTAACACGCCTATCTTCTACATCTACATCAAAGCGAACGGTAATTTCTTTGTGGTATCGCATTTTATGCAAATCCATGTAGTTTTCAAGATAAGTAATTTCATCCGCTAAGGTAACCCAATCATTTTGTCCTTCATAAATACTATACCGCATCATGTCGGATAATTTGAGAATTAACTGCTGTGCTTTAGCGGTGTCTTTTTCTACTAATCCATACAAATTATTCAAGGTATTGAAAAAAAAGTGCGGATTAACCTGACTCTTCAAGTGCATTAACTCAGCTTGTGTTTTATCTTTTTTGAGTCGAAGTATGACTTTAATCTGATTGATTAGCCAGCGTATCATCCAAACCATCATCGAAATGAAAAATAGTAAAATGAAAATGTGATAGTCTTCTTCTTTTCCAAAAAAATCGTTAAAAATCACCAGTAACATAGTGGTCACGATGAAAAAGTAAGGCACCAGCCTTTTAAGAAATTGCTTATCGAATAGTTTTTGCCGTAAAGTCATTCCACAAAACTACACAAAAAATTAAGCCCCGTCGATTGGTTGTTACAGATTTATCAGTAGGCGTGATAAACGTACTGTTTACTGTTATCAAGTGCTTTTGCCACACAGCACCAGCAATTCATACCTATCTGAAGTACGCCTGTCCCAGTTCTTTTTATAGCCATTCTATTCATTTTAATATTGGGTCAAAATTAAATTAATCATGGATAATCTAATAATTACTGACCTTTCTAAAACATACAACAATGGAGTTAAAGCACTCCAAAACGTATCATTACAAATACCCGTGGGGATGTTTGGACTGCTGGGACCAAATGGAGCTGGTAAATCAACCCTCATGCGTACAATAGCGACCTTACAGGAAGCCGATTCTGGAAGTATTCAATTGGGGAATCTCAATATTTTAGAAAACAAGAATGAATTGAAAAAAGTACTGGGTTACCTACCTCAACAATTTGGTGTATATCCAGCACTATCTGCTGAAATGCTATTGAATCATCTAGCGGTGCTAAAAGGGATTATAAACCGAAAAGAGCGTAAAGAAATGATACACGCCCTTCTTAACAAAGTAAACCTATATGAGGTTCGGAGGCAGAAACTGGGGGAGTTTTCTGGAGGAATGAAACAACGCTTTGGCATTGCTCAGGCATTGTTGAACAACCCTAAGTTGCTGATAGTTGATGAGCCAACAGCAGGTTTAGACCCAGTAGAACGCAACAGATTCTATAATTTATTAAGTGAAGTAGGTGAGCATACCATCGTAATTCTCTCAACGCATATCGTTGATGATGTGAAAGAATTATGTCCAAGGATGGCCATCATTAACAAAGGGAAGGTGGTTATTCAGGGAAATCCCTCCCAAATCATCGAAACTCTTCAAGGAAGAGTGTATGAAAAGACGATACTCAAAAACGAATTGGAACAATACAAAAAGGAATATCAGGTCATCAGTGAGCGCCTGTATTTAGGAAATCAAATTGTTCATGTAATCAGTGATACACACCCAGGCTCAACCTTCAAACTTATTGAAGCCAACCTAGAAGATGTATATATGTCTC
Organism: Arcicella rosea; assembly: GCF_040543805.1. Lineage (NCBI taxonomy): Bacteria > Pseudomonadati > Bacteroidota > Cytophagia > Cytophagales > Flectobacillaceae > Arcicella > Arcicella rosea. Next base: position 22,561 of record NZ_JBEUMS010000019.1, read on the forward strand.
AAATTTTCAACAGCTAATATTAACGCACCATGCTATACGAATTTTTTATATTTGAAATTAAATACCGTTTAAAGCGACCTGAAACCTATTTCTTTTTTCTGCTGCTATTTTTATTCTCCGCAGTGGGCGTGGAGTTTGTTTTTCAGGGCATAGATTTAGGATTAGTGAAAAAGAATTCTCCACTGGTGATTGCTAAAACCATGGGAGCGATAACTGGATTGTCGATGATTATTGCGTCCATGATTATGGGCGTTCCTGTACTTCGTGATTTTCAGTACGACGTTACTTCACTTATTTATGTTAATCCTATTTCCAAAAGGAAATACCTCTTGGGCCGTTTTTTAGGCTCTTTTGTGGTGTTGCTATTTATTTTCAGTGCTTTGCTTTGGGGGATGATAGTGGGAGAATTATTGCCATGGAATAATCCAAACGATTTTTTGTCTTTTCAATTGATCAATTATCTACAGCCCTTTCTTTGGGTGGTTTTACCTACTTTGTTTTTTGGTGCTGCTGTATTTTTTACCACTGGGGCGCTCAGCAAAAATTTAATGGTCGTATATACTCAAGGTGTAGTCATTTTTGTATTGTTTATGATTACTAAAGGCATTACGAATGAAACATTTCAAGCCTTACTGGATCCCTTTTCGCTTACCACATTAACTAAAGCAACCAAAGGCTGGACGGTAATGGATAGAAATTATCTGCTGATTCCTATGTCGGGGATTATGCTACTTAACAAACTTTTCTGGGTAGGCTTGGGTATTCTGGCATTAGCGATTGGCTATATCAAGTTTCAATTGATGCTCATCAATGAAAAGACTTTCAATAAAAAGCAAAAACAAAAAGTAAAAACCTTACCAGTTACTTTCATTAAGAGCCTACCCACGGTTACACCTGTCTTTCATATCAAGGCACAGCTCATTCAGCTATTGCTCAATGCTTGGTTTCATAGTTTGTCTATTCTCAAACTCATTTCCTTTTGGGCGATTATTCTGTGTTGCTTCATTATTATTCTTATCAATTCGGTGAGTTTAGGCACATCGTATGGAGTAGATAGTTATCCAACTACCTATTTAATTATTGAAGAATTGCGAGAGATGTCCATTTACTTCTTCATGATTATTTTAGTCTTTTATGCTGGTGAAATCATGTGGAAGGAAAGGGATGTAAAGCTTAACCTCATTCATGATGCTGCGCCGATTTCTAGTTTTATTAACGTGAGTAGCAGATTTTTAGGATTATTATTCATTTATGTCATTGTCATGCTTTCGCTCATTGTTGCAGGTGTGCTGTTTCAAACATTGAACGGCTACTATCAATACGAGTTGGATGTCTATATCTTTGGCTTTTTTGTGGAACTATTTCCATTTCTGGCTCTTTATACCTTTGCAGCCATGTTTTTTCAGGCACTTACTGGTAACAAGTTTATGGGGATGCTCGCAACCATCGCATTCGCTATCATCAACGTAGCCATTGGCATATTTGGTTTGGAACATGCCTTACTTAACTTTGGTGGACAGGCACTTGCCGCATACTCGGATATGAATGGTTATGGACACTTTCTGAGTTCCTATCTGTGGGTAAAAATCTATTGGGTATTGTTTGGTTTACTACTCTTGATTTTCACCAGTGTTTTGATGGTAAAGGGAGTCGAAACGGGCTTGAGTAAACGATGGACGAGCGGACTAAAGCAAATAGGAAAACCGTTGAGGATTTTCAGTTTAGTTTGTCTGACGCTCTTCATCAGTATAGGAGCTTATATCTTTTACAATACCAATGTGTTAAATGAATTTTGGACTAAGGGTGAGCAAAATAATTTTAGAGTTGGTTATGAAAAGACGTTGAAACATTTTGAATATATTCCACAGCCCAAAATTACAGATGTTAATCTAAAAGTTGAGCTGTACCCATCACAAAGAGCATATAAAATTGCAGGTTCTTATGTGCTTATCAATACTTCACCATTACCCATTCGGGAAATTCACGTCCAAAAACTAATGGCGTCAAATGTAGCATTAACGGATGTAACCTTTGACCGTCCTGTAACAACAAACAGCAAGTACAAAAAATATCATTATATCATTTACCAATTGAGTCAAGCATTAGCACCAGGTGATACAATGAAAATGAATTTTAAACAGACTTTACAGCCAAAGGGTTTTGAAACTGACAATACTGATATAGATGTAGTGTATAACGGTACTTTTTTTGACAATGCCGTATTACCAAGTTTTGGTTATCAGAAAAAATATGAAATGCAGGATGAGGACAATCGAAAAGATTTTGAGCTGGCTCCAAGACTGCAAAAAGCCAAACGAGATGATGTAAGGGAACTGGTGAATGCACGCACTGGAAGTGATTCGGATGGAATTAACTTAGATATTCTAATCAGTACAGAAGCACCACAAACAGCACTAACTTCTGGCGATTTACTAGCGACATGGACAACAAGTGACCGCAATTATTTTCATTACAAAACCAATCAACGGATTATCCATTTTTATCCCATTGTATCAGGCCAGTATGAAGTAATGAAAAACACCTGCATTCCGTCAGGTAATATTTCAAAGGAGCGGGTTAATTTAGAGATTTATTACCAAAAAGGACATGAGTACAACCTGAAGCGTATGATGGAATCTATGAAAATGTCCTTGGATTATTACAGTAAACATTTCAGTCCTTATCAATACAAACAACTCCGTATTGTGGAGTTTCCAAGGTATCGAACATTTGCCCAATCTCTGCCAGGCATTATTCCATTTTCGGAAGCTATCGGCTTTGTGATGAACATTGATGATGAAAAAGATGTTGACATGGCATTTTATATTACTGCCCATGAAGTGGCTCACCAGTGGTGGGGTTTACAACTGGAAGCTGCAAACGTACAGGGACAAAATATGATTTTGGAAACACTGGCGCAGTATTCAGCCATCATGGTGCTTAAAGAAAAATACCCAGATAAAAAAGTTCAGCAATTTTTGAAGTTCCAATTGGATGAATACACAGAAGCTAACTTAAAGTCTAGCAAGAAGGAAAGTCCACTGACGTTGGTTGAAAATGAAGAACACATTTACTACAACAAAGGAGCACTTGCGATGTATGAATTACAGGAACAAATTGGAGAAAAAAATGTAAACATCGCTTTACAGCATTTTCTTAATGATTGGCATTCTTTCAACAACCCGAAAAAGCCAAATCGTTATTCGACCACTCTGGATTTGATTCAGTATTTTCGTGAAGTAGCTTCGAATTCTAAGAAACATGTTATAACAGAATTGTTTGAACAGGTGAATAGTATTAAGTAAAGCAATATCGGTCTCCTATTGCCCACATAAAGACAAACAAAGCTACTTCAAAAAAGTGGCTTTGTTCTTTTATTTAAGTCTCATTTGAATATTTAAATTTAGCTTTTCATTAAATCCTTGATTGTACAGCGGTACAACAATTAGTTACAAATTTTGTAGTTATTCTAGTCTTAGCTGTTCAATGATTTTAGAATCAACCCAATATTTTTTTGACTCCCAATATGTGCTTCCACCCTCCCTTACTTTTTCTTCTGACCTTTCAAAAAGCAAATATTTTCCATCAGGGGTTAATCTTGCACCACTTTCTACTAGTTTTGAATTTATCTTATCTCCCATATTGATAGTTGAACCCCATGAGCCATCTTGCTGTCGAAAACTGATATAAATGTCAGACTTGCCATATCCATCTTCTCTCTCACTATCCCATATTAAGTAGGATTCATCAGGTGCTATAAAGGGGTGGGCTGTCAATTCCCCTGAGTTAATCTCCTTACCGAGTAGTTTTGGTTCTTCACGCTTTCCGTCTATAATCCTTGATATGCGGATTCCTTTATTGCTTTTATAGTCGTCAAAAACAAGAGTACCCTTAGAAGATACTGACATCACCATAATACCCAAATCTTCCCTATCAAACATAGAGCCTAGACTTTTAATTTTGGACCAGCCAGAATCTGTACGCTCTATGTAGGTCCATCTAGAGTATAAGATGTTACTATCGCTAGGATTATGTTTAAAGCTATACTTATTAACCCTGTAATAACTACCTTCATTACGATACACAACAACGAGAGGCTCAAACGGGTCGTTACCTTGATATGTAAAATAAAACTCATCCATATTCAAAGAGTCAGTATCCCATAATTCCCAATCTTGAGAGGTGCTCTTTTTAGGAATAAAAATTTCGGGGTTTAATCCTGGAGTTTTATGTCCAAAGTAAAGGTTCTCTTTCGTTAAAGGATTATTCTTCTTTGTTTCAAACTTCTCTGTTTTGCAAGCACTTAAAAATAATACAAATACCAGTACTGTAATTTTAATCATGTGATTTCTCATTGCTTAATATGTTTTAATTACCTCCAACGTCAGTCTGTGAAAAAAAACTCAGTTGTATTATCTCCCTATATCATAATTATCCAATGAATTGTTGAATTATATGTTTCTTCTAGTTTTGTTTTTTCTATTCTTTGCGAAATACATTTTGATAAAATTCTTTCCATATATAATTTTCATGCCCTTTTTCAAAACTCTTTTCCTATTTATTTGATAATCTTTTCCAATTTTGCAAAAAGCATGGACTTTTCTGTATCACTTGCAAAATAACATCATAAAAGAATCATGATATTCTCTTTATAGGTTTGTCCAATTGGCACTTCATACTCATTTATTAATATCCTGTTGCCTTCAATCTGTTTGATTTTATTTTTAGCAACAATAAAAGATTTATGAATCCTTATGAAATCACGTTTTGGAAGCAACTGTTCAAAAACTGAAATTTTTTGATGGCTTACAATCATCTCATTCTTTAAATACACTTTGGTATAATGCCCATAAGCTTCTATGAATAATAAATCTTCAAAATGAATTTGATGGTACTTTTTATCCCCACGCAAGAAAAAGCTATTACTATTTGACGCTGTTTCACTTATTGGCAATGCAGTTATGTTATTCCTATTTTGACTACTATCAATTGTTTTGTTAATCGCTTTTATGAAACGGTCAAAGCTAAACGGTTTTAATAAATAATCAGAAATATTAAGTTCATAACCTTCTAACGCAAATTCTCTGTAAGCTGTGGTCACTATTATTTTGGGTGGATTGGGTAGTGTTTTTAAAAAATCGAAACCAGATAGTTTGGGCATTTTTATATCCAAAAACAACAAGTCAACAGTATTTTCATTTAAAAATTGTAAGGCTTCAAAGGCGTTATAACAACTTCCTTTCTTTTCCAAATGTTGCAAATGCTCGCAATAGTTTTCAATAATGCGATGTGCAATAGGTTCATCATCAATAATTAAATAGTGAATCATGTCATTTCTATTTTAAGGGCTAATTTGTAAATAGAATTATTAACTTCTATTTGTATTTTGTGTTTGTTAGGATATAATAATTTCAAACGCTGTTTTAGGTTCTGTATTCCAATACCAGCAGTTGGGGAAGATTCTTGTACTTCAAAATTATTTTCAATATCAAAATAAACTATGTGAGCATCAATTTTTATATTAATATGGATGTAAGCATCTTCTGTTAAGCTTTCTACTCCGTGTTTAAATGCGTTTTCCAAAGGAATAATAAACAGTAAAGGCGCAATTTGATAGTTTATTTCGTAATCATGATTAAAAACAATATCGACTCTTTTCTGGTACCTAATTTTATGCAATTCAATGTAGTTCTTTAGATATTCTATTTCATCCTTCAACAGTACAACATCTTCTTTCCCCATATAAATAGTATAGCGCATTATATCTGATAATTTTAAAACAACACTTGGTGCATCATCAGATTTTTCTATTATCAAACCATATAAATTATTTAAAGTATTGAAAAAAAAGTGCGGATTAATCTGGCTTTTCAATAACGATAATTCTGCTTTAGTTTTTTTTGATTCTATTGTTTTCATCCATTTCCACTGCTGATAAAACCAGGTTAAAAGCAACACAAAAAAAGGAACTGTCAAGATGATTTTGATTTCTTTTTCCTGCTGGAAGTAACTGTTTAAATCATCAATATAAATTCTTATATAGTAGAAATAGCCTAAAGCCAAGACATAGAAACCAATTATCATCAATGCGTTTTTCTTAAAATAGGAAGGTGCTAAAATGGCAAAAAAGGATAATCCAACACCAACTAATCCGACAAAGGTTATTGGATTATCAATTATTTTGGAATTAACATCATTTATTATGATTACAAAAAATACAAAAATCAGGATAAGCAACTTGAGACTAGTGGCTTTATGCTTTTTTAAAAACGAAAAATAATGAATAGGCAAAGAGATTAGTAACCAGCTAAAAATAAAACTAAGCATATTCGCTAATACTCCCGAATCATCAATATAAATGAAATTAAAATACAGTAAAACAACCACTGCTATCCTTTGGATTAGCAATCCATATAAAAAGGCTTTGTACTTTTTAAGAAATTCAATCATGAAGTCAAAATTAATAGAAATTGACTTTTTACCAGTACAACGTGCACCAATTCACTTAAAAGAAGCATAAACGTTGCTTTTTTCGACTTAAAATAGATTTGAACACACAAATCAATTGTATGTGATTAATATTAACTGGTTGATGATAAAAATTTTAGACCGTTTTAGTTTACTGATATGTTTGTTGAAAATTATAAATATTAAAACTAAAACATTATGAAAGTCTATCTCAAAACAATGCTATTGATGTTATTTGTAATCCTACAAGATACAGTAGCACAAGACACTAAACATTTACTGAATAAAAAAGAGAAAAATGCCGTTGTATCAGCAATAAAAACTCATATTGAAGAATCTTACATCGATTTAGATTTATCAAAAAAAATGATAATTGAATTAGACAAAAATTTAAAATCTAATAAGTATGAGAAAATTACAAGTCCTGTTGAATTCTCTAAAACAGTAACTGAAGATTTGCAAAGTATTAGTAAAGATTTGCACCTAAAAGTTCGATTTGAACCAGAGCGTATCGCCCAGGAAAAGCTTATTGTTTCTGAAGAGAAGCAATTAGAAATGGAGAAAAGAACAGCTATGCAAATGGCCGAAATAAATTACGGATTTACAGAGGTAAAAATACTGGATGGAAACATTGGTTATTTAAATTTAAGCCAGTTTACAGATATAAAATATGCTGAAGAAACTGCTACAGCAACGATGAATTTTTTAAGTAATACCAATGCAATCATTATCGATTTACGTTCAAATGGAGGTGGTGTTCCAAGTATGATGCAGTTATTATCGAGTTACTTCTTAGATAAAACACCTGTTTTATTAAGTGACTTTTATGAACGAAAAACAAACACAAAAACGCAAATGTACTCATTTGAAAATGTAAATGGAAAACGAAGTACAAACAAACCTCTTTATATCCTAACCAGTAAGAACACTTTTTCGGCAGCAGAGGCATTTACTTATACTTTAAAACATTTAGACAAAGCCATTGTAATTGGAGAAATTACTAAAGGTGGTGCTAACAGAACAAAACGAATTAATTTAAATGACGAGTTTACAATATCGTTATCTTATATACAATCTATTCACCCTGTTACAAAAACTAACTGGGAAGGAAAAGGAGTTGAGCCTAACATAAAAACAAATGAAAAAGACGCTTTTATTTATGCGTACATAGATGCTATTAAAAAGACATTTAACAGAAATAAGAATACTATTTTAAACAAAATTGGCTACGGTTTTTTTAAAGATAAATTGATTGATAATGCCATTGCCGTATTTCAGGAGAATGCAAAATTATTTCCAAATGATTCAAATTCATGGGATAGTTTAGGGGAAGCGTATTTTGCAAATCAAGATAAAGTGAACGCCTTAAAATCATACAAAAAAGCTTTAGAACTAGATTCTAGTTCAGAATCTGCAAAAGCAATGATTCAGAAATTAGAAGTCATGAAATGAGAAAAACTTACAGCAACCGCTTGGCGCTATAGTTAATATATTTATTAGCTAAAATTTACATAGAGCGAAATTGAAATAACAAAAAAAGCCTTTAAAATAAATCATTTTGAAGGCTTTTAATGCAAAATAACTAATAATTCCAATACCAAAAATCTTACTTTAGCTATCAAGAAATGTCAAAACAGGTTTTTGGGTGTGCTTATCAAGCTTTTTCATCTGAGTAAAGTTTTAGTAAAAAGGATTTTAACAAAATAACTTGAAGATGCTTAAATCCTAATTCAAAAATGATATGATTACATTTATTGAAGTTCAACTTTTAGATTCCCTTTTTTTGTCGAATCTAAAGAAAAATAAATTGCCATAAAACCGATAAAAGCTGCTATGGTTGAAGCAATTAGAATCGTAATTTTTGAGCCGCTTTGAAGGTGAATATCGTCAAATGCGAGTAAAGTAATAAAGATTGACATGGTAAATCCGATACCTCCAAGGAAACCAACACTCATAATTAATCTCCAATTCAAGTCTTTGGGTAATTTACAAATACCTAACATAACGGCTAAAAAGCTGACTAAAAAGATTCCCAATGGCTTGCCTAAAACTAATCCTAAAGAAATACCCAAACTATAGTTTTGAGTAATAATTTCTGTTAAGTTAGTATCCACTACTATTGCAGTATTTGCTAATGCAAACAAAGGGAGAATGATAAATGCTACAGGTTTATGTAGAAAATGTTGCAACGCATAAGATGTTGATTTTTTATTTCCATTTCCAAATGGAATGACAAATGCTAAAAGAACACCTGTTATGGTGGCATGAACACCTGAGTTCAGCATAAAATACCACATCGCAATACCACCAATGATGTAAGGAATCAAACTTTTAACCTGCAAACGATTTAGTACAAATAAACTTCCTAAAATACCAAAAGCAATCAATAAATTTAGCCAAATGATAGTCTTTGTATAGAAAATGGCGATAATCATAATCGCTCCTAAATCATCAATTACAGCTAATGCAGTAAGAAATATTTTCAATGAATTTGGCACTTTGTTCCCTAATAGAGATAGTATTCCTAGAGCAAAAGCAATGTCTGTAGCCATAGGAATTCCTATGCCAGATTGTGTATTTGTACCAAAGTTAAGTAATATATATACTCCAGCGGGAATCATCATTCCTCCCATTGCTCCAAAAATAGGGAGTAGTGCATCTTTTATATTTGAGAGTTCTCCAATATAAACTTCTCTTTCTAACTCTAAGCCTATAAGTAAGAAAAAAATAGTCATTAAGCCATCATTAATCCAAAATTCAATACTTTGTCCAGCAAAATTTGAATGCCAGAAATGCGAATAAGTACTTCCAAAAGCTGTATTGGCTAAAACCATTGAAATAATAGTACAAGCAATGAGTGTTAAACCTCCAGACTTTTCGCTGTCAAAGAAGGCTTTGTATAGTTTTGTTATTTTCATGTGTAAGGATTTTAAAATACTTGCATTAGACAGACAAATTAAACATTCATTTGCCATCTTAGCCCTAATTTTTCCTACAAGATACTGCATATTCAGGGTTTTGGAAAGCAAGTATTTTTTCACTTGTCCAATAGATAACCTCAAATTTCATCAAACAGAAATAAGAGTCATACTTAATTTTGAAATCACAAAAAAGCAGTCTAAATAAGTTTTTAGGCTACTTTTTTGTGATTGAAGGAAACGAATTCATCCTATTAGAGCTGAGTAAATTTAGGAATTTTTGAGACATACACAGTAGTTATTCCTTTTGCCTTAAGGCAAAAAGTAAGGACGAGAACAAGTGCAAACACTTTTAAAATCTTCTAAAACTTACTTTTTCAAGAGAAAAATCAAGATGACTCGTGTTTTGAATTTGTCTAATCCACAAAGTGATAGGCTTGCTTTACAAGCACATTAAATTTAGAATTTTAATCTTGAAACGCCGAAAACGGACGGCAACATACATCAATACTTCAAACCTCTAATTATAACTAGATTAGTTACTAATGAGCATATCATATTTTTTCAAAATTGTAACATGAGCAAGACCTGCTTATTGCTTGATCACTAATCCCATAACCTATAAAAGAGTTTTAAGAGGATGCTTTTATAAAGTATAGAGAAAAACTCTTAACACAATCCCAAAGCAATATTCTTTAACATTTCCTAAATGCTTTTTCCATTGGCTTCCACATAGGCTTTTATTCAAGAGCCAGATGCTGCTTTGTCCCATTTCAAGAGCAAAGGTATGAACGTGTTCTTAACCCAGAAACAAGGTCACGCCTTGGGTTTGCCAAAAAATCTCCACCCATGCGGGTCGTATTTATTTGGTAAAACCTTGTTCCTGCTAAACACTAACCTTTTATGCTCCTGAAACGAAACAAAGCATACTCCGACTCTTTACACGAATAAAAAAAATGTCAGACATGAAAAAATACAGCATTGAAAATGGCAATAAAGTGAAACGAAACAGCACCACCTCTCATTGCCGAATAAATCTAAATAAATCAAATCACATCAAATTAAACAACACAAAATATGGCAAACTGGTGCAGTAATATGGTTACTTTCGAGGGAAGTATCGAAGCAATCAAACAGATACAACAGCTTTTCGAAGCAATGAAAGAAAACGAAGAGAAAACAGGACAAGGGCAACTGCCCGACTTTACAGACAATACTAACGGAGGTTATTTTTTCAATATCTATTGGAACGAGGGAGACGAAGGCATGTTTCAGTATGAGACAAAATGGGCACCCAATTCCGAAATATTAAGAACGATAGCAGAAAGGTATCTATTGAACTTCATTCATGACTATGAGGAAATGGGCAACGGTATATACGGTAAAGCAAGTTATCAAAATGGGATACTAGACGATGTGTGTTTAAGCGACGAAGAATTGGAATTGTATTCTTTTGACGAAGAAACTGATACCTATCATTTTGAAGGAGAAGTCTATGAAATAGAATACGAGATACTGGAAATGCTTCTCGAACGAAAACTATCTTTCTGACAGTAATGGCTTTAAAGGTTTGTTACCTTAATGGAACAAACCTTTAAGTTATTATGAGGTGGAGCCTGAAATAACAGTTTTTGACACATTACACCCAGAACAGCAACAAGAAGCAGACGAAACCCCTCAATTACATATCTTTCAACGTTTTTTTCATCATTTTTCCAATGAAATTAGTCGCTAGCTTTGGATTTAGGCGATAAAGTAAATCCAAAATCATGGCATCTTTTCCAACGGTTACTCTGTATTTGTCGCATTCTATTGCTCGAATAATTATTTCAGCAGCTTTTGAAGCTGGTAAAGCTAATTTTGTTTGTTGCGAATTAGCTTCAATTTTGGGTTTTCCAAGTCCAGAATTCTCTGTAATGTTTGTTGCGATTGCCCCTGGATGTACAACTGTAACCTTTACGTTGGTATCTTTCAGTTCTGCATACAGTCCTTCTGTAAATATTTTCACCGCAGCTTTAGCAGCTCCATAAATAGTTTGTCGTGGAAAAGGAATAAAACCTCCCATACTCGAAATATTAACAATGTGTGCTTCTGGACGCTCTAAGAAATGAGGTAAAAAGGCTTTGGTTAAATAAACCGTTCCATAAAAATTGACGTTGATAACTCGGTTAATCTCTTCAATGTTCAAATCGTTTACTGGAATAAATTTTTGAATAATTCCTGCATTATTAATAATTCCATCTACTGAACCAAAGTGCTTGATAACCTCATTTGGCAAGGCATCAACTTTTTCTTTATTAGTAATATCAAGGGTAAAAACCTTAAATCTATCATCGCCAACACCTGCTATTTTCTGGGTTTCTAAAAGTGAATTTAAGTTTATATCAACACCTACCACATTAGCTTGTTTTTTGATTAATTGTAGGGCTAATTCTCTTCCTATTCCACTACCAGCACCTGTTAGTACAATGGTTTTATTTGCTATTTGCATTTTTTTATTTGTTAAAATAGATTTTAATTGGAGCTAATAAACCTGAAGGTAACAATTGAGCGTCCTTTCTGTAAAATGGGATTGTAGTAAAAGTAGTTTTCTTGGCATTGGGTTGGGCATCGCCAATCAAACGATTTACCCAAAGATTTGAAACCTTGATTTGGATGGTATTTTTGCCAGTCTTTACAGCTTCTGAAATATCCAGTTTAAAAGGCTTCTTCCATGCTGTACCCACATTTTTACCATTAATAATTACTTCAGCAATATGCTTTACATCACCCAAATCAATGATATAATTTCCTGATTTATCAGGGTTGCTGAGCGTAAAAGTGTTTTCATAAGTAGCAGTTCCCGAGAAATACTTAACATCTGCATCTGGATTTTCAGACCAAGAGGTAAGTTCTTCAAAATCAATAATTTTGTTATTGAAATTTGCCTTCCAAGTACCTGTTAAGGGTGTAACCAAACTTTCTTTACTTGCTGTTTTCGTGTAACTCTTTGCTGCTGTTTTACCTTTGAAAATTATAAAATATGCGTCCCAAGATTCAAATTTCAATGGTATAATAGTTCGCCCATCTACTATTTTATAAGAAACTTTTTCTGTTTTTCCCGTTTGAGGATTCCACAATGCTGGTATTTTTCCACTTACCTTAAAACTTACTTCTGTATTAGTTGACTCTTCTCCACGATTATTTAACCAATAAATATCTTGGTCGGAACTCTGACGATGACGGTAAAGTATTTTATTTTTTGTACTGCTAATTATTACATCAGGTTTTAAATTGATTTTATCAAACGCTGTAACATTTGTTTTCGACCAAATTTCATCAGCCAATTTCTTGAAATCTGATTCGTTATCCGTTAAACTTGGTGATTTTTCGGGTTTTGTTCCTATTATCTTTACTCCATTATCTACCAACGATTTGATTTTTTTCAGCACTGGTAGTGTCATGTACTTTGCTGATTCATCTAATATCAACACCTTGTACGTATTTCCGCTTTTAGCGATTAACTCGCCGTTTTTTGCTTGTATGGCGTTGAGTAAAGCAGATGTATTCACAAAATCAAATTCAAATCCAGTAGGAATATTGGGTAGTTTCTCTCTACAAATCCACGTGATATTGGTGTTTTCTCCATAATAATAAAGGATATCGGCAACGTTTTTACCTTGTTGAAGCATATATGAGCTTCGACCCAAATAATCCATCCAAGCTTTTGCTCCTGCTCCTGCCCATGTTTCTTGACGAGTAAAATACTGTCCGAATGGCCCAAGTGAAAAACCTGGTTTCCTATCGTCAAGTGGTTGATGAACAGAAGTATGAATTACAAAACGGTTCAATCCAGAAGCCATCTCAAGATCTGCGGTGCGCTTTAATTTTTCTGGATGCCATGAAAAAGCATTTTGAATTGCCGTCATTGATTCTGCTGCAACTATAGATTTTCCATAAATATTGGCTACTGAGGCTGATTCACGAATATCGGCTTCGCTTCGTACTTCTTCATTTCCACCTGATTGTAAACTACCAGGAGTCCACATCGCAGACATCGGAATCTCAGCATTACGTTTTACATCCATTCCATCGGCCAAAAATATACGTCCATTTTCATGCGATTCAGTATAACGTTTCATTCCTCTTTTGTTCAATTCTTCGCCAATTACTTCATAATGATTTTCGACTATCATTTCACCAATCGTTTTACGAAAATCCCAAAGAAAATTTTCGCTTGCTTCTGTGTTTTTCACAATACGACCAATCAAAACAGGAATCCAAGGTGTCATATCATATCCACGGCGTTTTTTGAATTCTTCAGGAAATGCTTTTGTCCAGTTCATGTGACCCGCTTCGTAGCTATCCAAAACCATGTATTGCAAGCCTTTTTCACCCATCATTCCACCAGTTGCATCTTTGTACATATCTAAATAAGTATTGATGTATTTTCTAACAGCGTCTCTGTCGAGTTTATCTACTTCTAAACCTGTTGCTTCGGGTGATGCTGGATGATTTTGACGACCCGTAAGAGAATATCCAAAACGGATAATTCCCCAAATTCCTGCTGGAGCTTGCCAATTCAGTGTTCCATCTGGTAGCATTTTATTAGTTAAATCTATCACATCTTCGGTCGAAATCACATCCTGCATTACTCCTTGACCCCCTTTTATCATGTTATTTTGTTCTCTCCAAGGCGTAAAACCTGCCTTATCTTCGGCTTGGTCGATTCTGTCAGTATTGTAAAGGATAAATTCTGAAACTTCAACACCATCTGGTTTTTCTACCTTTGGATTTCCACCAGACATTGCTGCCATCACATTCATAGGTGGCGGTAATGTTTTATAAGCTATTCTCCAATATTTGGCTGTGGTTGCAGGAAAGCTTATCGTATTGAATGGGACGATACTACTTGTAAAAGCAGCAATTTCTTTAAAATTAATACCATCGTCACTCGCTTTTATCGAACGATTAAGGGCTACACCATTAAAATCTGACGAACCTCTTGTAATTGCTCCAGCAATAGATGCCGCTTTGAATATTTGGGGTGAATCAAATTCATATTGAACCCACATATCTTCGCCTACTGCCATTGGAGGTAGCATTGTTGCATTCCCCAAATCACCATCGGTAAGATTCTTGAAATTGAATGCTCCACCACTAGAACTTACTTTTGGTGTAAAATCCGCAAACGATTTATCATTTTGAGGCAAACGAAATGCAATAACCATCGCATCACGATAAAAAACAGGTTTGTCGCCTACATATTTACTAAAAAATGATTCTGTTTTGTATGGAGAAGATTGGAATTTACCTGCAATATCTGACGGTTTTGGTAAATTTAATGATATGTTTTTTCCCCCTTCGACTCTGGTTTCTGTCCATACATATTTTTTCATGGCATCTTCTGGTTTTACCCAAGGACCTCCTGTTACACTCCAACCCGGTGAGCCTGCAATAGCCATTTCTAAGCCCTTTTGATTAGCTAATTCCGTAGTGAATTTGAAGGCATCTTTCCATTCTGGAGTCATGAAAACCAATTTTTTGGGTACAACTACAGGAGTAAGTAAATTAGCATCAAAATTCTGGAAACCTCCAATTCCTGTTTTTTCAAACCATTCAAGGTCTTTTTTTATGCCCTCTTTGGTGATATTACCATTCATCCAATGCCACCAAACTCTTGGTTTGGCGGCATTGGGTGGTGTTTGAAAATCTCTCAATTGCGGGCTTTGGGCAAATGTAAGACTAGGAATTAGGAGAATTCCAGTGATAATTTTTTTCATGTTTTTCAATTTAAAATCATGGCTTTTGAGCCAAAAAGACTGTCTTACTTACTAAAAGTCAGGAACATAATACTGTAAGCAGGTAACTCAACAATTCCCTTTTTTACTGTTTTTCCTTCTATTTCGGGTAATTCATCATTTGCAGTCAACTTCAATACTTTTCCGTTTAGGCTAACTTTTTTAGTCACCAATTCATCGGCAGTAAGTAAATATTGTTTTGCATCAGCAGGAATACTTGCAGAGGTTGCTGTTTTATTGGTATTCAGTATCATTACTGTTTTGCCTTTTGATTTATTTTTCAGATTATGAGCATAAGTATATACCCCTGTTTCTGAATTTCCTGCTTCGTACACTTGGTTTCCCATGAGTTTATTCCAAAGATGAGCTGCCCAATAATTTGGGCGAGGATTATGAGTATCATGGTCTAACAAACCATATTCACTTCTTGCAAGCGTATTGTGCATGACTACTTGAACGCCCTTTTTGGCTAATCGCCCCATTTGGTCTAAATATCTGAAACTATCAATATAGGTAGCTGCCCAAGGATTACCACCACAAGCAGTCTCGGCAGTTTCAGTTAGCCAAATGGGCGTATTAGGCATATATTTATCTCTGGCATTTTGATAAAATTCCAGTCCCTTTTCAGTTCTTTTTAACCAATCTGGTGATAAGGCATTTTCTACTTTTTGCCCTCCTAAACAACGCTTTGAGATATTACCGTAATAGTGGTATGTAAATACTTCAAAACTTGGTTTTGGTGTATGTGATAATAATTCATCAATCGGAAAGTCTAATCCAGCAGGAATAATACCACCTTCGGTGCTTGACCCTGGACCAATAATTCTCATTTTAGGAGCATAAGTACTTGCAAAGTCCTTAAAAAGAGCGAATTCTTTGGCGAAAATCTCCCCGTTATATCCTTTAGGTGCATCGCCATGAATGGCGTGAGAAGGCTCATTGAAAAATTCGGCAGCGTGAATATCACCACCCACTGAATTGGTATAATCAATAATTGATTTTACTTGTGTTGGTTGCCACTTTCCAGACTCGTCTCGCATACCCTCACTGATAGGAAATGATGTCACGAGTTTTCCATCAACTGCTTTACAAAAATCTACTACGCCTTTCCATTGTTGACGAGTAAGTATATTTTTAAACCCTTTGGGCGGGCTACTTAACTTAGGTCCATCGTTGTTTTGAAAAAAAATGGCATTTGCCCAAGTACCGCTTACTCTTACATAGGTTGGTCCTAATCCAGCAGCAAGATTTCGTAATTTTTTTTCGTATAGATTTATTGGTTCAATTTTCCATTTCAAGGCATCAATCCCCTTTCTATCAGAGTGTTTTCTGACAGAATCTACCAAATTGTAGGGAATCCAGAAATCGCCACCAATAACCTCACACATTTCTATATTGAATGATTGATACCGCTCATCTACCTTTCCGATAAAGCTCATATCTTTCAAATTAATTTTGTTTTGTGGAGCGTTTTGCTGTGCAAAGACATTTCCACCTAGTAAAGCGAAAACCCAAAAAAGGAGTATTTTTTTCATGATTTTAATTATTAAAAGACATTCTAGTACTTATTTGTATTCTACCTGTTTGATATTTTTATTTAAAAATCACTATAGAAGTGAAGAACCTATTTACCTTATTACAACTATCACTCTATTATTGAGTACTAATAACTATTTGAGCAGCCGTTAACCCATTTGAATATGCTTTCAAAACGATATTCCCCTTTTTACCTGTAGGCCTAAGTATTGCCAAGCATTTTCCATTAGTAGTATTTCGCTTAGGTTGCTGAAAACTTGCCATTTCGGTTGGACTTGCACTACCTACACCAGCCAATTCACCTTCGCCACTGATTGAGAATTGAATCGGCACATCGGCAGTTGGTACAACTTGATTATTTTCATCTACGATTTCGACTGCAACAAAAGACAAATCGTTTCTACTCGCTTTAATTTTAGTGCGGTCGGCTGTTAAGCGAATTTTATTGGCAGTTCCTACCGTTTTTAATACAACACTTTGGGTTTCAATACCATTTTCTACATTTACAGCTTTGAGTGTACCAGCTTGATAAGGCACTTGAAATCTTGCCATAATGCTATTTGGGGCTATTTTTTGTTCATCAATAAGTTGGTTATTCAAATATAAACGCACCAATGAAGCCCTTGAAAATACTCTTACTTGCAATGGTTTACCTTCTGCACCATGCCATGACCAGCTTCTTTTTTCTAAAGGCCATCCCCAATCACTTATATTTTCGACCATGCCATCAGCAATGGGTTCATGTACTGCCATTTCGATAGGGCTGTTTCTCCAAACAACATCTCTGTAATAAGATTGTGGCTTTTTGTTGCCTACCAAATCGATATCTCCACACCAAGCATTAAACCAAGGATACTTCAATAGCCTTACTTTCTTTTCCATTTTATCGTAAGTTGCATTACCTGTTGAGGCTTCTCCGAGATAATCAAAAGCCGTCCAAACAAAGTCTCCAATGATATAAGGGTGTTTTTCTACTAAATTCCAGTTTTCTAAAGCATCTTTAGGGAGAGACTCCGACCCTACCATAATTCTATTAGGATATTTTTCATGGTCAGCCTCATACCTTTGCCATTCGTAATTATAGCCACCAACATCTAAAAGAGCGAAAGCATTAGCGGTTGTGTCCCATTTATAAGTAGGTTTATCCCAAAATTTGCAAAGTGCTTCTGTTACTGGGCGAGTAGGGTCTATTAAATGGACTCTATCAACTAATTTTTTTGCGGTTTGTAAGCTATCTACTCTTTCAGGAATCTCATTTCCAATACTCCACATAATAATAGAAGGATGATTTCTATCTCGAAGAAGCATCGCATCTAAATCTTTTTGCCACCAATCTTTAAAAAATGTATGACTATCATGCGGCAATTTAGCTTTTTCCCATGCGTCAAAAGCCTCGTCTATTACCAACATTCCCAATCTATCACAAATATCAAGAAATTGTTTTGAGGGCGGATTATGGCTTAGGCGTATGGCATTAAAGCCATTCTTTTTAAGAATTTCTATTTTTCGTTCCTCTGCACGATCAATAGCCGCCGCACCCAAAGGACCATTATCGTGATGAACACAGCCTCCTTTCAATAAAACTCTTTTACCGTTTAAGGTAAATCCGTTTTGTGCATCTACATGAACACTTCTAATGCCAAAAGGTGTTTCTACTCGGTCAATTGTTTTATTACTTTCTTTAATTTCAGAAATGAGCGTATAAAGCGTAGGTGCTTCGAGTGTCCATAAATTAGGATTACTGACAATTATTTGTTGATCCGTTGGACTCTTTGTATTTATTTTTTGAGTTGCTTGACCAACTATTTTTCCATTTGGAGTTACGATTTTGGAAACCAAACTCACACTTTGAGGATTTTGTCTTTCATTAATAATAGTTGTGTGTATTTTCACTATAGCCTTTTGCTTGTCTATCAAAGGTGTAGTTACATAAACGCCCCACGTAGCAATATGTGTTGGATCGGTTACAATCAGTGAAGCATGTCGATAAATACCCGAACCGCTATACCAGCGAGAATTCATTCCTTCATTTCTTACTTGTACAGCCAGTACATTTTCTTGACCAAGTGGATTTAGATAAGGTGTTAAATCATAATAAAAAGGAGTATATCCATTCGGATGATTTCCCAAATGATGTCCATTTAACCAAACATCCGAGTTCATATAAATGCCATCGAAATAAATACTTACTTGCTTGTTTTGAAATACTTTGTCTGTTTTAAACTTTTTCCGATACCAAGCTGTGCCTCCTTTGGTAAATCCTGTGAAAATAGACCCCATACTTTTTCTATCGAAAGGACCAATAATAGTATCCTTTTTTTGATTTGGCAAATCTTCGATACTCCAATCGTGTGGAATATCTAATTTTCGCCATTGAGTATCATTGAATGCAATTTGCTGGGCATTAGCAACTTTATCTTTACTAAAAAGCCAATCACTATCAAAAGGAATATTTCTTCTTGACTCAATTGTTTTGTTCCCTCCTTGTGCCAAGGATGAATGAAATAAAAATAAGAATGGCGCTATAAATCCTCCTATAATAGCCCCTAAGTTTTTATTTGATACCATTTCTTAAACTGTTTAATTAGATTTTGAAAAGACTATAACTGGTGTAATGGTTTGCATAAAATAAAATAGGAACAGTTTTACGTGTGTATTTTGAATAAAGGACATGGCACTGATACGTCATACCATGTCCTTTAAATTACCCACGTTAAAATTTGTAACTGAGTGTTAAAAAATAAGCTCTTGGAGGTAAACTTAGTGTATAATACACGGCATTAGGATTAGCCTCTAAGTTTGCCTTTGTAAAGCCTTGCGTGTTCAATGATGCAGGGAATGAACCAGGAGCAGACCATGACATTACACCATTTTGATTAAAGAGATTATTAATATTGGCTTGTAATGAAATGTTTTTGTTAACTGTATAGCCTACGTTTAGATTTGACTGATTGAATGAAGGTAGTTTAAATGTATTTGCAACATTTGCCATTCTACTACCCATATAAGACCAATCTATTGAAGCAAATAATTTACCTGTCGTATATGATGGCGATACTCGTAACATCACTCTTGCATTATTATCGGTTTCATTACCTGAATAAGAAACAACTTTATCATCTGCATTACCATTCGCTCCTAAGTCCCAAGTACCATAATCAAGAGCGACTGATTTTTGAAATGTTGCCACTGCTCTTACGCTGAATTTCTTTGTAAAAGCATAATTTGATTCAAATTCAATTCCCTGTGTTTGGTATTTATTATACACAACTGGCGTAACATAAAGTGTTGATACATCAGCGGTTTCTTGTCCTTGAACTTGTTGAGGAACATTACTTAGCAAGCTATAAAATGGCGTGATAAATAAGCTTGCATTTCCTTTTTTCAGTTTAATACCAGCCTCAAGTTGTTGTATTTTCTGTGCAATTGGGTTGATAAAACGCTCATCAGCAGCAGCACTTACATTTAAGAACATGCTTAAATCTGGCGATTTACTTCCTTGCGAATAACGACCATAAATAGCTAAACCATCATTAAACCTATAATTTAATCCTCCAGAAAACGAGAATGTTTCAATAGGTTTATCATAAGAATACTTTTTTGTAATTTTAGCATAATAGTTATCATATAATGTTAAAGGGTTTTTATCTGTACCGCCATCTGTTGCTGCAAATTGAGTAGCTATTTGGTTTGTTCCTTTTACACGAATTGTCTCATAACGTACTCCCCAATCCAAGTTCAATTTTGGTGAAATTTCCCAGTTATGTCCAAAGAAAGTTGCTAATTGACTTTGTTTAACATTAAAAATGGATGTTGCAACACTTCTTCCCATTCCTCCAGTTATACCATCTGGATTTGTGACTTGATAAACCACTCCTTTAGCATCTGTGTAAGTAATAGCTGTAGGGCTTATACGTGGAGAAGTCATTTGATTATACATTGTACCCACTCCACTAGGATTTTTACGGCTAATATCTGAAACACTATAAAAAATACCACCTGTAAAACTCATGTGGTTAATTTTTTTAGATAAAGTAGCATTTTCTATAAATTCATTTCCTTTATTATCAAAGACAACTAATGGATTGAAAATTAAAGAATTAGGAGAAGCATTAGCACCCGGTAAACTTCCATTCAATACACTAAATTTAATTCCTGCGGGTACACCATTAACGAAATTTAGCCCTTGATTTACCTTTAATAAATTCCGTCCAGTAGCTAAATCAATGAAATCATAAGTGCCAAATTTTCCGGCTAAATTATTTAATCCATAAAAAATCACATTATCCACAGCAATAGGATAAGGAACAGAAGTAGCATTCCAAAAAGATGATTTATCAGAGTATTTAAATTTATTTTCAAAAGTCCATCCTTTCCCAAAATGCAAATCATAATTTAATGAAAAAGACAGCTCTTTAGAATGAATTTTATCCCTTGAATCAAAGGTCTGTTTTTCACCAGTATCATTGATTGTATATTCAGCCGTAACTGGTGGAATCATTACTGAGTTGGTTTGCTCAAAACCAGGTACTAACTGAGGATTCGTGAAGCCTACAGTTGGTAAATATTCAAACCATGTATTTCTATCGTTCAAATATTTTGCATAAAACTTTACTGAACTGTTTTTAAAATGTTTTACTACATTTGCCTTCACTTGTCCACCTTCATTCATCGGATATCCCGGATATCTTGCTCCATCATTTTGTCGCCAGAAACCACCAATATTATAAGTTAAGGTCTTATCTTTTGATAAAGGTCCACCAAAATTTGCTTCGAAACGATAGTAAGGGTTTATGCCATTTCCCTCTAAACCATATTTGCCCCTTACTTCTCCCGCAAATTCAGTCCCTCCTGTCTTTGATACATAGTTAAAGATTCCTCCGGGGGCATTGTTGCCTAAAATAGAAGCTGTACCACCTTTTACTGCTTCAAGTTTTCCAATAGTAATATCAGAGCGCAAGAAGTAATCTGGACCAAAAGTCCCAAAAGTTCCATTAAATACAGGCAAGCCATCTTCTTGCATAGAAACATAATAATAACCACTTGAGCCATCAATTCCTCCCGTCGTCACTCCACGAGAAGTAACAGTATTACGGATTTCGCCGGGGGCTGAATTGACAAAAACTCCTGATATATTTTTTAGTAAATCTGCCGCACTAAGTGGGGCTTGCATCTGTATTTGCCTTGTATTCAACACAGAAATGGCAACAGATGACTCCATACGGCTACGTTTGTCGAAAACTCCTGTTACAACAACTTCTTCTAAAGCATCAACATCTTCAAGAAGTTCAATTGTCAAGGACGTTCTACCAGATAAAGTAACCTCCTTTGTAACATAACCGACAGAAGAGATGACAAGAGTACTGTTGGGGTCTGTCACTTCTATTTTAAAATTACCAGATAAATCTGTAATTACACCCTGTTTTGTTCCTTTCACTATAATCGTTGCTCCTACTACAGGTTCTTTTTTCTCGCCAATAATAGTTCCTGTGATGGAAACACTGATTTTTTTCTCATACTTAATTGCCGTAAGTCCAACTGATGCTTGAACTACATTAGGCACAAATGCAGCACCTAATAGTACTAATCCTTGAAAAAATGATAATCTGAAGGTTTGTACATACGAGTAATAATTTTTCTTCATATTTTTGTATGTTTTGTTTTAGGGAAATCGAAATGAAACATTTTACTCTGAGTGTGAGTGGCCATACCCACACTCAGAATTAGTCAATGGTTATTTTGACCATTGACTATTTTTTTTAACACTAAACACTATTTAACTTGTGCTAGATATTTTAATCTAGGATAGTTTATGCTATTCTTTTAATCTTATACCTTTAGCATCAAACATTCCCATCATACTTCCTTTTAAAGTATTTTCATCAGCTTTAGACATTTCCAAGTTCACATCGTAACCACTTGATGTGAAGTAAATCGTGATTTTATCAGCACTATCTTCAATTTTAGTAATGGCAATTTTTTCTTTGGTTGGGTTAGCTGGATCAGATAGTTCTCCTGTTAATTTTCCATCCTTACGAGTTAAATTAGTTGAAAATTTAGCATCTCCATTAGGCGTTCCCATAACTGTGAATTCCCACTTTCCTACAAAAAAATCTTTTGGAGTAGTGTTTTGAGACAATCCATTAAGGGTAATTCCGAAGAATAAAGTCAATAAAATAATAATTGATTTGTTCATTGCTTTGATTTGTTAAAGTTAAAAATTGATTACAAAAAATTATTTAAACATAAATTCTTTTTGAAAGAGAAACATCAGCTACATATTCTGCCGAAAGGTTCCTTTTTACGATTTGTACTTTGTCAAAACCTCAGCCCACTCATTAGCCTACTCTTGACAATATACGTCGTCATATTTAGTATCAACTGAAATACTAAACTCAATTGTAAAACATTTGTATGAGTACTAGCTATACCTATTTAGGTATAGACTTATTTGAATACATTTCACAGCTATACTTGCCATTTATTTAATTATTCCATGACAAAATTATAAAAAAAAATCATATTGTATATTTTATATACTATAAATTTTATTTTTTTTATACATTTGTAGTCACAAGGATTTTAACAAGAATCTGAGAGTCATATCTTGAGTAGGAAAGGCATTAAAATAACGACAAGAAAAAATCTAAATAAGTGTAATTTTGTGCGATATCACTATCAAACTGAAATGCAATTTGTTGATCATTTAATGATAAATGATATCTTTTTATTGAATACTTAATACGTATTCAAATCAAAAAATACATACAATAAAATGTATAATTAGTCAAAAACTAGAATCTAACTTAGATGAATTGATAGAGAACCCTCCAATTCATTCATACTATTAAAACATTTAAAACTTCATGGAATTAAAAAATTATGCCCCTAGTAAACTAAATTATATTCATCAAATAACTATTGATTGTGTTATTCTTGGGTATTCTAATAAAGAGATAAAGGTATTAGTTCCTAAGCTAATATTTAATGGGGATTTTTTCGCATTACCAAGTGGGTTTGTCTTTCAAGACGAAGATGTAAATGATGCGGCAAAAAGAATTCTTCATGAAAGAACAGGTCTTGAAAATGTATATTTAGAACAATTTCAAGTATTTGGACAAGCTAAAAGAAATAGCACAGTTTTTCTTGATAAGTTAAGGTCGCTAAATCCTGATATTGTGAGTGACCAAAATACAGCCGCTAGAGAACATGAATGGTTTACTAAAAGATTTATTTCTATTGGATATTATGCTTTAGTGGACATTAACAAAGTTGTGCCACAAAAAAGTTCATTAGACCAATCTATTAGTTGGTTCAATATAAAGGACATACCTGAAATGATTATGGATCATAAACAAATTGTTATAGAAGCAAGAAATGCTCTAAGAGTAGATTTAGACGAAAAAATAAGTGCATTTAAACTACTTCCAGAAACGTTTACGATTAAAGAAATACAGGAGTTGTATGAAACTATTTATGAAAAAGAGTTCGTAAGGACTAATTTTCAGAAGAAAATATTAGAATTGAATGTATTAGAAAGGCTTGAAAAAAAATATACAGGTGCAAAAAATAAAGCACCATACTTATATAAATTTAAAAGTTAGCAAGTGTAATTAACAAATCACATTTTCTCCCCTTACCAAAAAACAACTTACACAAAATAAGGGATAGTGTCGGATTTTTAATTTTTGTTTGGATATTACTAAAATATTAGTGTTAAGGTAATAGCAAATTCATAAAACGTATTTTTGCATAACGTTTCCTTTTTAAGATTATGCTAAAATACGTTTTAATTCACCTTAATTGAGACATAGTTACTCAAATCTTTTGAGTAAGAAAAATTGATTGCGATGACAGTCTCTTTATTCATTAGTCCAACCAAACGTCCGTTTAAACTATCAGAGAGACTCGTTCATCCAGTTAGATTTTTGTATTAAAGTAACAACTCCTATGTTGTAAGCATAAATGGCCGCAGGGACAAAAGTAATATTCAGATTATCCAAGGTTCTATTACCTGTTTGGTCCATAGTCGTTACCAAAGTAGCCCTAAAATTATTTTGATTGCAAAAATGTAATAAACTGTTTAACTCCTGTGGTTTATCAAAATAGCGATTACTCCATTTAACTTCAACACACCACTGTGGTCTAAATAATTTATTATCAATGAGAACAATGTCCACTTCACCTTCAGAGCGACCCATTTTCCAACGTGCATACTTTAAATCAAGATTTTCCCTGTGCATCCATTGAGAAAAAATAGCCGTTTCTACCATATTACCTGTCTCATTATCGGTTTCTTGTATGGGTGAAAACAAGGCAGTACGTAATGATGGGTTTGTTAGATATACTTTGAAATTAGTAATCCGCTTAAACTTCTTGGCATTATCGTCAATTTTATGAATGACCTTGATTAAAAAAGCTGCTTCTAAGTATTCTAAGTACTTTTTGATAATTTCTTTTTGAATACCGCTATCTCTTCCCAATTTTTCATAAGAAAATTCATTACCTGAATTATAAGCTAAATAACTGAAAAAGCTATTGAGCTCCTGAACGTCTTTGATACCGTATAAACTCGGGAGGTCACGTAACAAAACTTTATCAACAATATCGTTTTTTACGTAGCGTCCCATATCACGCTGAATTTTTTCAGACAATACTACTTCTGGATACCCTCCATAGTTGAGATAATGGAAAAACTCTTTATTCAAAGCCTTATTATCGTGCGTAGTAAAAAATGGTACTTCTTTTTCGTTATAAATAATTGACTTTGATTGTACTAAATGATTTAAGCCTTTAAGATGTATATACTCATGGAAAGTTAATGGTGGTAACATGAAATCTGTAAACCTACCAGCACCACTTTCTGTACTTTGCAATCGTAAAGCTGCTGCTGCCGAACCAGAAACGATAAACTTTGTTTTGGGATAAAAATCGACTAATACTTTGAGATGACGTTCCCAATCTTTCAGATATTGAATTTCGTCAAAAAACACAAAACACCCATTCAAACTTTCTAAATGGACGGCTTCTTTTGCCAGCAACAATATATCCTCAAGACCCAGTTGCATATAAATAGGATTATCGATACCAATAAAAAAGATTTTCTGAGGTGGAATATTTTCTGTTATCAATTCTTGTATGGCATGAAACATCATAACTGTTTTGCCTACACGTCGTGGTCCCATTAAAACCACCGCCCTTTTTATTTCGGTTTCTTTTACAAAAGGGTAGAACAAATCAAAATATAGTCTTTTTGACATATCCATGTACGTTTGTTGTACTTGACCTGTGAGCCACCAAGGGTTTTCGTACTGTAAACGTTCTATTCTTTTTGATGTTGGAATAATATTATTAAAGTTCATATTTTTATTTATTTTCACGTAAATGTAATAATAAATAAAATAAATAATACTTATATATACAAATAAAACACTTTAAGCTATATAAATTATTATTAATGGTTTATTTCCACCATTCCATCACCACACTGTTATTGGTCATAAGTTTTGCAAATATCATTCAAACAGATCATCCATCGTTAATCCATTTTGGATACTCGAACTTGAATACTCATTAGGTTTTATACCAAAAGTAGTCAACATGTAAGAAAAATGGATTTTGGGGTAGCTGTTACTTCTTTAAAAGATTGGATTTTTTGTCGCAATTTTGCATCATACTCTTTCGTAATTACAAATTCATTGATTGAAAACTTTATCTCGAAAAGGTTTATCACTTGATCTCTTCGATTAATTACTAAATCTATTTGACTACCTTTCGTTTCCCCCTCTCCTTTCGTTCGCCAAGAGTATGTTTCGCTGGCTACTCCTCCCCTCCAATATTCAATGCTCTTTTAATCTGTGGAATATGTGCAAAACAAACTTGCTCAAAAGCAAGTCCAGACCATGTTCTAAAAGCTGGATTATCAATTTTATTCAACCAAATGTTGGGCTCATATTTACCTGATTTATCAATAAATCGAAAATAGAAAAGTGTATAAAAATCTGAAATACAATAAACCTAGTTAGCCAATTTTAATCCAAACTTAGGTAGCTTAGCAATAAACCCACTATTTAAAATTTTGGTCATTGTGCCGCCAGAGGCAATATTTGTATTTTTTACTAATTCATCTCTGTTCAAAGCCCCACCCTTTTCAAAAGGTGTTTTAAAGATTAATTCATGTTTTCAGCATCTCTAAATAAAGAGGAAAATATATATCGGCTAACAATAAATTAATTTTCAGCCAAAATATTAAATATTTGTTAGTTTTGGCTGAAAATAGAAACCAATTTCTTTGATATTTTAAAGAAGAATTAACGTGAATTGTATTATACTAAAGAAGTTTTTATTGGTTAGTAACCAAGGGTATTTTAATATAAAGTGCTCTAATCATCAGTACTTATTATGTGTTTTTAACATCATATATTAAATATAATAGTTGTGTTTGTCCATCGCACGACTTAGCTAGTTTTCAAAATCATTATAGTCTCTCAATTCAAATCTTCTAATTCTTAATCTTATTCAATTATTGCATGAAGTAACTTTCCTAAATACCAGTCATCTACATTCTTTAGTCCAATCAAACGTGCGTTTAATTATACAATATTACTCTTCAATAAATTTATTGAAGAAATAATCTAAAACCCTCAAAAGCCACTCCAAATTGTATAAAATACTTGTATATTATTCAAAGTATAAATATCTTTACTCATACATGAATAACTATATACAAATGAAGATAGGATACGCTAGAGTTAGTACCAAAGATCAAAACCTCGAAATGCAAACTGATGCTTTGACAAAAGCTGGTTGCGAAATTATTTTTACCGAAACGGCTTCGGGTGCAAAAACAGATAGAATTGAACTTACCAAAATGCTAGGCCAAATTCGTAAAGGCGATATAGTAGTGGTTTATAAATTGGATAGATTGGGAAGGTCTTTAAAACATTTGTTAGAAGTAGTAGCTTTCCTTAACGATAAACAAGTTGGAATTCAAAGTATCAGCGATGCTATTGATACGACTACTCCACAAGGGCGTTTGTTTTTTAATATCTCTGCTTGCTTTGCAGAATTTGAAAGAGACTTAATCAGAGAAAGAACAAAGGCTGGCTTAGAAGCAGCTCGTGCCAGAGGAAGAAAAGGTGGTCGTCGCCAAGGAATGACTAAGGAAGCTGAACAGAAAGCAATATTAGCCGAAACCTATTACAAAGAAGGCAAAATGGGTGTAAACCAAATTGCCTTAGAAATCGGAGTTTCTAAAATGACACTTTATAAGTATTTGAGACATCGGAAAGTGGTGATTGGGAGTTACACTAGAGTATGATTTGTTTATGTTTTGCATTAGATTTAGTGCTGATTAAGTATTTTCCGAAGTCCGTAAAAAGTTCGTTCTAACAATCTCAAGTCTTCAGTAATAATTTCCAGAGACCCTTCCATTTCTGTTCTAAAAGGTAGAGTTTTATCATAGTTCGTTTTTAGCCCTTTAGGTAACTTAATCTTTATTCTGTATTGATTGCCCATCGGGGTGGATTCTATTTCATGAATATTGCCAGATAAACTTCCATATTCTTCAAAAGGATAATTAACCAATTTAATAATTACTTGTTGTCCAACTTTTACTTTCCCAAAATTTTGTGCTGAAACATTAGCAAAAGCTACAACTCCACCCTTTTGAGGCAAAACAGCAAATAAGGTATCACCAGCACGAATCATTTGGTTTTCTGTAAGGTTCTTTAAAAAACTTAAAGAGCCTTGCGAAGGAGCAGTGATAACATAATTTTGCTGCCAATTAGCTAGAAGATTGTCTATATTCTGAATTGACTGTTGAATATTGTCCCTGTAGGTTCTAGTTTTTTGAAGATATTCAAAATCTAACTCTACTAACTGCTTTTGTCTTTCTGAAAGTGTTAAACTATTCTCAACTAATACTTTAGCATAATTTTCATTATCTTTCTTTTTTTGTAAAAAAGTATTTTCAAAAGCAAGAAACTCTAATTTACCATATACTTTATCTTGATAAAGCTTTTTATCTGCCACATATTTAATCTCTACATTGCTAAACTCTTCTTTGTTTATTTCAACTTGACGTTGGTTAATAAGGACTAACTTTTTATAATCTGAAATTTGCTGTATCAAGATATTCTTACGTTGCACATAAATCGCATCTCCCAAAAGTCTTTCCGATTCTTGGTAATTTTTCAGCAGAGTATTATACTCTACTTGTAAATCACCAAAGGTGAAGGTGTTCGAAGGAAAAACTACTTTTAAAGACGTATTTTGTAAATACATCTTTAGCTGTTGAGAGAGTGTTTGAAGAATGGGTAAGTTTTCAAGACGAGTAGTATTTTCTATTTCAGCAATAAAATCTCCTTGTTTTACCAATTGATTAGGTTTCACCAACAATCTTTGTAATCGCCCTGAGACTTTGGGAATCACTTTCAACGGTGGAATTTCAGTCGTAATCATCACATTTCCTTTGATGATTTCAGGATATTTAATGTACCATGAAGCTACCAAACCCAATATGCCCAACAAAGCGATTATTGTTAAACCATATCGAATAATCGAAGCGGGTCGTTTACTCAAAATTTCATTGACTTCTTCCGACCGAAGTTCCAATTTTGGTTTTGGCAAATCTACTATCTTCGGTTGTGACCCGTTCAAATAGACTATTGGAGGCTCTTTGTCTTTAATATTTATTTCCATAAATTCCGTAGTACAGGTTTTCAACCTGTGCTACTGTTAATTTCCTAGTTCCAATTGATTTTTTACTAAGTTGAAATACTCCCCTCGTTTTATGGTCAAACTCTCGTGTGTACCAATTTCTGTTATTTCGCCATTGTGAAGCACTACAATTTGGTCTGCATTTTTAACAGTACTCAAACGGTGTGCAACAACGATAACTGTTCTTCCATGAAAGAACTCATTAAGATTTTCTAAAATCTTCTTTTCATTATTGGCATCAAGTGCATTGGTAGCCTCATCAAAAAACAAATATTCTGGATCTTTATAGACAGCTCTAGCAATGAGTAAGCGTTGTTTTTGTCCCTGACTTATTCCATTTCCTTCCGAACCTATTTTTGTATTAAAGCCCAAAGGTAAACTTTCGATAAAGGGTAAAATATTAGCCACTTCGCAAGCATGGTATAGTTTTTCAAGGTTGGGTTGTTCGTCACCCAAAGCGATATTACGAGCAACAGAGTCGGAAAAAATAAAGCCTTCTTGCATAACAACCCCACATTTACTTCGCCAATCTCTAGCTCTAAAACTATCGAATGGTGCATTGCCGATTTTTATTTCTCCTTTTATGTCATAGAATTTTAATAATAATTTCAGTAGGGTCGTTTTACCACTGCCACTCATACCAACAATAGCCGTTATCTTTCCTTGGGGAATTTCTAAATTAATATTTTTTAAAACAGGTTCATTCCCTGCTCCTGGGTAAGTAAAGCTGATATTCTTTAGGCTAATACTTGCTCCTTTTTCTCCCACATTTTTATACGCTAACGTTTCTTTTTTCTCTTCTTCTTCCAATTCATGGATTTCATTCAATCGTTCTAAGCTAATTTTAGCACTTTGGGCAGCTTGTACAAATTGGATTAATGATTCTATCGGTGAATTCAGTTGCCCGATAATATATTGGATTGCTAGCATTGTCCCTAAAGTTAGTTGACCATCAACCACGGCTTTGGCTGAGAAAAAAGTGATTAATATATTTTTTCCTTCATTTAAGAAAAACGCTCCTGCTTGTTGGTATTGGTTTAGAGCCAATCCTTCTGTTTGAAATTGAAACATTCTGGTTTGAATACGCTCCCATTCCCAGCGTTTTAGGTGTTCGGCATTGGCTAATTTTATTTCTTGCATTCCTTGAATCAATTGCACCAATGAGCCTTGATTTTTGGCAGCCACATCAAACATTTTGAAATCTAATTTGCGTCTTTCTTTCAAAAAAAGTACGACCCAACAGGCGTACAGAACCGACCCAATCATAAAGATTGAAAAGATAGGTAAACTATACAAAGCTAACACACAACCAAAAATAACCAGGTTGACCATTGAAAAAAGCGTATTGAGTGTTTGCCCTGTCATAAACTGCTCAATACGGCTATGGTCGCCAATACGTTGCATGATGTCGCCAAACATTTTTGTATCAAAAAATGACATGGGCAACTTCATCAGTTTTATCAGAAAATCGGAAAGAATTGAAAGATTAATACGAATACTAATATGCAGTAATATCCATGAACGAATAAACTCTACGACGGTTCTACTGGCAAAAAGCATCAATTGTGCCGCCAGCATGACATAGATAAAGTTTAGATTACGTGTTTGAATACCAACATCTACGATAGACTGTGTTAGGAAGGGAAAAACCAATTGCAAGCCACTGCCTACTAACAAACCAATGGCTAATTGTACCAATAGTTTTTTATATGACCAAAGGTACTTGAGAAGATAACTAAAATCTAAGCTTTGTTTTTTGTCGTCTTCTTGTTCATAGAAAGCAGGGGTTGGTTCTAATAACAACGCTACTCCAATAGGCAGACCATCTTCTTGCGTAGTAGCCCAATACTCGCAAAAATCATCTTTAGATATTTTGCGTAAACCTTTGCCTGGGTCAGCCAACAAAACAGCATTCTTTTGTACTTCTACCAAAACCACAAAGTGATTTTGTTGCCAGTGGATAATACAAGGAAAAGGAGCATCTTTGATTAATTTATCAATAGTAACTTTTACAGCAACAGTTCTAAAACTCACGCTTTCAGCCGCCTCTGCAATACCCAATAACGAAACACCCTCTCTGCTAAAGCCCGAAGCATCTCTAAGCCTTTGGATATTAAGACTAAGCCCATAATGTTTAGCTATCATGCGTAAACAAGTAGGTCCGCAGTCCATTTGGTCGAGTTGTTGGTAGAAGGGGAAGTTGGGCATAGATATAAATTAAGTGTATTTTTAGAAATAAAATTTTTGTTCCTGTTAAAGGATTTACTTCAACAACTTCTCAAACGTAGCCACCAATTCCTTACTCTCAGCACTTGGGGCATTGGCGAAGGCTAAAACTCCTTTTTTATCGAAAATCATATACCTTGGTATTGCACTTACATTTTGCTTTTTCAGAAAATTTGAAGTCTCTGTATTGATGACCAAATAGCTTTCGGCATAGCTACTTAAACCCTCGGCATTCATCGCTTTTTGCCAAGGCTCAATGGTACTATCCATAGATAAATAAACAAAAACAACTTCCTTATTTTTATCTTTCATTTTGATAGAAGCAGGTAAAGCCTTGCGACAAGGAGCACACCAACTTGCCCAAAAATCCACGTAAATCAATTTTCCAGCGTGGCGTTTTTTTAAGTCATCAAAACTTAATTGTTTTTTATCTGATGACATCAAGACCAAAGAATTACTCTCACTTTTTTTATCATTAAACTTTAAAACGTACTTATTTCTAATGTAGTTGACATAAGTTGTGTCAGTAACATCTTTTTCAAAAAGAGAGAAATATGCTAAAAATTCTTTATTGGGGAAAGATTTGGCGATACGATTCACTTCACGAGCAAGTAAATAATTTTTATCATCCTCGTTTAAAAATGAAATCCCTTTTATCATTTGATATGCTTCTTTATAATCTTTATTTACGCCATCTTTAAAGTCTCTTTGTGTTGTTTTACTCAACCAAAAAGTATCAAAACCACTTTCTAAAAAGGACTTGTAATTAGGGTTCCTTTTGATTTCTTGAGTGATTGAAGTTATATTTTTCTCAAAATCATTTACTTGCATTCTATTATCGACAATTGCCAGTGTTTGACTTATAAAGAAGTTTCTATTTTTGTAATATTCAAAGACCTCTTTTGAGAGTAAATTTTTTGAGAATAAGGAATCTAAGAAAGGGATTTCATTATTTAGTAATGCTAAAGATAACTTCATATTTATCTTTTTAATTTTTACCACTTCCTCCCTAAGTTCTTTCCCTAAATCTTTATGGGGAAGTTTTGAAATGTTAAGAGAAAATAATGGTTCATAGTACCTATCAATAGGTGAAATAATTTCACTGTGAAACCTTTTTTTTAAAAGACTATCATACTGTGCATCATATTTTAGCACAGTTCGATTTAATATCTTTAGTGATGGACGACGATCACCTCTATATTCAAAAATTGCTATATCTCCTTTTTTAAGCAAATAATCATTTTTAGTAATTGTATTGAATCTATGGGTAACAACAATATAATCTGAAATAGGCTTAAGCCTTATAGTATCTATCTTTTTTTCCGTACTTATAGGAATATAAACTGACATCTTAGAATCATAATATGAAACTCTGGGAGAATCATCAGTAATCGTTTGTCCACTACCAAAAACAAAGGGAGTATCATTTTGAGGATATCCTTTAAAAATCACCAAGATTTCATCGTTATTTTTAATATGACTGCAATCTGATAGAGTGCTACTTATTATAATAAGTAAAATTATCTTTGAAACAATAAAATTGTACCTCATTTTTTATTTGATTAAGATTTGTTCGATAATCAAATAAGCAGCTAGGGGTTCATTTACCACTAACTGCCTATAAGCGTAATTGTTAAAAGTCAGAACAAGAATTTTCTATGTCCAAGATGCAGAAAAGCAATTATCACAACACCAATGTGTACCCCATTGACCTGCCAAAGTTTCTGCTTCTGACCTTGAATAGCCTCCAACAGCTCTCCCGCTTACTGTTTGAACCTTACAAGTTCCACCACCATTAACCATCATCATCTCACTTTTTGAAATAACATTTCCTGAAAATCTTTCTAAATTTCTCATGTTTAATTTTTGTTAAGAGTTAAATATATATCTGATTTGCAAATCCTATGGTTGGGGAGTTATTACTTCTGGCACGCTTGAAAGCAAATGTACCAAATCTGGTAACTCATAAATAGATGGTTTCTCAAAACCATTGACGAAAAAAGTAGGTGTGGCGGTAATATTAGCAAAACTGCACCAATCACAATGTGCTTTCGCCATTTCAATAAAATATTGTGGCTCAACCTCAGTTATTGGATACTTATTTTTCCATGATTCAATATTATTTATGCCTTCTT
This sequence comes from Arcicella rosea, assembly GCF_040543805.1. Taxonomy (NCBI): domain Bacteria; kingdom Pseudomonadati; phylum Bacteroidota; class Cytophagia; order Cytophagales; family Flectobacillaceae; genus Arcicella; species Arcicella rosea. The sequence goes on from NZ_JBEUMS010000019.1 coordinate 56,344, forward strand.
TATACCAATCTGTTAAGGCACTTTCTATTTCATTGGAAGAAGCTTGTAATGCCAGCAAGTATTGGGCTATATCCAATCGTTTTCCTTCGGTATCTACACAAGTAAGAAAAATTATCTCAGCTTTGATATGAGAATTATCCCTCAATATTTCTTCTAAATCGTTGTGTGCTTTAGCACAGGGTTTACAAAATGGATTACTTACCATTAATATTGTATTATTAGCGATTGGATTCCCTAATTGAATGGTTTGAATTCCTCTAGTATCTGGTGCATTAACCTCTTTCTGATTACCAAGTAAAGCTTGAAACAACGAAGGATTATTTTTAAATCTCTGTAAATCTTTTTGTGTTTTATTAAGTTTTTTTGCTCGAATGATTAATGGCTTTATAAAAAGCCATATTGCTGTTGGAATGCTAAATGCTTGTATAGTAACCATAATTTCATTGATTCCAAGTACCTCATTAAACGATATTGGATAATTTATGATAAACTCTATCCAAAGTAAGGCTTGAACCATGAGGCATAAAATACACCAAGATTTAGCTACTTTTGCTTGATAATATACTGACCAAAGCGTGTAAGGCAAAGCAAGGATATTCAGTATTTCCAATAAAACCCAATGATTAACTGGAAGCATCAAAATGGCTAAAAAACTTCCAGAAAAATATAAAAGCCCTACTTCTGACCAACTTAGCCAACCAAATAATTTTGAAGCAGAGGAATTTAGGATGTTGTTGCAATTCCCTGTTTTGCCTATTTGACAAAAATTATTTACCAAGGCATTACCAAATCCCCACTGCACTGTAAAAAGTAAAACGCATATTATAAAGCCGAAAAGTTGATTTGCAATAAATAGATATTCTCGCCAATCAGTAAATGCTTTTTGCAGAATACTTAAAAATACAATACTTGAAAAAAGTAAAATAAAAGTAGGTATTCTTAGTGAAACCAATTGTTCTTGTTTACGCTTATGCTGATAGTCCTTTTCACCAGATTGTTCTGTCGCTTCTGCGACAAGCACAATGCCAGACCACAAACGGTAAAAATCGTGGTAAGCTATTTGATATTGTTTAAAAACACCATCAGTAAAATTTACATTCTCTTTGTCAAGCGATGTTACAAGTACAAATTCTCCGTCATTACTATAAAGATGGGCGACAAAAGGTGCTTCTAACTCTTTAAACTGTTCTGGTTGAAGCTTCAATGCCGCATTTTGAATATTCCAAACATCCAAAGTGTCGCTAAGGCTTAATAGACTTGGATAATCTGGATGTATTTGTAATTGCTCTCTAACAGATGTATTAGTAACTGTTACTTGTAAATGCTCTATTAATAAATTTATCACTTCAACTGGTCGTTGATTCGTCGTATTGAAAAGTTGGTTCAGAGCTATCATATTCTTTATTTTTGATAAACAAATTTGCTGAACATCTTCCTACTCTCCAATCTGAATTCAGATAGTTTCCATCTGCTTTTAGATATTTTAAAAAAACATGGGTTTTACTTGTAAAATTCATTCAGCCGTGATATTTTTATTTTAAATTAATAATTCTTCATTCACTTATACTTTTACAATTAAAATCATGTCAAACCTAGGAAAAACTATCAGAAATCTACGTCTGAAAAATCGCCTTTCTCAAGCAGCTTTAGCTGATTTAATTAACATTCCTTCACAAAGTAAAATATCAGCATGGGAAAGTGACCAAAGCCTTCCTGACGTATTTGAAGCTCAAAGGCTAAGTCAAGTATTCGGAGTAAGTTTAGATGAGTTGTTGAAAAATTCAATTAAGCAATGAAATAAACCTTGCTTTGCGTGTTTTATTGGAGAGTTTTTACTACTACATATTAGTGATGGTTCTCTTTACAATGAAGACTATCACTAATAGAATAGCAAATCAAAAACTAATACAGATTATTCTTAAAATTATCGGACTGCTTAAAAATATACTGATATTGCTTGTCTTTTTCTATTTGGGTGATAAACGTATTGTATTCATCAAGATGTAAATTATTTTTCCTTTCAAGTCCAATATTATATCATCTCGGTTATTATTATATAAAGTTTTATCTTATGAATCAACAAGGTCATTTACATGTGTTTGCCAATGTTATGAGCTTGTATTATAGCTAAAAAATATTATAAAAAGCTTTATTAAGCCCATAAATTTAGGCTCAAGAGTCTGTATTTGAATAAATTTATGTTATGTAACATTTTAATTTCAGTTTTATCTAATCAATCAATAAATCAACTAATTATTGTCATTTTCTTTCAATTGTTCTTCTATTTCTTCAATAGTTGGCAAACTACTTTTTAGATTATCTGGTAAATCAGGTGTAACAATATACTCACTTACTCCTATGGGTTTTGACATATCCCTAAGTGAAAATTCGACTTCTAGATTGTTTTTTTCTTTACAAAGCAATAAGCCGATAGTTGGGTTATCATCAGGCATCTTCACCAGACTATCCACAGCTGAGAGGTAGAAATTTAACTTTCCAGCATATTCTGGCTTAAACTTGGTGTTTTTCAGTTCAATAACCACGTAGCATCTAAGACGTGTATGATAAAACAGTAGATCAAGGTAATAATCATTATCGGCAATGGTCAAATGATATTGTTGTCCCATAAAAGCAAATCCTTTTCCTAATTCCAACAAGAACTTACTTACGTGTTTAATTAATTGATTTTCAATGTCTTTTTCTCTATACTGTGTGTCAAGCGTCAGGAAATCAAAGAGATATGGATCTTTGAGTGTTTGTTGTGCCAAGTCAGATTGTGGATGAGGCAATGTCGTTACAAAATTGCTAATGGCTTTATTTTGGCGTAAATGTAACTGATTCTTAATTTGCCAATCAAGCGTTTCACGTCCCCATCCATTTTCAAGACACTGTTGTGCATACCAAAGCCGAGTATCAGTATCTTTTATTTTCTGTATAAGCAATATATTATGCCCCCATGGCAATTTTGCCACAGCTTGTGGCAAAATTGCCATATCAGGATATTCGTTAAAAAAAGTGAGCATTCTACTCAAATTTCGCTCAGAGTAACCTTTTTGTTCTGAAAATTCATTTTTTAGATCTGCGGCCAATCTAGGAATCACTTTAGCAGACCATCCTTCATTAGCTTGCTTTTTGGCTATCATTTTTCCAATTTGCCAATAAAGTATAATCCCTTCGGAATTTACGGCTAAAGTCGCTCGTACTTGAGCTTGATGAATGGTTGACTTTATTTGATTTAAAAGCGTTTGATATTCTTGTAATTCCATACTAATCAGATATTAAAATTGATTGAGGTGTTGATATTTTTTATTATAATAGAAAAAAAAGAATTTATTGAAAATTTAAACCTCTACCCTATCCACCCTAAAGTTCTAAGTTCTTGTTTCAGGCTATTCTCTTGTCTCACAAATGGCTCATCAAGCTCTTTAAATATGGTTGGATACAATTCTCTTACTTTTGTATTTAATACTGCGACAAATGAAGCCCTAGCTAAATTAGCTTCAAGACTAAGTTGCTTGTTATATTCAGCCCCAAAGGTTAATCCTTCTATGATTTTTTCTTGAATATCAGGATTTTTGATGAAAAATTCTGATACTAATCTATTCTGATTTTCATAGTAATCAATTCTCAAACTTTCTAGTTCTTTTTCTTTTCTCTTAATTATTACTTTTATGTTTTCTTGTTGCTTCGTATCAGTTTTTGGACTTTTAGTTTCTTGCTTTTGAGGAATAAAAAGAACATCCTGAAGCATTAATTTTTGTAAATAACCCATTGGATTTTTAATAACCCTCCCCTCCTTTTGATACTTCTTGAGGGTTTCTATTCTTTCTATAACATATTTAGGTGGATATTTTTCTAACCACTCATTCACAGTTTTAATATTAACCCCTTGAAAATGTTCTATCAAACTATGTATTTCTTTTGATGTTATCTCTTCTTGTTCTTGTTGATTAGCTACTGGCACTATTTCTTCTACATTTTCAGGAAGTTTTCGTTCATCTACAACGGTTTTGTTAGAAAAAATAAAAAAGACAATAGAATGGACAGCTTTCCCCCTTTTATCTTCTTCAAATGTAAACTTAATGTCTGTGTAACTCTCTAAATCTTCTTGTGCTTTTAGAATAACCCTTTGTTTGAAATTGGCATACAACGGGTACTTGTCAGCCACAGCCAATGTATCTTTTAATTCCGTAAGCGTAAATGTTCGTTTTCCAATACGTTCATATTGTTTTAATAATTCGTAAATACGTACAGAGAAAGAGCTTTGTAACTGTAAAATATTGCGCACATCATACATCAAGAATTGCGTTTGCAATTGCAAAAGAAAAGGTTTCATCTTGGGATGAAACGAAATATCTATATAACTCCCCTGACTTTTACTTGTAAAGCTATCTAAACCCACAGCAATGTGCGTCAAAAACTCTTTCTCCCCTTCATCTGTATCCCTTACGATTTTAATTTCCTTTTTCATCAACTTAACTGCGCCACCTTTCAATAAATTATAGGCCTGTTTATCAGTCGTTAAGTTAAAATCTTCTATTACATCTTTTAAATAAATTCTATATTCTTTAAAATCCTCATCATTAGGTAAGATAAGGGTTAGCATTTTAGTGAAAACACGCATTTCCCAAATATCAAATCGATATTTGCCTTCTACAAGATTGTTAGATTTTCTTATCAATTTAACTGATTGTGATCCATCTTTACCGTTATCCTTTTTTTTCATGCGCAATATTAAATTATATCCTGTAAATATACCTAAATCTGTTATAGTTAGCCCTAATTCTGTTATAGAAAACCCTAATTCTGTTATAGTTAATCCCTAAAAAAGTTATAGAAAACCCTAATTCTGTTATAATAAACCCTAATTCTGTTATAATAAAAGCTATAACCAATTGATTTTAAAGTAGTTACAAAGCCTGAAAATACATAAAAAACATAAAATAAAAAGTAAAATACTCAAAACAGCAGTTTGCTATTATTTTCTAATTTTGTATACTTTTTTAATGATTATTTAATAAAATATACATATTTGTAATATTAACTTATTATCTTTTTAAACTATCAAAGATCAATAGCCCTAAATTTGGTATAATTGTTAATAAAGGCTAAACCATTAATTTCTCCCCTATTTTTGTTATAGATAAATAGCTCGCCAACCCTAAATTTGTTATAATATAACCTTCAATATGTATTTCTGATAGCAATTTCTTCCCTAAATTTGTTATAATAAGTCCTTTTTTAAACAAATTGACAACTAAAAATATGGGAATGATATAAGAATAAGTCATCCCTAAATTTGTTATAGTAACTTTTTAAGCGCCTCTGAAGCTTGTATTAATTCATCACAAAGCGTTGGATTGGGATTAATTGATAATTTCTCTACTATTCCTTGAATTTTTTTCTTAATTATTGTCAGTTCATCAATATTATCTGAGTTGTTTGGTGAATCTTCTGCACTATGTTCGTCCAAAAGGTTAGATACTTCTTCTAATGATGCAATAGATTTTTGATTTACATTTTCAAGTTTAGCAAGTTGTTGTATTGAAGATTTCTTTGCTTTTACTTTTCCTGATAAAATATCTTTTTTAAGACTAGGTGCTAGTAGGTCGATACCTTCTGCAAATTCAGCATCTCTTTTTATAGTTTTTTCACTAACATTATATTGTTTGGCAAGTTTAAGTGAAGTAGCTTCTTTTTTGGCTTCTGGAGCATAAGGGACATTTTGACCTTTATGCTCTTCACGAGAATATTTACCCTTTTCGAGCTTCTCTGTATTATATCGAATACCTCTTAAATAAGAAGCCTGTTCAGGAATTAGATTTCTCCTGCCTAATTGATTATCAATCATATATTCCTTTGCGTCTTTTAATGATTCAAAAGAAACAAGGTGGATTTTAAAATTGATTTGATGTTTTTGGCAAATTCCATAACGGTTGTGTCCATCTACCAAAACATAGACAGTTGAGTTATCTGAAGTAGTATTATCAATAATGTTTTTGGTAGTTTCCCAAACCATCAAAGCTTCTCTACAACCTTCAGCTAAAATATTTTTTTCTAATTGTGAATATTCTTCTTCTTGGAGCGGTGGAATAAGGTCACGAAGTTCGTCAACGATATAAATCTGTTGTTTGATTGCTTCATGATTTAAAAGACTTTGATCTTTAATGATTGTGGCCGTTCCGAGATTGCCCATATATTTTTTTGCCATGATATTATTCTAAGAAGTTTTATGTGTTTGAGCAAAATTCTTTTGCCAAATTCATATAATCTACTGCCCCGTTTGAGTTTTGATCGTAATCAAAGATGTTGATTTGTGAAATCTGCGATTCCTTTACTGATACATTATTTCTAATCTCTGTTTTGTATATTTTGAAGTTACTTAGCGTTTTATACACATACTCAATCATGTCTTTGTGTACTTTTAAACGCTTATCTACCATTGTTAATACAATTCCTTCCACTACAAGCTCAGGATTAATTCGTTCTCGTACTTGAGAAATTCGTTCAAACAAATTGTTAATTCCTTTCATCGCAGAAACCTCTGGCTGTAAAGTAACCAGACAGCCATTTGAAGCAACCAAAGCAGAGTTTGTAAAGATATTTAAGGCTGGTGGGCAGTCAATTAAAATATAATCGTATTTATCTCTAAGTGGATTCAATTTGTTTTTAAGTTGATTGACCCCTCCTACTGCTTGAACAAGTTCTAAATCAGCAAAAGCTAATTCTAAATCACTTGGAGACAAATCGTAATTTTCTGCAATTTGAACTACAGGCAGGTCTTCATTTTTTAGTAAAGCATTAACTACCTGTTTTTCAGGATTATCTATACCCAAAGCCTGAGATAAATTTCCTTGAGAGTCCATATCAACTAATAAAACTTTAAATCCTAGTTTATTTAAAGCTCTACCAAGATTAATGGTTGTAGTTGTTTTACCTACTCCTCCTTTGTGGTTAACGATAGAAATAATTCTAGCTTTATTATGCTGAACCTCATTATATCCATACTTAATTAAAATAGGATAAAGTGCATTGAGATGTTTGGTATTGAGAATTCTATCGCCGTTGAGCGCTTTTGAAAGCGTACTTGCAGGCAGTCCAGCTTCTTTTTCAAGAATTGAAACTGAAAGAGCTGGATTTTTTCTTAGAAATAAGATTGTTTTATCGTGAGAGAGCATATTTCTGATTTTATTTGTCTTAAAATTAAGATAAATAAAATTATTTGTCAAGTATTTTTGACAAATAATCGTAACGGTTTTAATTTTTTCTTTCTACCTTCAGTTATTTAATGACAATCCCCTTCTCAACTTTCTTATAATCCTCTTTCCGAATAAAATAACTTCCTGACTGTTCATCAAACTGAATGACTTTAGCAATATGCTTGTAATGTGCATATTGTTTTTCATTAGATTTTAGTATTACCAAACCCATCCAAAACACAGATAAAAAAATAGAAATGCCTAAGACTATGCTACCATATTTACCAATGCCAAGGATTAAAGCCGTTTTAGGATGATCACAATAAATAGGAGATACTTGTTGTTTCATCAAAGTTTCAATCTGTTTTGATTGATGCTGAAAGCTATCTACAGACTTTTCAAGACGATTTGCCATATTATCAATTGCCATTAAAATAGGAATGATAGAAGGATCTAAATCCTCAGCAGCGATGTCGTATTTATGGGCAAGTTGATGCCTAGTTTCTTTCAAATTCACCATGATGTTCAGCAATAATTAGTTTTACCTGTTCTAATACTTTCCTAAAAGTTATTTTACCCATCAGATTGAGAGCATCTTCCCCTTTACCTTCGGTTAAAATTTTAATCACATCTTTGCCCGATTCAGCATTTCCTAAATTGCCAAAACCTTTGAACATAACCTCAGTACCTATAAAATTTTGCTTAACTAAAGTTATTGTCTCAGCATCTGAAAAAGTACCTTCGTTAATAAGCACTATCATTTGGAAGTGTGTTTCAATGAGTAATTTTAACTTTTCATAATATGAATAACAAGCTACAAAAGCATCTCTACCAGCCATAATGATATAAAATCTAAGGTCTATCTCCATTTGAGAAAGTTCCTCTTTAAGAATATAGGCAGGAATATCAAACTCTAATAATTTTTTAAATTCTTCAGATTCAGCCGCACCAAAATCAATAAAAATAGTCGGAGATTGTACTTTAGACAAAGACTCAAAAAGTGCAATAATTTTCTCTCGTTCTAACCTTTTATAATCGTTCAAAATATCAACATGACGGATTCTATTTTTTCCAACAACCGACTCAAGCCGATTAGCAGTTGTTTTGGTCGATTCATCCAAGTCAATAAATGAAGTTTTTTTATCTTTTTCAGCTTGTGCCACAAACCAAGTAAAAAGTGATTTGCCAACGCCTCCTTTGGCTTGTAGGATTAGATTAATTTGTTTCATGATAAAGATGTAATAAAGGTTTTTGTTTTATTAAAAATCGTTTCCAAAATCAAATTCATTTGTTTTTTGGTTGGCTAGCTTCATTTGAGCAAATAACTTTTCTGCCGTTATAGATTCTTGATTTTGTTCAATATTTGATTGAATACCCTTACTATTATTTTTGAGAATCAATGTTGGGTCTAATATTTTCTTCGTACTCTTTTCAGTATTGTAATACCTGAATTTAATTTGGTAGAGAACCTCTTCAGAGATTACGAAATTATATGTTTCCAAAAGGAATTTTGCGATGGCATCCATAGGCATATTTTCATCAAATAACGGTTTGATAAATGGGAGTAATGATTTTCTCCACTTACGTTTTCCTGCTAATTTTCGTTGTTTTATTTCATCAATCGTGAGCATAAAAATTAGGTTTTGTTTGATTATTTCTCTTATAAATTTGAAGTAGGATGGTTTAAAAAAGCTTAAAAAAGCACTATTGTCAAATTAATGTAAGATTAATGAAAGACTATTGTCAGATTAGTGTAAGAATGCCTGTTATTGTAATATTTATACAATAATAGTGTAAAAATGATATAAAATTAAGGAATTTAGATAAAATAATTAGTTTTGTGTATATTAAAATATTTTTTCGCTACTTTTGTAGTGAAGCAAGATGGAGATTATGTATACATAAACTACCGTGCAAGCACTTTTTGAGGAAGGAATCATTTTACAGAAAATACACATCAACCTAAAATATCACAAACCTATGGAAGCAAAGAAGCCAAAACAATCAGGACGACCTAGATTAGAAGATGCCTTGGAATGTGTTATTCCAGCGAGGTTCACCCAGACAGAATTTGAAGAGATTAAACAAAAATCAAAAGGCTTAAAAATGTCAAGGTCAGCTTATATTCGTTCCATGACGCTCAAAGGGAAGGTTCAAAATTTGTTTACGGAAGAAGAACAAAAAGCCAAAAAACAATTGATAGGAATTGCCAATAATCTTAATCAACTCTTGAAGCTTTGTCATATTCATGGCATAGAGAAAATGATAAAACAAGTAAATCTACAGCTAGGAAATATTGATAAAATCTTAGATAAGTACAATCATGGTGGGAGTAGTGAGTGAAAAGGGAAAATCATTTGAAGGTCTAATTAATTACTTGTTTGAAGGAAGACTAAAAGATAGAGGAAGTGCTAATAAACGCCCTGAAATCGTGAGTCATGCAGAAAATGTGAGAATTCCTTTTGGAATAGAAGATAAAGTAGGTCGAAACAGGCTTATCTCAGATTTAATCAATCAAGCTAAACTACATCGCAATTATGGTGATTATAGCACGAAGTATGTTGGAGAGCATATTTTATCTTTTACGGAAAAAGACGTTAAAAAATTAGGGAAAGACCAGATAAAAGAACTTTGCGAACAGTATGTAAAAGATGCTGGTTTAGATAAAACTCAATATGTAGCCATCTCACATGCTGATACAGAGCATTATCATATTCATGTTATCTTTAATAGGTGCCAGAATGATAATACGCTGTATCCGGATTGGAAAGAAAAAGCAAAAACAGCAGAGAGAGCTATAGCGCTTGCTTTAAAATATGATTTAGGTTTAACAGATAAGCAAGAGCACATGGCAGATAGTAAAGGGGTTTTGGAAATAAGGGCAAATCACGGAGATATTATAGATTTAGCCAAAAATCCAGTTCTCAATAGTATCAGAAATATAAAGCATTTAGAAAAAATCTGTGAAGCTCAATACATTCCATTTTCACTAAAGAGAGACAAATTGAATGTCGGAAATAAGACCTTCAAGAAGCGAGATTTAGAGGCTGTGTTCTTTAGGAACCGTCAAATGAGCAAAGAAGAAAGAGACAATAAAAAAGCTAGTGAGTATTCATCTCAAAAAAGAAAAATTAAACAAAAACCAGCCTATACCCTCAAAAAAGAAAAGATTAAAAGAAAATCAGAAGAGCAGCAAAAGCAAGAAAAGAGTAATATTAACCTGAGCATTCTAGATGAACCATTACAAAGTATTCCTCAACCCTTAGAAGAAAATCTGGAGTTTAATTATAAAAAGGCATATAGTAAAAGTGATAAAGAAGAAAAAATGTACTATAAAAGAAGAAAAAGGCGTTAGTATTTTGAAAAATAAGTATTTAGCTCTATAGTTCCCTTAATAATTTGAATACTTCCTATGAATGAACAAACCAAAAATGCAGAGTTTATCAAAGTGATTGGCATTACACTTATTCCTGTACACCTCTTTTTCTTTTACTATCCATTGATGCGTAAAAGCTTACACATTTCATGGCTAGATCCTATTTATTTGTCATTAAATGGAAGGCTTTCCATGGTAAATTCGTCGATACTGATGAACACTTTAGCTGTTTTTATGCTATTAGTATATGCCATTACAACGCCAATTGGAAAAGATAAAGAGCTTAAAAAATCACAAATAGTCAGGAATACTAGCTTTGGTTGTTTACTTATTCTAATGAGTGCTTTCTTGTTTTATGTATTGCCTTATAACCAGTGGGGATTTTACGTATACATAATAGGGTTGGGGATAGGATATTATTGCTACATGAGTAATATTGCTTTACTATTACAACTGGTTCAGCTCAATCAATCAGAGGAATTTAATGTTGAAAAGGAGACATTTCCTCAGATGCTAGAAAAAGTAGAGACAGCGCATAGTATTAATATCCCATATCATTTTTACTACAAGCAAAAATGGCATAAGGGCTGGCTTAATTTTGTTAATCCCTTTCGAGCCATCTTAGTAGCAGGTTCTCCTGGTTCAGGAAAATCTTTTGGAACAATCAATTTAGCCATCCATCAATTAATTCACAAGGGCTATTGTTTGTACGTTTATGATTTTAAAATACCAACCTTAGCACTAGAGGTGTTCAATGGACTTTGGCATTACAAAGAACTACTCAAACAAGAATACGGGAGCATAGCCCATTGGGAGAAAAAGACAGGAAAGTTTTTTCCCAAGTATTATCAAATAGACCTTAAAAACCCTCTTAAATCCAACAGAATCAATCCCATAGGGTCAAACTTAATCCTAGAGGTGGTTGATGCTGCAGAAAGTGCCAAATTTATCATGCAAGGCTTAAGAGGAACAGAAGGTGGGGGAGATGGGAGTAGTAAATTCTTCGACCAATCAGCAGAAAACTTATTAACGGCTTGTATATACTTTTTAAAAAGAAAGTCTAATCAATATGGAAAGGAATTTTGTAGCCTTCCCCATGTAGTAGAACTGCTACAAAAGCCCTATGAAATACTCTTTCCACTTTTAATGTCCGATCCTTATGTCAGAAACCTCGCTTCGACTTTTAACAATGCTTTTGAAAAAGGCGTTTTTGAGCAGCTACAAGGGCAAGTAGATTCCTTAGTGATACCGATGGGACAATTAAGTGATCCCGGCATCTACTGGGCCTTTACAGGAGCAGATTTTGATATTAATATTTCTAATCCTAAAAATCCCTCCATTTTAGTGATTGGAAACGACCCAGATAGAGAAGATACCTATGGAATATTACTTTCATTACTCAATGGAAAGCTCACTAAAACCATCAACAAAAAGAATCAATTACCTTTAGCGGTTATTTTAGATGAATTACCCACCTTACCTTTTAATTCGGTGAGTAATCTAATAGCCACCGCACGTTCTAATAAAGTAGCCTGTATTTTAGGGATACAAGATACTTCACAGTTTGTATTAAGATACGGGCAAGAAAAAGCCAATATGATTATTAATATGGTGGGTTCTATTTTGACAGGACAAATTCGAGGAGAATTAGCCAAGACTATTTCTGAATGTATCGGGAAAATCAATCAAGAACAGGTTTCAGAAAGTATTTCGGCTCAGGGAATTTCTTATAGTGTATCGACCCAGCTTAATGAGGCGGTAACCATTTCTACGATTGCCAATTTATCGCAAGGAGAGATGGTTGGAACCATTTCAGATGATTTTGTCGCACCACTTAAATACAAACGCTTTCACGGGAAAATAGATGCCTTAGCACACGAAGCATCACCCACGACAACAATGCCCATCAAAGAAATCCCAGATTTGAATCCTGCTTTTCGTTTAATGAAAGGCGAAACAGAAAGCGATAGAGAAATGCGAGTAAAAATTATGGTGAGAGAAAACTATGAAGCAATCAAAAAGGATTTAGTCCTCTTACAATATTTAGAGCTGATACGCTTTCAGTTTCAAAAGGAAGAAAGTCAAGATATTAATTTAGAAGTACTGGCAGAAGGAATGCTGAATTATATCATGAAAGTGAATAAATACCTCACCAAGGAAGGCTTAAGTCCTCAAGGAGAAGTATTTATGGATAAATTAGAAATCATGAATACCATCTTTCAGAACAATATTGCTAGTAAAATAGCCTTGTCAGAAACTGAAAGTCAGGATAGTTTAGTGGATGGAAAGATTGTGGCAGCTCCCAAGAAATTGTATGAAGAATATACCTCTGAAGAAGCCAAAACCTTACAAGCACATTACCGAGAGTTTTTTCAAGTGTATAGCAGTGCTTCTGTTCAAAAACCGATGAATGATTATGAAAGTTATGATGGCGATGATTTTTAAGATTGACTCCACTTTCTCCAAAGCATTTCAAGGACACCCATGTTATTAACCACCAAGAATTTGCTAAAGAAGAGTATCACTAATTGAATGATACAATAGGAGAAGAAGAACTCATTAAAATACCCTTCTATATTGCTGTCAGACCAAAGCCAAATGCTTGTAATGATCATATTTTGAAGTAAATAAATGGTAAGACTTCTTCTACCAAAGGGGATGAAGAAAAGAACCAAAGAATAGTACTTTTTAATGAGTAGATAGAAGCCAATGACAAAAGATGTAGATAAAGAAAGGATATAAGTAAAGAAGAATATTTTAACCAGAGCACTTCCATTTTCAAGGATAAAAAAGATAGTGGCTAACGCTATAAACATCATTGATAAAGAAAACCACAAGAGCGTAAACCTTTTTCTAAGAATGAATCCTTCTAAATGAAAGAAGGAGATAAAAAAGCCTATTGAAGCCATTAATAGCATTTCTAAGTGATAACAGACAGCGAAATATAAAGAATGAAGGTTTAGGTTAATACAGTATTTAAGATTAGCGATAAAGATGTTTGAATCATGGAAATAGTCTTTTGGGTTTCCCGCTTCATTCATATCAAATGGAATATAATAGAGCGCCAAGAAGGTCAGGAAGCAAATGAATAGGAGGGAAGAAACAGGATATTTTGCTAAAATAGGATGAGCATAAAATAGTATTAAACCAATGATGGCATATTCTTTTAAAATATCTCCGTAGAAGAAAAGATTATTAAAAATTCCCAACAAAAAAAGCAAAAACATTCTTTTAGCAAAAGCAGATGGCTTGTCTTTAGAAAGCTTAATCAATAGACCAAAACCATAGCCAAAGATGGCACTTAAACAGAACCATCCCTTATCGTTAATGAATAAAAGAATGGAAGAAAGAATAAGATTAGGCTGTATTACATTAAAAACGGCAAAGGTGTTATACAAGCCAATCCACAAAATAAAATAGCCACGAAGCGCATCAATGACGCTGTTGCGATTGTTCTTAGGATTCATGTATGATAGGTTTTAAGGGTAACTCAGTACTCATGTAGAGAGTACTGAGGAATAAGTATATTGTGTGTTACTTCTTCAAAGACTTAGGAGTACTGATTTCATTTTTAGGTACTTCAAGTACTTCTTTCACAACCTCTTTTTTATCAAGGGGAATGGAAGGTGTTTTTTTTAAGAGACCTGTATAGGCAGCATCCTCCAAAAGTGGAATTTTTAAGGCTTTTTCATTGGTTTTTGTCTCAGCTGTTGGTATGACAGCTTGAGCTTCCCCTTTCTTAAAATGGAAAACGATTCCTTTTTCAGCATCTAAAGTAATGTTAGCATCAAATAGCTTACCTGTCTTATTGCTGGTAAGTCCTGTGAGGGAAACGGACTCCCCTACACGTAATTGATTTCTTTGCTCCTCAGAGAGTTCTAAACCCAACAATTTTTTAGGAATATCTTGGATGGGCTTGAGCTCCAAATGGCCATCTTTTAAAGAAACAGCAGCACTAAATAGGTTACCTGTTTTGGCCGAGCGTAAATCGTACAGTAACACAGTCTCTCCATGTTTAATTTGTTCTTGTTGCTCTTTGTCCAATTTTACACCCAGTATTTCTTTAGGAATGGATAAATCAACTTTTTTAAAGCTCAAACCTCTATTAAGTGCATCTACACTAACAACAGCGTCCCAATTTTCACCACCATCTTTGGCGGTAAGTCCTTTTAAAAGAATGGGATTTCCTTGTTTGAGATTTTCCTTTTGTTGCTGGGTTAATGTTACACCAAGAATAGTATCTGCAACTGATAATTTAGAAGCACTCATGGTTGCCAAGGTATTTGTCTCTTTATCTAACGAAACATATTTGGGTGTTGCTATACCTTTTTCATCCACATAAATGACTCTATTAGCATTGCCAAATTGCTGTAATTTATCAATATCTTCCTGACTTAAAAACTGCTTTAAGGCAGAAGGAATTTGTAAGGTTTGTTGTTTTTCAATAAAATGCAAAGTTGGTTTCTGCTCAGGATAGGTTAATACATACTTTCCTTGGCGACTTTCACCTTCAGGATTCATTTCAAGGAGAGGCGTTCTTTTCCCATCAATCAGGTTTTTCGCCATTTTACTTAAATCCCCAATTTCCTTGTAATCATTGTGCACGACGATGAGTACATTCTTTAAGATTTTCGCTAATTCTTCTGAAAGGGCTGCAATGTTTTGCAGATGTTCTTTTTCATTAAATTGTGCCATGAGATGAATGTTTAAAAGATTAAATTATACCTGATTGGCAGGCTTTGAGGAATTACTTTGTGTATTGGCTCCCGATTGAGGAAGTCCGTAAATTTTACTAGCATTACTATTACCCCCGCCACCATCAGTACTATTGCCACTAGTCCTTGCCATTTCTGCTGCTTTAATAGTCCGAGCCGCTTCAGCGATAGGTTTACTAATGGTCTGTGCCGTTTTAAGGGCAAGAAAACTGGTGGCTGCCACAAATGTTGAGCCTGAGATAGGAGAGTTGGTCATTCCCCCCGAAGCGCCACTGACAATTAAAGTCACCAAAGAGGGTGTTTTGAGCACAGCAAAACAGCCAATGATAGTAACACCAATGGACAGAAATACAGGAGTCCAATCAATGTATTGAATGGTGTTATAAGCCTCTAGTGTACTATTAGCCGTCGCTAAAGACCCACCAATGATGGTTCCTCCAAGAATATGCGTGTTTTCTGCAAACTTAAGCAGTACATCATAAGCATTTTGGTCAGAAATGTTTTTAAGGCGGTAGGCGATGGCTAAACACATATTGGCCACAGGAAACCAAAGTAATTTCCCGACATAGTTGGCATAAAAATTCTTCCAATTATCAGAAAAAGCATGAAAGACAGAAAGACCAATAGCGATAGGACCAAAGGCAATTAAAATGGCAAGATTGATATTTTGCATGGTCAGTACTGCTAGATAACTAATTTGCAAAGCCACATTAATTAAGGCATTGATAATGCCTACAATCATTCCTATCCACCATGAAACAGCAGTAAATAGCTTGACATTGTAATAAATATTAGAAACCGTTTGCTTAACACTACCTAGACCGTCACTAACAGCATTTTTTATATCATCCAGAAAGCCCTCATCTTGTTCTACAGGACTGTTTGTGCCATTGCTAGGTGTATTGTTGATATTATCCGCCTCTTCTGTTTGATTATCTTTAATTGTCTTCTCTAAGTCAATTTTATACTGCTCTTCTAATGCTTGATTTTGCTCCATGTAGGAAATTGCCCAGCCTTGAGTAGAAGCGCCGACGGGAGAGATAAGAAAATCACAAAGACTAAGGGTCGTATTATAGAAAATGAGTAACATTGCCAGCATAAATGGACGAACAAATGCTTCTAAGTGCGTTGCTAATCCATCGACTTCTCCACTGGCCATGATTCTCCACATTTTAATGCAAATCCAAAAGAGTGAACCGACTCCTGCGATGGTTCTACCCACGGCAATAAAAGGAGAAAATGCCGATTTTATATCGGAAGTAATCACATTGATTTCTGAAACAAGGGCTGAAATATCCATCGGTTTATTGGCTAAGTAAGAAGCTACAGGTTAAGAATTCAGCGCCTAAATCAGATTTTTTATTATCATAATACACATTCAGTGTATCCCCATGAAAACTGATAGTATGTTTATGCGGGAAAAGTAATGGAAAGAAGTAATTCGTAGATTTTTGATGGTCTATTTGATGAATCTTTCTATTCAAATAAAGAGCTTTTAGGATTGATACAGCCGTATCTTTTTGATTTAAACCTCTTGTACCTGTTTTTTTAAGGATTTCAAAAGCACTGTTGTCATCCTTGATTTTTATTTGATCAGTCCATTGGATTTCAGATACTTTAGTTCCATGGTCAATGATTTGAAAAGTAGCCGTTGAATCGAAAATGTTCTTTAAGTCCAAGGTAATATATTTTTCATATCGATTGCCCAGCCAATTAGCTGTTTTCCCTTTGTACCAGCGATAAATTTTATTTCCGTAACGGAAATGGGCTTCAATGCCAATGAGCTGAAAATTCTTAGCCGAATAGGCTTTAATGACATCTGAAGCAGTTTCTATCTTAGCATCGTTTACTTCAGATGTTGAAGAACAAGCTACAGTAAAGATTAATATGAGTAGGAGCGAGATTCGCTTTAAGTTAATGGTTTTCATAAGCATAAGAGTTAAGAGAAATATATTTTAAAGGTTTATTTATCGAAATTCATCATTTTTCCAGCATCCATAGCACCAGAGTTTTTATAGAAATCAGAAACATTAAACTTATTATCTTTACTAAACAGAGCGTTTTCATGTTGCTGTTTAAGCATGATGAGTTCGGCATGAAGTTTATTGATTTCTGAATCAATTTTTGTGTACAAATCAACTTGTTTATTGATTAATTGGATTCTATCAATGTCGGATAATCGCCCTAATTTGGCATTGATTTCAACAGCTTGACCTTTCCCTTTTTCATTGGCAGAGCCACCAAATATTCCTCCAAGGTTTAGGCCTAAAGCATCTGATAGCGTAGAAACCATTTGATCTTGAAAATTAGAGGCAAGTTCATCAATAGAATTTGAAAGACTTGATTCAAGGTTATTAAAGACGTTCCCAAGATTGCCACCAGACTGAAGTGTTTGGTAGAAATTATTCAAAGCTTGAGTATTGCCAAACTGAATAAGGTGCTGTTCTAGCACAGCGAGTTTGATTTGTTCTGAGCCATCAGAATTCTCAAACTCACTCTTTAAAGTGCTGAGTGTTGTTAGTTGATTGGTGACTGACTGGGTAGCCGCATTAAAACTGTTTTCAATGCCCTTGGTATTGACCTGTGCGCCAAGTCCCGTACCTGTTTCTCCTTGATTGGTATAAGATGCTGGATTGGTATCAAAAGAGATTGGTGCAGTATTACCCTGTGTATTGGTAAAAGGCTGATAACGAGTATCTATGCTGATAATTCCTTGATAGAGACCATTAAACTTTGTGATGTATAATTGCTTTTGAAGGGGATTAATAAAGGGTATGATAGCCTGCTGAAAATAACTTTTTACTTGTTGTAAATGCGTTAAAACCGCTTGATTTCTTCCTCTGATATTCATGTCCTTTTCATAATAGTTTTTAATTAAGTCAGAAGGATTGTTGTTGTAGTTAAACTCTGCCATCTCAAGGTTTAGCCTCGTTTTCTCAGTTGAATTCATGCCAATGACATCTGCCGTTGTTTGATTTTCTGTTTTTAATTGAGAATTCGCAATTTCTTTATGGTCTCCCTCAATTTTACTCATCAGTTTTGATTGGATAACTTGTGCAATATTTTGAGCAAGGTTTGAAGGGTCAATCACTGCGGCATGGCTGGTAAAGCTTAATAAAATACCCAGTAGGAGGTAGTGTGATTTTTTCATCTTTTTTATTTATGATTTAGAAAATAGGAAAACAGTTTTGCCAAAAAATAGGAATTACTGATGATAAAAAGTACAGGTAAAGTACATGAATTCAACAGGAAATAAATTTCAAGAAACGTAAAATGAGTAGATACTTTCTCTTGTAAAAATTCTTCTTTTTGCTCATCTGAGGCATTCTTTGAGGGAATTTTGAAATATTTAAGATGAAGCTTTAGCAGTACAAATCTTAGTTGCTTATAAAAACCAACAAAGGTCATTTTATGTCTGCTTAGCCATATCAATCCCTGAAGAAAAAAAGCGATTAAAAAGTAAAGTATTTGCCCAAAAAAGGGCTTTATACCATACAATGTTTCAATATCATTCAAAAGTGTAATGGCATAGAAATATGGAAGTACATATAGTCCAGTATTCTTGTGAATCAATTGATTAATTTTTTGTACAAATGGCGAAGATGCAGTCTCCCCATGCCTGATGATTCCCTTTCTTTCCAAAAAGGCAATGAATGCTAAAAAGCATACGGTGGTCATAAGGTCTATATAAAATACTAGCATAGTGGAATTCCCCCTCATTGATATAACAAGTTTACCTATTGGATTAATTACAATCAGGTTTATAAGGACTATAGGGCATCAAAGAGTTTAAATTTTAGACCTACTTGTGCATTTGCTTTGATTTGCCGAGTAATCGCAGCGGTTGTTCCATCGGCATCAACTTTGGCGAAAACTGCTATTTTACGAGAGAAAAATTTCTCTACATTAAAGCCAATCGTCAAGAATGGATAAGCCTTACCTTGGCTAGCTCCATTAGCTGTTCCATTACTAAGTGATTGAAATCCAGCACCTAATCCATATAAAAATCCGAGAAATGAAAGATGATATTTTCCTTTCAGTAAAGTTGCTTCATAGCTATATTTTAGTTGATAGTTTTTAAGTAAAGCGGCAGTATTATCTTGCATTTTCTCTTGTCTATAAGCAAAACCAATTCGATGATAATTGGATGTAGCAGTACCAAAACATAAGGATGCGGCATAAAATCTATCACCTTGTTGCCAGTTTTGTGGGAAATTGTTATCCTCAAAAAGTAAGGGTATTCCGCTTGAAACTTCAAGGTATTTTGTGCTTTTATTCCTGATTTGTGCCTGAGTGTCAGTTAAATATCCTGTTATCAAAATGGCTATCAAAAAGTATGTTTTCATAATTTTTTCATCTGATAGTAAAAGGTTTCATAATCAATTTTAAGGTTCATATTACGGCTACCGTCTTTCTCTACGATGTCAATTTCAAAGTTTTTGTCTTTACCAATTGAAAACTTAGGCATCATAAACACAAAGTTGAAATAAGCACCAGCGTCTCCTAGTTTTCGTCCATCTGGAGCACCCTCTTGTTCGAGGTAAACGAAATTGGGATTAAGTTCAATTTCTTGTGAAACTTCCTTTTTGCGCTTTGTTTTATCACGTACATAGAATTTCATGTACTCCAAGCCATAATCTAAGGGCGAGCTATTTTTCATGCTAATACATACAATAATCTTCCCTTCCTTAGTAACCAACTGTATGAGTTTGAACT
This sequence comes from Arcicella rosea, assembly GCF_040543805.1. Lineage (NCBI taxonomy): Bacteria > Pseudomonadati > Bacteroidota > Cytophagia > Cytophagales > Flectobacillaceae > Arcicella > Arcicella rosea. The sequence continues at coordinate 76,350 of NZ_JBEUMS010000019.1, forward strand.
GTACTTTTCCGACTTTATCAGCAATGTGTTGAATAGTATGCCTAGTTTTTGATAGCTCAATCATCTTTTTAGAGAAATGAATCATCTCCGTTTCCGTATAATAAGTATCGCTAAAGACTATTTTCTCTGGTCTATCGCTAACCTGTTTCTCAAAAGCATCATTTAAACCTGCTGCCATGGTAATATTGAGTTTGTTGGGAGATTCGTTATAGGAAACCAGAAAACTATAATACTTTCCATCATGCGTAATGACGGTAACATTGGTTTCAAAAATGCCTATTTGAGCTGCTTTAAGCTTTAATACATTATCGACACCTTCCACTCTATCGCAAATAATTCGGTTAGAACCAGCATCAAAATATTTAATAGGGGCATCAAATACAATATGAGTAGTCTTATAAAAAGCGACACTCACAGGATAACTCCCTTTGATGTTATGCTCTTTGAAGGTTAAGACCTTCTTCTGATTGGCGGAAGAAATAAGACCCGTAGAATCAGTTTTAATCAGGTTCAATGTCTGTGCTTCCATCAAGAGTGAAAACAGCGTCAAACAGCAAGAGAGTAGATATTTCAGATTTTTCATAGATTAGTTTTTGATTAAGAGGAAGAGTTGTTGTCCAGTTTTAATGCTGACTTTTACATCTCTAATTTTTGCATTAACATATTGATTAGCACCATTGAGGGACTGATTGACTAAAGAACCCACCACCTGATTGCCGACGGTTTGGGCAAGACTTCCTTGGGGATTATAAACCAATAGCGGATTCATAGCACCTAGCGTACTTCCTACATTTTGTCCCCAAGCATTCTTTTGCATTTCGTTTTCAGCATCAATGCTTACTTTCAAGCCTAACAAGCCATCCAGATCCATCACCTGAGCGTTGAGGGCTTGATAAACATCATTTTTGATATAACCCTCTACAGAAAGTAATAGTCTATCTCCCTGAATATGGCTTTTAGCACCAATAATATCGCCCGCTTGATAGCGTAGATTATCCAAGGATTTACTTTCGGTCAACATAATTTTGACTGTTGTATTATTACGCACTGTTTTAGATTCTAATAATTTTCCTTTGATTAAAATATGTTGTTTACTCTTTCCTAAGTTGCTACTGGGATCAATGCCAATGGTTGGCATATCTTCTTTCATTTGATGATTAGCATAAAAGCGATTATTGACAGGTGATAAAAATGGATTATCCCATGCTGTGGATTGATCATTTTTAGCTTTTAAATCATCATCACTAAAGCTAAATCCATCGTTTTTAGATTTTTCGGAGTCTTTATTAGCTCTAAGAGGAGTAGTCACATTGTTTTTAGGTTTATTGACCGTTTCTAATACTTTGATTCTTTCCTCCAATCGTTGAATGCTTTGAAGGTTTTTATCCTGATAAGAAGACCTATTTTCATTTGAATAAACCTTCTTCTTTTTCTCCAGTATTTTAGAAGAATCAACGTGAGTTTTTCCTAAATACTCAGGATTGTTCTCCCATGAATTGGGTGAATTTTGTACTGGTTCGCTAGCCCAAAAACGCTCATTCTCTATTTCCTTTTTTTGATTAAAAGGCGTTTTTTCTTCAATCTTTTTATCAGCCGCAGGAATGTCAAAATTGATGGCTGAAAATTCATTTTCATGCGTTTGGGCAGCTCCATCTTTTTGAGGAATGATGTACAAGTAAAATCCTACGAGAATCATATTGATGATCAGCGAAATAGGATATTTAAGAAAGCTTAAGTTAAAATACTTTTCCATATTGTTTAAAGGGTAAGAGCCAACTATAACAAAATTAGGGATGGAAAAAGTCTTAGAAATCTAAGGATTGCTTGGATTAATGACTATATCTTTTGTCCCCCGACTATTGATTTCCTTATTGCCAATGACCTTCATTTTATTGAGAAAAAAGCCATAAAGATTATTATCCGTTCTATCTCTTTCTTCCATCGAAAATTCAGTCACTAGAAAACTCTCTTTGGTAACGCCCCCTTGTCCTCTGAGTAATACTTTTCCGTAAAACCGCCCCATAGAGCCTCTAAAGACAATACTATCGACCTTAATGTACTGAATGGCATTGCGTTGAACGATGTTATTATAATAGTTTTGGCTGTTGTAAAATTCGTACAATGGAATAAAGTCAGCATAGTAAAAACTCTTTTGAATATTACTATGGATTTGCTGTTCATCTGGTTCGAGTCGAAAGAAAAGCTCATGGGCTTTAGCTACCATCGCCTTTTTTGCTACTAATTCAAAGCCATCATTATAAACATCATATACTTTACGAATCTCTCCATTTTTATCCATGATGTAAGGTTTAGGCTTTTGAGAAGTAACAGCATCTTTATACAAAACCATTGAAGTAATAATCAAGATGAGAGCAAAACCCAACACGCCAAAAACTAGGTACTTTCCCGTATGGTTAATGCGATCAATATCTCTGAGATACTTGATTTCAAAGCTTTTTTCTTTACTCATATTCATAGGAAATCATGCGAGGATTATGGCTGATTTTAGAATTATAATTGAATTTTTCATCACAGAATCTGATAACTGCTTGAGGTGAGCCATTGAACATCATCATTAATTCAGCGAGGTAATTAATCGTTAATTCAAAATTTCGGTTGAACTCTCTCAAATAAAGAAATTTGACTAAATTCTTCTCAGGTGCTTCAGTAGTATATGCCCAGTATTCTTTATGAGATAATAAAATGCCATAGACACCATACACCTCATTTGTCCAAAGAATCAATAATTCTCTGAACCTATCATCTGCTTTTAAATCACGATTAAGACTTAACAACATGGCAACGTGTTTATCTTCCAAAGAAAGTACCTGAGCGATTTTATCAATCTTCTTCATATACTTAGCCATAGAAAGAATGAACTTAATGTCTGACTGAGTAACGACTGTTTCTTTGATAATAGGAGAGGAGATAATGTCATCTAATTCCTGCGTTACCAAACCAATGGTTCCTTTAAACTTCCTGGCAGTTTTATAAACCTCTTTGATGTACTCTGCAAACATATCCGACATGATAGCCTTCCAGGCTTCCTCAATAATGAGATATTTTCTTTGGTTAAGCTTTTCCTTGAGAATCTCCTCATAAGTACCTATCATGTAAATGACGACGAGCGGGAAAAGTACTTTATTCCCTTTGATATTATCTAATTCAAAGACAATAAAACGCTCATTTTTAAGGTCAATTTGATAAGAAGCATTTAATACTTCTGCATAAATACCACCCACATGAAAAATCTTTAATACATCTAAAAAATGATTGATGTCAAAAAGCTTAGAAGTGTTCAAATGCGGTAAATCCTTATGTCTAAAAACACTCGCCATGTATTCATAATAGCTATTGAAACAAAGCGGAATCATTTCGTTTTCCTCTCTTTTCTTTGTTGCTACATAATTGTAATAATAGCTAATGGATTGTAACACAATGTTTTCATCTAGTTTACTAGGCAAGTCATCTCCTTTCCAAGCTTTGAGAAGCAATTTTAGCATCATATCCAAACGCCGTTCGGAAGGCATTTCAGTATCAATCACAAAAGGGTTAATTTGAATGGGGACTTCGTCACCAAAAGAAAAATAAGAACCTTTGAGATAGTTTTTACAAAGGTTTTCATAACTATGTCCTACATCAACAAGCATTACAAATGCTCCACTTTCTACAGCCCAGCGGACTAAATAATTCATGCTTACGGATTTTCCTGAACCCGTTGGTCCTAAGCAAAAGAAATTATACCCTGTAATGGCTTTTCGCTGTCTCGAATTGCCACTTTCCGCAAATACATCAACAATTACTCTTGCCCCATTGCGATTGACAAGTGGTAATCCCAAGGCTGACTTACCATCGAAGGCAAATGTTTCTTCAAAGTTTAAAAAAGATGAACCCACCGCATCATAGGTCAAAATCATTTGGTCAGCACCGATGTTACCAGCATTGCCCGGCATGGTATTCATAAAGACAATGGGTAATTCTTCATTACATTCAAAAGGAATTAAATCAACTTTTTTGAATCCATCATTGATTTGAGACTTGAGTACTTTTAAATCTTCATAACTATCAGCATGCCAGAAAACTAGATTGGCATAAAAGCGAATAGGAGATAAGCGTCCAGATCCATCAATCAAATTTTGAAGAAAGAGTTTGGTATCCTGTAAAGAGTGTTCATTTTCCTCTGAAAAAGAAAGAATCCCACTTTTTTGCTTGATAAGGCTTTGCAGAGATGACTTAACATTTTCAAGACTTTCTTTATAAATCACCACATTGTAAATACACTCTCCGTCTATTTTATGCGTAAAAGATTTACACAAGGCAGCAGGGAAAAAACTAATTTCAGTGGAAAGGTTTTTATCCCCCGTAAAACTTGAAATGGTATCGTTGATGGATAAGATGGAATCAATTTGATAGATTCCACAGTATTTATCACCCACTTTCAAGCAGTTTTTATCAGGCAGGTAAATAACATCCTTGATCGCATCTTGAGTATCTTGGGTGAGCATCATGTATTTTTCACAGAGATTAAGATGGCTTTTAGTGCCTAATAAATCTTTCTCATCCACCAAATGAAAAGAAAAATCCATGCCTTGTGCTAATGTTCTAAGAAAAATCTCAATACTGCTGGTAAATTTCTCAATAGACTCTTTTTGTATGTTCTTCTTATCTACTTTGATAAGCGAACTAAAAATACCATTGGTAGAGAGTGTTTTCTTAGTAGGAGGAGTATTAACCAAAGTAAAGAATAGATAACTTTTGGTTTGTTTAAACCTTTTTTCAAAAAGTAAACGTTCGTTAGCTCCTCCAAGATAAGTTTCTGAAGAAGCCTGTAAGTTAATATCACCCTCAGTATAATCGTTAAAACAAAAAAAGGTCTGCGCATGTAAAAGCGTATGAGCAGGAAGGCTCGAAAACGCATTTTTAAAATTGAGGTTAACTTGCTGATAGCTATCAGCCGATAAAGTATTTAGGTTAGCAAAAACACCTTCATAACATAAGGTTATATCACCATTTCGACTGAGTAAAGCCCCAAAATCAGTCGCACCAATGATGGGAAAGCTTTCTTTGTTATTAATAATCATAGAATAGATAATTAGGTTTAGCGGTGAAACAAACTTAGAAACCAATACCTTTTTCAAGTAAGTACAAGAATAAGCACAAGAGTAAATACAAGGACTGTGTTTAAAACAATCTTATCTTGGTCATAGTAGGTCTTCCACCTGCTATTTTATGAACCCGAAAAAAATACTTTACCAACATCTTTTCATAACCGAAAGGACCAATTTTTCTAAGGAAGACGAAAGAGAAAAAGCCAACACAAGCAACCGTAATGATTGAAAATAAAGAACCAATCAATAAATGCCCAATTTTAATAGCAATGATTAAACATACTAACATGGTTACTAGTAAGATAACAGCCCAAACAATGATTAAAGACATTGGAAAGCCTTTAAAATAAGGCGGTTGATTCACGCCTTTGTGGGTGTAATATTGGGTAATCATTTGCTAGAAAAATAAGATTTTAGAAAGCCCAACACCTATGAGGATGACCAATGAACCCATCAAAACACCCTGAAGGTTTTTAAAGGCTTGCTGATCGCCTTGTTTATACTTAAATCCAGCAGAGGTAATACCTATGAGGAAAACCACACCCGAGATTGCCATGAGTAGTGTGGTTACACCATCAATAATACTTCTGATTTCTGTAGCCCCAGATTCAGAGGCGGAAGCCACTTTAGTCCCCCAATTAGATTGGGCTTGGATATAGCATCCATACAGAGAGAAGAGAGTAGTCAGCAGTAAATGCTTAACTTTTTGCTTGTTTGATTGCATGATAGAATAGATTTAGGTTTGAAAAATTTGCTCATAAATTCAGAAAGAAAACAATCACTGATTAATCATTGCATCGAACTCCACCTTTTCGGCTTGAATTTGGGTACGAGTATCTAATGATTTACCTAAAGAAGAAGGATTGTCAAACATAGATTCTTTGCTATGCTGACCACTGATAAAGTAATCATAGAAGAAGAAAACAGTCCAAGTACAGAGGGTTAAAGTTCCTACCCCTATTCCATATACGTTCCAGTTAAATAATAAAATTGAAGAATGATTCATAATTGTATAATTTTGGATTGACTATTTATATATCATATATCAAATATAATAAAAAAATAGATAAGTATATATTAAACTAATAAAAATGAAAGAAAATATTTTACAGTATTGTATTATCTTTTGCACTAAGTATAAAAAAACACTTTTGACTGAAGAGCTTCATGCAGATTTTTTGAATCTTACATATCGTTATTGTTATGAAAACTCCATAGCTTTGTTGTCATTAGACATTAGAGATAAACATACGGTTATCCTTGAAATAAGTACAGAGATAGCGATGGAGTCTCCTCATGTAATCATTACCAATTTAAAGGCATACTTGGCGGGAGAATTAAAAAAGAATTATCCGCAGCTTAAATCAAAAACCCCAAGCCTTTGGACAAGGCAACATTTTATTCAAACGATAGGAGTAAGGAATGATGAATTAATGGAAGCTTTTGTATTCAATCAGAAAGGATTAAAAGATTAGCTTAGCGTTTTAAGATTAAATTTAAATTATAATATAATCTTTTTGTTAGTTTGGTGGTAGTGTATTGAATAAATTAAACAAATTGTGTAATTTTACCAATATAACCACAATTCAATACATATTACTTTTATGCAGATGGATTTATTGTCAGGTCTCAAAGAGCGATTCTTTGTGAGTGCTGAACAAATTGAAAAGATTAAGTTAAATACTATTCATGATAGTATCCTTCATACAACTCCTTCTGAGAAACCAAGTTTGATTATTGTGGGTGGGCAATCAGGGAGTAAGAAGGAAGAGTTAATTTTTATGGCTACAGAAGAGCTTGCTGGAAATACCATGCTATTGTCAGCTGATATTTTACGTAACTATCATCCTAATGTTACTGAGATTAAGCAAGAATATCCTGATATGTTGCTGCCTCTAACAGCAGATTTTACCAAAGAACTTTTGCTCCATATTGAGGACTATGCCATTCAAAACCATTACAATGTTGTATTGGAAGCAAGTTTAGGTAATGCAGAAAAAGCAGTTCAACGATTAAGTAAATACAAAGAGCAGGCTTATTTGATAGCCTTGAAAGTACTATCCATCAATAAAATGTTTAGTTATTTGAATGCAGAAGAAGAATATGAAAATCGGTTACTAACAGAAAAAAGCGGAAGGCTAGTATCTAAACAGTATCACGATCAGCTATGTAATAAGATTCCTCAGACACTTCAAACGTTATATGAACAGCAATTACTGGATAAAATAAGTATTTACCAACTTCATACTTTTGAAGAAAATAGGGTATTAAAATCCAAGCCAACCATCTTGGAAGAAAAGAAGGAGAAGGCTTTAGAAGCTTATTTGAATGAACAAAACAGAGATTTTACTTCGACAGAATTAGCTTATTTAAAAGAGAAAGCTCAAAAGGTAAAAGCTATGAAAGTAAACAGAGAAGCTAACTTTTTAGAAAAAGTACGTTTCGATTTCAACTTCAAGTTTATTTTAGAAGGTAAGGAAGGAAAAACTAAAAGTAAGAAGATGACGGCAGTGTGATTTTAAGCCTATCAATACATAAAATCTCTTTTATGTATTGATAGGTAAAAGTAAGGAGTGTTCACTAAACTGTCATAAATGCTCTGCTAATCATTTCCTGTTCGTTTCTACTTATTTTATATTTTGTAGCTATTGTTTTCCATTCAGCCACAACTCCCTTAATCTCTTCAATAATTTGCTTGGCACGTTCTTGTTTTAGCCTAAAAAATATAGCGACTTCCAATGCAAGATTTGTATCCAAAGCATTATCATTTTCTGAAATGTTTAATTTTAATCCAGTGCCGGTTTCAATGGGATTTATATCAAAAGCAGGGGAGAGTTCCCAACCTTTGTTTGTCAATAAAAATCCATGATTTCTAAGATGGTCATCTGTATTAGAGACACAAATATTAAAGACAATTCTTCTCCAAAGCTGTTCTAAATCACCCTCAACGTTTGAGCCATTTCGCATGATAAATTCGGCTAAATGTAAGTAACTTACCCCATCTTGAAAATCTGTTCCATCGGTATGTCCTAGTAGTGTCATAGCAGAGGCAAAATGAATCCTTTTATTATTAACTCTATCAAAACGTTTTGTCAAAAAAGTATGATGATGACCACTAAACTTTTGAATCATTGCTTCAGACATTTGAATACCCGATTTTTGAGCTAATTCATAAATAACCATTTCCCATGCAGCAGTATCTCGATTATCAAAGTTACTTGGGAATTTTGCAATCCATAAATGGTTATTGGTATCCACAATACTTGCTTTGGGTCTTGCACCTCCTAAAGATGAACCAGGAGCAATGAGCATATTTAACCACTTTAAATAGTCAGGATTATCTACACTGTCATCTTTTTCAAGTAGAAGACTAGCTTGCTCTAATTCTCTTAAAGAGGTAAAAGGTGGAGCCGCCATTGCTTTATTATCATTTAAAAATGGCCCCTCAATAGATTCCTTAAATCGTATTGCCCCCATTCTATGTTGGTCATAGACACCCAAAAGATAATCTGTTTCAAAAAGTAATTGTTCTCTGCGTCCCTCAAATCGTGCTATAGCGGCTTCACGCCTACGCATGAGTAACCGTCCCCATCTGTCGGGAGAAGAATCCATAAAAATTCCAAAATTACTTTTAGTATCATTTAGGTATTGCTTCCCACTATATAATGCTAAATCAGGATCAAGTGAAAAGAGATATTCATTAACTTTCAACCACTGTTTATCATATTCAAAAGCAAATATTTCTTTTCCTCTGATTTGCGTTGCAGATAATTCACCCATTAATTGAGGTATTTCTGAGCTTTCCCAATCTGTAAATACAGTGATATGTCGTTTTTTTTCTGCCATTATCTTATGCCTCTTTAGGTTTTCTGCTTGCCCGTTTTTTGACCAATAAATCAGCATCTTGTAATTTTCTACCTAAAGTATCATCATTGGCTAGGTTTAGAAAGTTTCTTTCTAAGCCCAATACAAATAATACTTGAACGTATGCTCCCATCGCAACACTTGGTGTACCTTTTTCAATTAACCATAGTGTGGTACGACTAATATCCGCACGTTCTGCAACTTGTTCAGCGCTTAGTTTTCTTCTTAGTCGAGCCAGTCTAATATCTTCTCCTAATTGAGCTAATATTTTAGCAGCAGTCGGTAATAATATAGTTGCTTTAGTATTCATAATGTTTGATATTATGAACAAATATACAATTAATGTTTATAATATCAAACATTATGAATTAATCTGATTATTTCAAATTTTAACTCTCATCCCTTTCTTTTCCATCTCATTAACCTGCTCTTCAGCATTGCTTGATGGAGTAATATTGATGGACTTTTCCTTCTTTTCAATGGTTTGATCAATTTTTTCTTTTAGGGAGTCAAGTTCTTTTTTGACTTTGATCAGCTCATTTTCTCCTTTAAAGTCCTCTTGGATAAACTTTCTTAAATCATTGATGTTCTTGTTAATGTTTTCAATGTTCTGTTGAACGCTTTCTAATAATACAGGAATTTTGAGGAGTGCTCTTTGAGGATATTGTACAGCAATGTCTGGCGTACTGGCAAGATAACCGCCATTGAAAGCATACTTTTCATTACTCTGTCCCTGCAAGATTAAGATATTCTCTAAACTTACTCTGTTATCAAAGTCCCTTATCTTAGTCGCCTCAAAATACATTTTAAATCCTGCATAAGTGCCTACTTCCGTAATACCTTCTTGAGCAATGCTATCTCTTAATTTAACAAGATATGTGCCTAGTCCTTTTTCAGTCCTTATATCAAGTTCCTTTTTATCAAAAAGTGAATCTGAATGACGAGTAATAAAACTTTCTAAGCTTTGTGAATTAACCAGGTATTTGTCAAGATTAATTTTTTCTGACTTAAAATCTACTTGTTGGTCTAAAAGGAACTTTTGATCTTTCAGCAATGCTTCTTTTTTTATTTCATTTAGCCGTAAGGAAGTTTCCAAACCCTCTATCTTTTCTTCAGCCAATCGTTGATCTTTCAAAAACATAAACTTTTCAGATTCAACCTTTCCAAGCTCACGTTCTAATTTTGCTTTATCAAGAAGCATGGTATTTCCAGAAAGAATGGCGCAGTACTCGGCATAATTCATACCATTGGCTTCGTCCATACCGCCTTCATCAATTTTTCGTACACCTAGCTGATTCGATTTAATCTGATTGATAAAAATACTCTTGTTAAGCAGAAGATTGAATTTATAGGAATCTAGCGTCTGTTCAACGGCATAGACAAAATTATGTACTTCATTGTTATTAAACTTCATGGCATATTCGTTACCTTGCCTAGCACCTCGACCAATGCGCTGTTCAAATTCAGAAGGTTTCCATGGAATATCCAGGTGATGCATGGCAATCATACGACGCTGAGCATTTACGCCAGTACCTAAAGTACTTGTTGAGCCAATCAAAACTCTCACTTCACCATTATTCATTTTTTCAAAGAGTTTTTCTCGTTGTTTATCCGTTTTGAAAGATTGAATAAATGCAATTTCCTCTGGCTTTAAGCCTTTTTCTATCAACTTATCCTTAATAGCAAAATAAACATTGAAGCCAGTACTTTTAGAAGAAGGAGTACTTAAATCACAGAAAATCATTTGAGTCGCTTTAAAGTGATTACCTTCCTGATAGTAATCTAATACTTTATGACAGCATTGATTGATTTTATTATTGACATCATCGTTAAAACTAGGATGAATCAAACGCATATCCAATGCCATTTTCTTACTCTCATTGGTGGCAATTAGCATCTTCGCCTTTTCTTCACTTTCACTTAAAGGATTACGATAGATTAAGGTACCATCACCAGTATTAGCAAAATCTTGTAAACGCAAAGAAAAGTCTTGTTGCTCTTTGGTTTGTGGTAAAACCACTAATTCTGTTTTAGCTTTGGCTGGAAAGATGCCAACCATATCACTTGTTTTATAGTCTGTAATTTGACTATAGAAAATAGCTAATTCAGGTACTTTGATGTATTCTCTAAAACGTTCTTTCTGAATGATATTATTGGTGATGGAGATTTCGTACTCGGTTGATTTAACCCCATAAGTAGCAATCCAAGAATCGAAATTAAAAATCTGTTGTTTCTTTAATTCTTTGGGTCGAAGGTATTTAAATAACAAATACAGTTCATTCAAAGAATTCGAAATGGGCGTTCCAGACAGAAAAGTAACCCCTAAATCTCTCCCTTTTTTCTCTTGTAAAGTTCGTAGCGCAACCAACATATTTAAAGCTCTATCACTTCCTTCCATACTTCCTAGTCCAGCCACATTATTATGACGAGTACTGTAAGTAAGGTTTTTATAAATATGCGATTCATCGACAAAAATATGATCAATCCCCATAGAATCGAAGTTGAGCACATCATCACGATGTTCTTTAATCGCTTCCATTTTGGTCTTAAGCTTACTTTCTAAATTAGCTTGACGTTTCAGTAAGCCTTTGTATTGTTGTTTGGTCTCATACGTTTGAGACATCGAATTCATCACCTTCAAATCCTTGTTCAGGTTATTCAATTCATCTCCAAGAACAGCCGAAAAGGCTTCATGAGAATGAGGTATTTTGCTAAACTGCTCATGGGTAAGAATAACGCAGTCCCAATTATTATTCTTGATTTGATTGAAGATATTCTCCCGATTCTTTTTACTAAAATCAACATCACCACTGTAAAGTAAACTAGCATTAGGATAAGCCTTTTTATAGGTTTCAGCAATCTGAGCAATGTTCGCTTTCAAGCAAAGAATCAAAGGTTTATTAGCCACGCCTAAGCGTTTCATTTCATGGCTTGTTACAATCATCGTCAATGATTTACCTAAACCCACTTGATGGTCAACAATTCCACCATCTTGCTGAATCAAAGCCCAAGCGGCATCTTTCTGGGATTTATACAAATCAGGAATACCTAAATTCTGTAAGTTTAATTGAGGGAAAGTTAAATGTCCACCATCGTATTGAGGTTTTACGTAGCAGTTAAACTTCTGATTATAAGTTTTGGCTAAATCGTTCTTAAAATCAATGTCTTGTTCATTCAAAAAGGCGATGAATTTGTTTCTAATATCTTCAATCTTGTTATTGACTAAGATGGTTTTATCTTTATCAGTTACATAAATATTTTTACCTCTGTCAACATCATAGCCAATTAACTTTTCCATTTTTGGCGTAGTATTGTACAAAGCATGTTCTAGCAAATCAATTCCATTTACTTTATTGTTGTCGGCAGTAACGGCATACAAAGTATTAATATTCTCATTGCGTTCATACTTTTGGTATCTAATCATGTAGTTATCAGTATTTTCTAAATAATCTACCGTAATACTTGAACTGTTGAAGAGCTGCCGAGCAAAGCGTTCATAGATTTTAGGGGAAATCCATCTTTCACCCAGATTAAAATCTAAATCATTATAACTAATAGGAGTGGGGAGAACCTCCTTTAAACAATCTAAAGTATGCTGTAATCTTTCTTTTTTTTGCTGGTCTTCAATGTTAGGGAGATTGTTTTCTAACCAATTGATTTTCTCGACCACATTCCCTGAAATGACAGAAGCAAAACCCTCAAACCTTGCTGTTTTAGGATTAAAAGCAATAAGTTTATCCGCTAATAATTGCTGTTCAATTGCTGCTTCATTATGTTGACTAAGTTTAGTTATGTAACCAGTATCAGCAAACCCATATTGATTGAGCGAAACATAGAAAGCATCCTTGACAGAATAATCATGTACTTGATTAAAAGCAACGGGTTTATAGAAAATATCCGACTTGACAAACTCTTTATTTTCAACCCGCTCTAATCCGAAAACTTGCTTATTCTTAGGGTCTTCGTCTAAATAAATTCTATTGGTATTAAGAGAACCATAAACACTCTTAAAGTTATCGTACTGTTCATTGAGTAATTTCCTTAAAAAGGAATGCTCAATTTTTTCGGCTAATTCGTAGCGATACAAATCATCATAAGTTTTACGGATTTGCATCACAGACAAATACATATTTTGCAGTTCCAAAGTATAGTCAGTGGGAACAAGGTAATTAGCACCAACATCAATTTTAAGCTTGTATAACTTCTCATTTTCAACGACAAACTGACCATCAATATCGCTTTCGGTCAGTGGCGTTTTATAAGGAATGTTTTTGGGCAATGCTGGCGTAATTGATAAAGTGGTTTCAATAGGATTAACAGGAGCAGCAGGAGCAAAGAGGTCTAACTGGAAAAGATTAGCTTTCTTACTGACAGAAATAGCTTGAAAAAGAGAATGTTCAGATGATTTCACAGCAAGATTAATGGTAAAGTTTTTCTTGAAATCAGATGCCAAAATTTCATCCACCGCTTTACAGATTTCAAGGAGTCCACCCGCTTTTAAATACGCTAAATTGGGTCTTCCATATTGGTCTTTCCCGAAGGTCAACTCATCAGAAATGATAGCATTACGATTCAGGTGGAAATATTCATTAAGTTGAAATTTGTGAGATGACTGCTCATTAGTGATTAAAGCAGTTCGCACTAAAGATTGCTCCATTGGATTCAGCGAAGTTTTTGGACCAGTCTTTTGTAAAATCAATAAATCAGCACCAGCCTGAGTCCCGGCATCTAAGAAAGTATTTTGAGGTAATCGAATCGCTGAAATAAGATTAGCATTAGCCATTACAAATTGCCTAATGGGTAAATTAACTGGACTATCCAAAACACCATAAGGCATAATATGCGCTAAAACCCCGCCTTCCTTCAACAAGTCAAGTGATTTGATAAGGAAGAAATTATGAATATGATTGCTCGCCTGTCGTTTTACTTTATTCTTATTGAGATTATATATAGGGTCAAAAACTTTAAAATCACCGAAAGGAATATTGGAAGAAATTAAATCATAAGTACCCATTTTATGTTTTCCAACAGTTTCAAAAGGAGCATTTACACTGTTCGCATGAAGAGCCTTTAAGATTTTAGCGGTTAAATCATCTTTCTCCAAGAGTAAGCTATCTTTCATGGCAATTCCCAGTTTTTGAAACTCGCTAAAAAATAATCCAGAACCCGCACTTGGATCAAGATAATTATCAGCTTTCACAGCATTTTTTAGCAGGGCATTTCCAATGGAGCGAATGAGTTCAGGGGAAGTATAAAAGCTGGTGAGAATACTGTTTTTGATACTCTCGATATTTTGCTCGTAGTTTGGCTTTGAGGATAAGAAAGCATGTAATTCTTCAATGTGAGGTTTAATTTTTAGAGACTCTAAACTCCAAGAAGAGATATTATCCAAAGGCAAGAGTAATTCTTTTAGACCACCCCAACCTTTAAATGCTGAAAGAATCTCTTTCTCCTCAGGACTGGCAACTCTTTTTTCATCGAGGATTTGGTACGCAGTTTTGAGTCCCTCCAAATTATCTTTGAGGACTTGCTTCTTATGATAGGACATTTTAGATAGGAGGTTTAGAATAATGTAGTACTGTGTGTGTTTAATGAAGTTGATTTAATCCAGGAAAAAGGATTCAATCAGTGTTGAGATAGATTTCTCTTCATCAATCAAAGAGCGGTATTCTTTAGAGAAATAGCGCATTTTTGCGCTAGTCTCAGCATCAAAAACATCAATACTAAAGGCGTATTGCTCCACCAGCATATCATACAGTCTTGAGTAGCTCGTCTGAAAATCAAAGAGATTTTTAGAGACCATTTCCTCAGCTTCAGCTGATTGAAAACCTAGGAGTATAAGCCTTTCCAATTCACTATAATAGTGCTGAATTCTTTGATTGATAAGTGTTTCCAAATCGTTTTTTGGATAATAATCCAAGATGTCAGGATTGTTTGCTTCTAAAAAAGCAACGACTGTTTTCTGTTTTTCAGTAATGACAGAGTTTTTGAAAGATAATTGCGCTTGCATATAAATATAGTTTAGTGTGTATATAACTAATTTTAAAGTAAAGATAATAACTTAAAGTATTATTCAAAATTTAAAAAGAATAATTTGGAAGAATACATCAAAAAAGAAGAGATGAATTAAAAGAAGAACCTGAAAATCGGCATAACTGTTGTCCAAAGACAGCCTTCTCTGGGCTGATACACAAGGCTTACGAAGACAGTCTTTGGAAGTGATTGCAAGAGTTCCCATCATGAAATGAAAGCTCAGGCTACACACGATTTCATGATTGGAACACTTGCTTGGGCTATATTAGTGGAAATAACACCTACATTTTGTTGCCTATTTAGAGAAAGATTAGCCCATAAAAGTCGTTTTAGATTGGTTAAACCTAACATGTACTATTGGGAGTTTTGGTAGTCATATACATGAATTCGGTCGATTTGCACGAATTGGAGTTTCAATCCTTATTCAACTCTTGATTATCCTTGATATGAGATAAGAAATGAGGGGTTAGAAAGTATAATTCCTTTTATACAATCCGAAAATTATATAAAACAAACGACTCAAAATGTAACAACTTGATATAAGCTTATTAATACCTTTGTATTCAAGCTGAAATAATGAAAACACGTTTGACTCGCATATTTTGTTTGCTAATGGCAATGCAGGTACTTTTTATGAGTACAGGCTTTTCCATGATTGAACATTATTGCAAGATAAAAGGTAAGCAAACGTTCATTTTTACAAAACCACCACAATGTTGTGCGAATAAAATTCAGCACAAAAAACAATCAAGTACATCAGTAATTAAGAAGAAAAAGTGTTGCGAAGAACACAAAACTTTTCTAAAAATTACGCCCAATGCTTCTCATGGTCATGATGTAGCGCAAGGGTTTGTGCATCATGATTGGATTGATATTACCCCAAAAATATCATTTATCTCTGTCTGGGTATCTGAAGCTGTATCTTTTCAGATTTCTCATCGTTACAGTCCAGCACCGCCACTTTCAGGACGAAATCTTCTTGTTTTTATTCAATCGTTTCTTATCTGATACTGTTGGTTAGAATTGCCTACTATTTTCTTGATTTTACCAAGAAAATGAACTCAATTTTTAACCTAAACTGTATCGTTTATGTTTCATTCCACTCTTGTTTCTATTTATAAAAATCAGCGTAAGTTACCTGTGACAACTTATTAGGAAAGCTTTGAAACTAACGCCAGCATATCATGGGTAATACCGATGCAGTAACGGTTTCAAAAGAAATTCAATTATTGAGATTATCAATCAAGTTAGTGAACAAGTATCCTGAAGTACAACGCAAATGCAATTTAAAAAGTAGTAGATTATACGAAAACACGACACATTTTAAAGAATTATTAAAGAAAAATATCTATTAAAGAAACATTCTTGATTACGTCAAAACGCAAAGATGAAAAAAATAATCATTCCCATTTTTACTCTAATGCTAGGTGGTTGCATAAGTAAGACAAGTGAAGTTCCTCAACTAAATATAAATTATCCAGCCGCTTATGTTGTCAATGGCGAGAGTAGTACGATATCCATTATCAACTTAAATATCAATGAAGTTGCCGATTTGATACAATTAACGGATGATATGTCGGGAATGGCTCATGGAGCAAATGCGATGTTTTTACAATATCCACATCATATTTATTTGAATCCTAGTAAAAGTCAGATTGCCATTGCAGCTCCAGGAGCAGATTTGAGTCAAGGACATGGAACGACTGCAAGCCATTCGGGCGGAGCAAAAGTTGCTGTTCTAAATGCAAGCTCTGGCATAAATGTAAAGTTGATTGATGTACCAATGATGAATCATAATGCTATTTACACGACCGATGGAAAGGAAATTTGGACTTCTCAAATGGATGAAGCAGGAAAAATATTGGTTTATGATGCCACTACCTATACTTTGAAAAATACGATTTCAGTGGGAAAAGAGCCTGCTGAAATTACGTTTTCCAATGATGGAACAACTGCTTTTGTTGCAAATGGAATGGATAATACTGTAACAGCGATTAATCCAAATACCAAAACCATTTTAGCTACGATTCCTGTTGGAATGAATCCTGTGGGAGCGTGGACGGGTTCGGATAATCGAATGTACGTGGACAATGAAGAGGGGCAAACTGTATCAATTATTGATGTAAAAACCTTGAAAGTGGTAGAAACTATTGCGTTAGGCTTTATGCCGGGTTTTGTAGCATACCAAGGCGGTATGAAGGAAATGTGGGTAACAGACCCAATGGCTGGGAAGGTGCATTGGTGGACAAAAGATGCTACTGGAAAAATGGTTTACACAGGAGCATTTGCCACCGCAGCGGGTAGCCACGCCATTGCTTTTAAAGATATGATGGCTTATGTTACTAACCAAGAAGCAGCCAATGTTTCAGTAATTGATGTGATGCAACACAAGGTTACAAAAACGATTGCGGTTGGAAAAAAACCAAATGGAATTGTCATTAGATAAAAAACAATACTTAGAAAATCAATTAAACTTAAAATTTCCATTTAATGAAAATTACACATTTTAACCCTCATGCTAACAATGTCTTCCGTTGTTAGCATCAATCCTGCTCCAAAATTAGAAATGGTAAAAATTGCAGTCTCTGCCATTTGTTAAATGTGTAAAGCAACGATTGAAAAAATGTGTTTTCAATCGTTGTAACGGAATACAATTTGAATTTAAATGAAAAGTTGTTGTAAATAGATGCCAAACCACATCATTGATTAACACTTATCTGTTCGACTATTTATAAAACATAAAATTCAAAAATCATGAAAAAAATATTAGTTATCTGTTCATTGCTCGCTTGCTTTTCAGCAGAAGCACAATTGAACACTCCAGAGCCGAGTCCATCGGCTTCATTTACGCAGACCTTGGGATTCACCAAAATCAAAGTGGATTACGCTCGCCCAAGCGTAAAAGGACGGGATATTTTTGGGAAAATGATACCTTATGGAGCGATTTGGCGGACAGGTGCGAGTAACTGTAGCACGATTAGTTTCAATGATGAACTTACCATTGGCGGAAAGAAAATAGCTAAAGGGAAATATTCGTTATTTACCATTCCCAATATTGAGCAGTGGACAATCATCTTAAATACTGACACGACTTTACACGGAACAAGTGGTTACGATGAGAAAAAGGACGTGCTTCGTTTTACTGTGAAACCCGAAAAAGCTCCTCGTTTTTACGAAACCTTCACGATTGAACTCTCTGATATTGTGAAAGATAACGGAATGCTTTACATTTTGTGGGAAAGCACAATGGTTAAGTTTGATTTGGTAAGTAGTGCCAAAGAACGCATTTTGGCAGATATTGACCACAAAATAAATAAGCTAAAAACAGAAAATGCAAAGCTCTATTATCAAGCTGCTGAATATTATTATAACCAAAAAATCGAACCAGACCAAGCAAATGTATGGATTGCCAAAGCAAGGATGATGGAAATGGACAATGTTTATTATCCTAATTTGCAAGCTAAGATTTTGGAAAGTCAAGGCAAATTTACCGAAGCAATTCCAGTAGCACAGAAAGCTGTTGAATTAGCGAAAAAGCAAAATATCATTCCAATTGCCCAAAATTGGGAGAAAAAAATTGCTACTTGGCAACAAACAATGGGTGTAAAAACAACCAATTCCAATGCTCACGCTGAACACGATATGGGTAAAAGTATGGGAGACATGAAAATGGAAAATACTGTACAAAAACCAAAATTGGATGCAGAAGTACAGGCAAGCATCACAAAAAGTTTAGGCAATTACTATGCTTTGAAAAATGCTTTAATAGCCGATGATGGAAATACTGCCAATGTGCAAGCTGGTGAATTAGTAAAGACCATTTCAGCACTACCAATGGCAAAATTAAGTCCTCAACAACACACTGTTTTCATGGGGCTATCCGAAAAAATTAAATTTGATGCTAGCCATATTAATGAAACGAAGGATGTAAAGCACCAAAGAGAGCATTTTAATGATTTATCGAATAATGTTTTTGCCCTACTAAAAGGCTTAAATGCCAACGAAAGCCCCATCTATCAACAATACTGCCCAATGGCAAAAGCCTATTGGCTGAGTGATAACGCTGCGGTGAAAAATCCGTATTACGGGAAAAGTATGCTTACTTGTGGAAAGGTATCGGAGACGTTGAAGTAAACGAACAAATCCAATAATTATATAAAATATACCCGAAATTGTATAACAATTAAAGTTCTAATAATCAGATATTTATATCATATTAAATTAAATTATTAGAATGTAACAATTTAAGGATGAAAACATGAAGAACGACATGATTTTTTGTATGGAAACCAAGTACTTATTTCGTTTTTTGTAAAATAGCAAAGCTATGACACACACGTATAGTATAAAGGGAATGACTTGTAATGGGTGTCGTTCAAATGTTGAGAAAACGCTTAATCAAGTGGAAGGAGTATCTGCCGTAGTAACGTTGAACCCACCAGTTGCTACAATTACGATGCACCAACATATTGCTACCAATAAGTTACAAGTGGCACTTTCTAAGATAGGAAATTATGTTGTTGAGGATACTTATGGCTCAGAAATGACATCACATGATGAAATGAAGCAAGCAGAGGGAGTGATTCCATCAGCAAATGGCACTGGTAAATTTTATTGCCCCATGCATTGCGAAGGGGAAAAAATGTATGATAAAGCGAGTGATTGTCCTATTTGTGGGATGCACTTAGTTCAAGAGCAAACCTTATCACAAAAAGCCCAATATACCTGCCCAATGCACCCTGAAATCATTAGAGATGCCTCTGGATCTTGTCCGATTTGTGGGATGAATTTAGTGCCGATGCAACCAAGTGATAGCGATGAAAGTAAGGTGTATGACGATTTGTGGAAGAAAATGAAAGTTGCCATGCTTTTTACAATTCCCGTTTTTTTGATTGCCATGATTTCTATGATTCACGACAACCCATTAATGAAAATGATGGGTATGCAAAAATGGAATTATGTTCAGTTTATTCTAACATTGCCAGTAGTTTTTTATGCTTGTTGGATGTTTTTTGTGAGAGCTTGGAAGTCAATTATCACTTGGAATCTCAATATGTTTACGCTCGTAGGAATTGGTACGGGTGTAGCTTTCTTATTCAGTATTGTCGGAATGTTATTCCCAAATTTGTTCCCTAATGAGTTTAAAAGCATGGACGGAACAGTTGCGTTGTACTTTGAGGCTACCGCCGTTATTTTGACATTGGTTTTATTTGGTCAATTATTAGAAGCAAAAGCCCATAGCCAAACCAGTGGCGCAATCAGGGAATTACTAAAATTAGCTCCCACCGAAGCTACCTTGGTTAAAGATGGGAATGATAGTATTATTTCAATTCACGATATTAAAAAAGGAGATTTATTACGGGTTAAACCAGGCGATAAAATTCCCGTAGATGGAAAAATTTCTGATGGTGAAGGTACAATAGATGAATCCATGATAACGGGTGAGCCAATTCCAGTGGATAAAATAATGGGTGATTCCATAAGTTCAGGAACGATAAATGGGAACAAATCTTTTGTGATGGTAGCGGAGAAAGTAGGGGCAGAAACCCTACTTTCTCAAATCGTTCAAATGGTTAATAATGCCAGTCGTTCCAAAGCACCCATCCAAAAATTAGCTGATAATATCGCTAAGTATTTTGTTCCCATTGTGGTTATCATTTCAATTATAACTTTTTTGGCTTGGGCAAAATTTGGACCAGAACCTGCCTTAGTTTACGGTTTTATTAATGCCATTGCGGTGTTGATAATTGCTTGTCCATGTGCTTTGGGATTGGCAACACCTATGTCCGTAATGGTGGGCGTTGGCAAAGGTGCAACATCAGGCGTTTTGATAAAAAATGCCGAAGCCTTAGAAAATTTGAACAAAATAAATGTATTAATTACGGATAAAACAGGCACAATTACCGAAGGGAAACCCACCGTAGAAAAAGTTTATTCAAGTCAATTGGATGAAGAAACAATATTACAAAACATAGCATCCCTTAATCAAAATAGTGAGCATCCGTTAGCCGAGGCGGTTGTAAAATACGCCAAGGCAAAAAACATTTCTCTAATAGAAGTTAAAGATTTTGAGGCTGTTTCTGGTAAAGGCGTTATCGGAACAGTAGCTAATAATAAAGTAGCTTTGGGTAATAAAAATCTAATCAATCAAGAAGGGGCAATAATTCCAGAAGATTTTGAACAAAAAGTCATTGCCGAACAGAAATTAGGCAAAACGGTTTCTTATATTTCTATTGGAGGAACTGTGGTTGGTTTTGTCTCAATAACAGATGCCATTAAAGCAACCAGTAAGGATGCTATTAAGGAATTAATGCAACAAGGAGTTGAAGTGATAATGCTGACGGGGGATAATGAAAATACTGCAAAAGCTGTGGCAACAGAACTAAATTTGAGTTTATACAAAGCTGGGTGTTTGCCAGAAGATAAATTAAAAGAAATTAAACGATTGCAAGCCGAAGGGAAAATAGTGGCAATGGCCGGTGATGGCATAAATGATGCTCCAGCTTTGGCACAAGCTGACATCGGAATTGCGATGGGAACAGGAACTGATGTTGCGATTGAAAGTGCTAAAATAACACTGGTAAAAGGGGATTTACAAGGAATTATAAAAGCCAAAAATTTGAGCCATGCTGTGATGAGAAATATTAAGCAAAATCTATTTTTTGCCTTCATTTACAACGTATTGGGCATTCCAATTGCCACAGGTGTTTTATATCCATTCTTTGGTATTTTACTTTCTCCCATGATTGCCGCCTTAGCCATGAGTTTGAGTTCAGTATCTGTAATCGGAAATGCTTTGAGATTAAAAAGTTTAAAAATTTAGAAATACCATTTAACCAAACGTGGCGACGTATCGCAAAAAAAATGAAAAAAAATATCGCAATAATCGTCCTCTTTTTTATCGCTTCACTAAGCGTATTCGCTCAAAAATCAACGCCAATGGTTGATTATAAAGGGCATATTATGAACCACAATTCGATTATTGGTAAAATGACCCCAGAAGGTAGTTTTGACCCATCGGGTAAATCAATGACCCGAATTGATGGTAATGGAAATGTGGTGGATTCAACAGGCAAAGTAATCGGTAAAGCTCCTAAAAATGGGAACTCATTTGTTTACTATTTTAAGGGGAATGAAGAGAAATATACCATTGGAAAAGCGAACCATACGGGAATGTGTAAGGTGACAAACGCTAAAGGTGAGATAGTGATGCTCTTACACAATAATTATAAACAACAAGCTGCCTGTGCAATTCACTGTTTACACGAAAACCATTGTATGCCCGAAGATGATATGAAAGAGCATAAGCATTGATTTTTAGCATCAAGATAGGAAACATAACCAATATTATTTCTTGTTTCCTATTTTTAAAACAAGTAAAAGATGAATAATAAAACATCTTCCTTCTTAAGTATCATTGGATTATTTTTTACCGTGATTGTTTCGCCTTGTTGCTTTCCAATATTTGGATTTATACTGGCTGGTTTTGGAGTAGCAACTGATACTTTTGAATTATTTGGTAAATGGACAATGCTCATTTTTCAATATATGGTTCTTTTCTCATTGGTCAATTTAACGCTTAATTATGCAGCTAACCGCAATGTTTGGATTTTGGGTTTAGCACTAGCTAGCACATTCATTATATTTTATGGATTTGATGATGATTTTAACCACTCCATTATTTACGCAGGAATACTGGGACTTTTAATCGCACAAGTTTCCAATTTCTATATTCAACGTAAGCGAATAAATACCAACATGAATTCCACCGAGTTAGAATCTATCATTACTTGTCCTAAGTGTGGTCATAGAAAATTAGAAACGATGCCTACTGATGCTTGCCAATTCTTTTATGAATGCGAAAAGTGTAAAGTTGTTTTAAAACCGCAATCAGGAGACTGCTGTGTTTATTGTAGTTATGGAACGGTTAAATGTCCATCTGTACAGACGGGAGCGAATTGTTGCGAATAGCACCTAGAAGGAAGGGTGTAAAAAAGGTGGCAATTGTTCTAAATGTAGTATGGAACTTACTGAGGTAAAACAAACGGAAGATTCTATAAAATAGGATTTAAACGCTAAACAATCACCATTACAACCGACAACCAAGGTATTTTCAACACGTGGTTAATTAATTTTACATGTAATTATTACCTTAAAATATTAGTACGTTATTAATAATGTTAAAAAATATAAAACTGAAATGATAATAGATAAACTAATAATGATATTCGATAGACAATTCTATATAACTTCAATTAACCAAATCTCCCAAAAATTGAATATTCCAATTTCTGAGATAGATAATCTGATTAATAGATTAGAGTCTGAAAATATAATTTATAGACTCAATCAATGTAATTTTATATTAACGGAAGAAGGGAAAAAAATCAGAGAAGTAGGTTACTTGAGATGGAGAATTGAAAGCAAGTTAGAAATGAGATATTCCATTAATTATTTATACTACTTTTTAAAATCATGGCTATTTGTTGCAATATTTTTTTCTACAATTACTATAATGTATATGATATACTTGCTGAATAAATTCACTAGATACCACAGCAGTAATTTTAAAAAAATAAAAACAAATTGTCTTTTTTATAATAAAAAAATTTATTCAATAGAATAAACTGTCCATAGCTCGCCTATCCTTTGGATAGACTTATATTGATTGATATTAAAAACGCTTTTAACGAATGGTATTCCCTTAAGTAGAGACCCCGATAGAAAAAGCAAAATATCCCCTACAAAATATAGAATTTATCTATTGAACCCCATCAACTATGAATACAGGTTTAAACCACATTATTACTCAATATAAAAGCGACAATCAAAGTGTTTTTAATACGTGGTTCATTGATAATAACCAACGCCTAAAAGCTTTTCGGACTATTAGAAGAGGTGTTTTACAAGTGGTGGAAGATATAAAAAACAAAACATTCCCAAACGATTTTAAGGGTAGTTCCCTAGAATTCGTATTAAGTTGTATAGCAGAACAGAAACAAATATTTGTAGGTGTCTCGCATCCATTTTACTGGAAACCAAAACTACGGATTCCTGACATTTATGAGCATCAAGGGAATAAAATGGCTTTTGGACAATTTTTAGGAAACTGTATTAATGCCAAATCTGAAGAACAAATTATTAAAGAAATTGTACGGTTAGATGCTTTAAAAATAAAAGGTTTAGGTCCAGCCGTTGGGAGTATTTTATATTTTCTGCATCCTACCTTATTTCCGCCATTCAATACCGCAATCGTGAATGGATTTAATGTTTTATTCAACGATAAAAAGAAATTAGGTTCTTGGTCTGAATACCTAAAAATTAGAGAGGTACTATTGGAGACCAATAGTAAATACAAAGCCCACCTTTCTAATGATTTAGGAGCTATTGCGGGGCTTTGTTTTGAGATTGGAACGCAAAAAATGTTGATTGGTAACGATGAATATTTGAGCGAAGAAGAAAGAAATAAACTAGAGAAAAGTGTCGAAAAACGGCAAAAGGAAATTCAAGAGGAAAAGCAAGAAGATAATCAACACTCTGAAATGCAATTTCACCTCTTAAAAATTGGACAAAGTTTGGGATATGATGCTTTTGTGGCATCTAATGACCGTTCAAGGTCTTATGAAGGGGAAAGTTTTTCGTTTATAAGTCCGGATAAATTCCCAACCATTAATTGTGACAAAGAAACCGCTAATACCATTAAATTGATTGATGTTTTATGGTTCGAGAAAGGAACTAACAACGTGATTTGTGCCTTTGAAGTAGAGAAAAGCACTAGTATATATTCAGGCATTCTACGATTAACAGACCTCTCTTACTCGATTGCTGATGGGGATGAAGTTTTCTATCTAGTAATACCCAATAGTCGAGAAAAAGATGTGATTGTACAACTTTCACGCCCATCTATCAAACAAATCAAAACGCCCATTAAATATATTTTATTCTCAGAACTTCGCCAACATTGTGAAGCTCTTTGTCGGTTTGGTGAGAATCACCAAATCATGGAAAAGATTGCTAAATCAGCATAAATAATATGAGAAATTCCATCCTGTTAGGTTTATACCTCTTGCTTATTAACGGTAGAGTTTTCGCTCAACA
Organism: Arcicella rosea; assembly: GCF_040543805.1. Classification (NCBI taxonomy): domain Bacteria; kingdom Pseudomonadati; phylum Bacteroidota; class Cytophagia; order Cytophagales; family Flectobacillaceae; genus Arcicella; species Arcicella rosea. Next base: position 101,453 of record NZ_JBEUMS010000019.1, read on the forward strand.
TGAGCATCTTAAAATGTCTATGCCAGTGGCAAAAGAAATGGATAAAAGTATTCATTATAATAATGATAAAACCGTTAAATACTTTCCCAAAGTTGTACGATACGATTTATACGTGAGAGATACCACCGTGATTTTAGGCAAAAAACCTAAACGAGCCATTGCTGTAAACGGACAAATCCCAATGCCAACGCTTACATTTACTGAAGGGGATACCGCAGAAATTTATGTGCACAACGAACTAAATGAAGAAACTTCTTTGCATTGGCATGGTTTATTTTTACCCAATCAGTACGATGGTGTTCCCAATCTGACCCAAATGCCTATCAAACCACATACTACCCATTTATATCGCTTTAAAATTATTCAACACGGTACACATTGGTATCATAGTCACACGGGATTACAGGAGCAAATTGGAATGTATGGCTCAATGATTTTGAATAAACAAGACGAGCCTATAATTCCAACAATTCCACTAATTTTGAGTGAATGGACTGATTTAAAGCCAAATAATGTCCACCGAATGTTGCACAATGCCACCGACTGGTTTGCCATTCAAAAAGGAACAACCCAAAGCTATTCCGAAGCCATTAAACAAGGTTATTTTAAAACCAAAGTCAAAAATGAGTGGAAAAGAATGACAGCAATGGATGTGAGCGATGTCTATTATAATCAGTTCCTTATTAACGGTAAAAATGAAAGCCAATTTTCGCAATTCAAGGCAGGGGATAAAGTTCGTTTAAGAATTTCAAATGGAGGTGCATCAACCTATTTTTGGTTAAATTATGCAGGGGGTAAAATTACAGTTGTGGCAAGTGATGGTAATGATGTTGAACCCGTTGAAGTAGATAGATTAATTGTGGCAGTATCCGAAACCTATGATGTAATTGTAACGATTCCAGTAGATAGAAAGGCTTTTGAATTTTTAGCTACTTCCGAAGACCGTACCAAATCAGCATCTATATTTTTGGGTACGGGCGATAAAGTGAAAGCCAAAGCAATGCCCAAACTCAAATATTTTGAGGGAATGAAAATGATGAATGGCATGATGAAAATGAATGGAGATTTGGACGATATGGGCATGAGTATGAGCCTAAATCAAATGGATATGAATACCGTCATGTATCCAGAGATCACAGGAGAAATATCAGATAAGTCAAATACTGAAAAAGATACTGAATCCATGAAAGGTCACGATATGAAAGAGATGAAAATGGATGAATCTCAATACAATAGTAATGAAATGTCAGATATAGTTACGTTGAATTATTCACTTTTGAAATCTCCCTCAAAAACAACTTTACCCAGTGCACGCTATAAAGAATTAAATTTTGAATTGAGTGGAAACATGAACCGTTACGTATGGAGCATGAATAATAAAGTAGTTTCTGAAAGTGATAAAATACTCATAAAAAAAGGTGAAAATGTACGAATGATAATACATAATGGTTCAATGATGAGACACCCAATGCACCTACACGGACATGACTTTAGGGTTTTGAATGGACAAGGAGATTATTCACCGATGAAAAACATCATTGATATTATGCCTATGGAAACAGATACTTTAGAGTTTGCTGCTACTGAAAGCGGAGATTGGTTTTTTCATTGCCACATCCTTTATCACATGATGGTAGGGATGGGAAGAGTTTTTTCTTATGAAAACTCTCCTGCTAATCCCGAAATACCTAATCCCAAATTAGCACAACGCAAATTATTTGCTGATGATAGACAACTTCATATCATGGCTGAAAACGCCACGGAAACAAATGGAAACGATGGCGAAGTGATGCTTTCTAACACTCGTTGGAGTATCGGAACGGAATGGCGTTTAGGGTATCATGATTATCATGGCTATGAAACAGAAACGCATATTGGACGCTATATTGGCAAAATGCAATGGTTAATGCCCTTCATAGGTTTTGACTGGCGTTATCGTAAATTTGGAATGGATGAACAAGAAAAGAATCTTTTTGGACAAACTAACACTAAAGACAAACGAGCCGTATTGAGTGTTGGTGTAAATTATACATTACCCATGTTAATCACGGCACAAGCCGAAGTATTCACAGATGGGAATGTGCGTTTTCAATTAGAACGGAAAGATATTCCTATTTCAAAGCGACTACGGATGAGTTGGATGATAAATACTGATAAAGAATACATGGCAGGTTTCAAATATATTGTAAGTCGTAATTTGGGTATTTCAACGCATTATGACAGTGACATGGGATTTGGTGCAGGGATTACGTTGGGTTATTGAGGTATTATTTCTTTTACACCATCAACACTACTCATGTTCATGTTACAGAAAGCTTCTGTAACAGAAATTAAGAGGGCTTAAGGTTTAGAATTAGAACAAACATTTTATTGAGCAATATGAGGCTGTACAAATAATACAGCCTCTATTTTAACAAAAAGGAAAGACCTTTACATTTTAAATTGTAGTGTAAAATAAAAACTTCTACCATCAGACGGCAAAATCCCAGGACCTGGATAACCTGTAGCTCTTCTGGTAAAATACATTTCATTAGCAACATTGTTAATACTTGTTTCTAGCTTAATCTTCTTGAAGTCATAAGAAAAGCTTAAATCCATAATTTTATAAGCTGGAATTAATCCTATTACAGATGATATTCCGCCATCTCTAGCATTGGTAGCATCCGAAAATTGGTCTGTTAAGTAAGTAAACTGAAATGAGCCTTTCAGTTTTTTGTAGCCAACCCTAAGGCCTGTTTTAAGGTTTACTTTAGGTACAAATTCAACCTCATTGCCTTTTACTCCTACCATCTTACTTTCACGATATTCAGATTTAATCAATGCAAGGTTACCGAATAGCACTGTACTTATATCTTGATTTTCTGGCTTAAATAATCGGAAGAAATCAGCTTCTGCATACGATTCTATCCCCATAATCACAGCTTGCCCTACATTAGTTCGTAAACGTAATATTCTGTTGCTCTCGTCATAAAATTGTATTTCACCTATCCTGTTATTATAATTTAGGTAAAACAAGCTAACATCGTAATTGTAAAAAGATGTTTGGTGACTTCTAATACCAAGGTCTATTGAATATCCCTTTTCATCCTTCATGTCAGGGTCTATCACCGACGAAGGATTTGAAATACGCATATCACTAAAGGTAATCGAACGATAGTTTTGCGAAATGTTACCATAGATTTCAGTCTGTTCAAATGGTTTAAAGCTAATGCCAATTCCAGCCAACACAAATTGGCGGTTATTTACACGTACTTCATCTGTTCTGGTAATATTGATTACGTTTCCTGCTAAATCACGCATGATACTCCCATAATAACCATCAGCTTTAGTACTAATATATTCATAGCGTATACCAGGAGTTACGGAAAGTTTATCGTTTAGGTAGAAAATATTTTCAGCAAACAATGATACATTTTGGTTGGGGAAACTGTAATCGTATGTAATAAAGCGTTCGGGCTCTACAAAATTAAAGTTCGCATCTTTTCCTGTACTTCCTAGTCCTTGTAAACTGTGGTTGAATCCATGATAATATCTTCCTCCTACTAACAGTATAGATTGTTTTTTGGCGATAGAGTAACGTTTTAAATACCTTGTTTCTGTTCCCCAGTTTTCAAATTCTCCTTTTATTAAATCTCGGTCGCTGTTATCATCAATAGTTGCTACACGGTTTGGTCTAAACCCTAACGAATATCGGTGAGCTGACAGCCCAAACAAACGGAGATTAAACTGGTTGGTTTCGTTAAACTTATGATCGAAATGAACAGCCAACATATTCCAATTTACATCAAACCAATTACGTTCTCGGTTCGTTTGTCTTGGATCTTGTGCAAACATAGCATCTGACACCCCCCCTGGTTGTTTGGCTAGGTAATCCATGTGGGTTACATCTAAGCCAACAGAGGTTTTTTCTGATATTTTATAATCTATATCTGAATAAAATGTGTAGCTATTAAAATGTGAATTTGCTCTCCAACCATCGGCTTTTTTATATTGAAAAAAAGTATAATAGCTAAGTTTCCCTACAGTACCACTTGCACTGGTAAAAGCATTATAAAATCCAAAAGAACCTACAGTTTGCCTCGCCACTACTTCAAGTTTTTTATCAAGAACGGGTTTCCGCATGATAAAATTAATGAGCCCTCCAAACTGAGTACCATATTGAAGTGACGCTGCTCCACGAACAATTTGGATTCGTCCCACGGCTTCTACCGGAGGGGTATAATAACTTTCTGGATAACCCAAGGCATCGGCACTTATATCATATCCGTTTTGTCGAACATTGAAGTTCGACGTTCGGTTGGGGTCTAATCCTCTTCCTCCGATACTTAGTTGTAAACCACCACCCTCATTTTCCCATATATTAAGACCAGCTACTCTTGAATAAATTTGTCGGGCATTGTTGGTTGATAAATTAGCAACTAGTTGATCTGGTGTAATTACTTCCGACTTCTTGCCTTCATAAATACCCATATTTTCAACACCTCTTAATCTTGAAAAACCGAAATCGGTTTTCTTATCCGATACCACAACTTCATTCAGCGTTTCATCACGTGAAGAAAGGTAAATTACTATTTCTTCATTTTTGCCTGCGATAACAATCGTTCGTTTGACAGGCTTAAAGTCTGGAGAAATAATTTGTAAAGTATGTTCGCCATTGGAGATAGAGGGGAATATAAATATGCCTTCTGGGTTAGATAACGTTTTCTGATTGCCATCAAGATAAACCGCCGATGCTGCCACCAAGGCACTATCGTTTTTTGATTTAATAATACCTTTCAAACGATATTGAGCAAAAGTATATGTTGCGAAAAAACAGATAAAAACTGTACTAAAAACCTTTAATTTCATTATTGAGGGGAATAATCCAGGATTTATGCTGGAAGGATTCTATTTCTTTGGCTAAATCAGTAGTAGGATTAATAAATGTTTTACCCAACCTACCATTCAGGGTAACATAAGCATCGACATATACTTGAGGTGACCGAAAGCCTTGGCTTTGATAATAATCTCTCAAGATATGTGCATAATATAAAATCATATCTGGCTGAGTAGCCATCATTTTCTCCTGCAGCGTTGTCAAGAACTCTGTATTATTAACTATTTGTTGGTGTCCATCATTATCCTTTACAGTAAACTGTGCATTACCTGCCTTTTCCATCAACATTACTCTCCATGAAAATCGGTAGCCTTCTTCCGTCCAAAAAAGTTCATCAGGATACATCAGGTACCTAAATGGAAATATCAACTGGACAGTGAAGAATATCACAAACCCACCTATTAAAAGCTTATTGACTACAGGAGCAAACGAGTAAGTTTTATCAGCCTGTAAAAAACTGGCTGGTACTTTCAACACTCTTGCAAGTTGTTGAATAATGCTTTGATGAAAACTAGGAGAGAAAAAAATCAAGGCTGTCACTATCATAATATATGGAAACATACCGATAGGAAACAACAAGGCTGTAAAAACATGAAAAACTACAACTGTTAAATAAGCGATTGGCCTTGTTGTAGAGTTCAATAGTAAAAAGACAATAGTTAGATCATATACACATCCGAACCAGCTAAAAACATAGGGTGTCCATGAGTAATTGAACAAAAAACCTATGATAGGCATATCATTACGTGCTGGAATCCATATTTTTAAGGGCAACGCCTGAATAAGCCAGTCACTATTTAACTTGGCAAGCCCAGCGTAGAAATACAATATAAAAACCAACAGCTTGATAACATCTATACACCATGCAGGTACTTTATCAACTAATAATGCTTTGTCTTTATAGGCATCTACTGAGAAATACCTATGTGCTGGCAAAAACACCATAATCAAACAAAGTAAGCTGATGAAATAATAGTGATTTAAATAAGTGCTTTTGTCCATCAATTCTATATAAGTAAAACTCAGGAATAAGCTTACAATGGCTATTCTATAAAAATAGCCTATCATTACTAAAACCGACGACACAATACATACTACAAACAGCATGTAAGTATATTGCCCTAAAGGGCGAATAAACTCGAATCCGTAAAAAGGAAAAAAATAATGAGGCTTTATGTACAAATCATAAATCCAACCTTTGCTCCAAAAACGCAAAAGACTTACGAAAAGCATAAAACCTAACATTATTCTGAATACAGCCAACGGTGCAACAGAAGTCTCTTTTTTTAAATATTTTATATCTATTTCCCGACTAGTCACCGTCATTATCAGTATAAGTAATGGTAATGCTCATAGCCGAAGTCATATCTACTTTTAGCATTCTTACCGCTTTTTGTAGTTCGGTATAAACAGCTTTCATCGCTACGTTATTATCTACCACCTCTTGATAAAAATTAGGCTTTAACGCATCTATTTTAGCTTTATTAGCCACAAACTGTGTATTGATTATTTCACTTAATAATTTTCCTGTAGTAACATCTTTTGCCACTAAACCATCAAGATAGCTTTTGAAAGAAGGTCCTTCTGCACCAGTTTTTACATTTTTACCATTAAAAAAGTCAACAGCGGCTTGATGTGCACTTAGTGCCAATGTTTTAGAAATATCCTTTTTATAAAATGCTTCTACTTTATTTGCCGACACAACACCATTGAGCATAGCTCCTGATGGAATACCGAATTTACCTGAACGAATAAATCTTTCATAATGTAAAATATAACCATTTATCATTTCCCCCATTGGCGAACCTATATCGGTACCTGTCTTTGAAATAAACTCACTGCGATAAGTTCCCCAGTCGCTTATTACTTTGGTAATAAGCTCGTTCATGTGGTCAACAATTCGTTTAACGTATGCCAAACGCTTGGCACCATCTGTAGATGATTTAAAATAGGCTATGATTTCAGCATCGGTACTTCCTGTTCCATTCAATAAATAATCTAATGCAGGAAAACCCTGTTTGTCGTAAGCGGCAGTTACTTCAAAGTTTTCAGACGGATTGTTTATGTATGTTGCAATGCCAGCGACATTTGTTGGATATATATTGAAATAATTACGAATCCCTGTCTTGGTTCCTGGACCAAAATCAAAACCTTCAACAGTTTCCCAACTGATATAAGCATCTACCCATGCTTGGCGAAATTCAGTAAGTGTAGAGGCTTCAGGCTTGGCAATAAAAGCTTGAGACTTAGTAGACATCAAATCCAATTTTGCTTTAAAATTGGTATAGGATGGCACAATGACATTATCGGCCAAATTGGTCAATATTGCGGCACGATCTTTATTCAAATCTGGCGTTGTATTTTGTGGGTCATCAGTTTTTGAACATGCCAACATCAATACAATTGCAATCAATAAAATACTTACTTTTTTTAAGTCTATTCTAGTCATCACATTAAACGATAATATGGGTTGACAGCAATACCATTGCCACCAACCCACTTGGTTACTATTATTAAAAAATAAGTTCTTATAAAGCGAACTTTGCTTTGATGGCATCAGACGCTGCTGAAATTTTAGCAGGAGTTAAGTCCCAATATCCATTTGCTGAACCTAACAATGCTGTTAAAATATCGTCTGAAAACTTAGCATTTGCACCATTAACTGTACAGAAACGTAAAGAATAGATAAAACCAGCACCTTCACCAATATCATGAACTTTGTCTGCTTCAGAGGTTCTATTTCCCCATTTTCCTAAATAACCTACTGCTGCTGCCGCAATTGCTTTTTCAAACGCTGCTTTAATAAAATCAGCTTGTTTTTTCAATTCTGTTTTGTCGTTATTAACAATCGCTGCACGACCTTTCAAGAACGCAAGGTGAACTTGTGGATAAGCCGCTTGGTTGTATTCCCATACATAAGAGCCTAACGCAAATTCAGTTGTACCTCTTACTGTATTTGTAGAACCAGCTAAATACGCTTGGTTTAATGTTAAAAAAGCATAGGCTTCGTCCCAGTTTTGCTCTAATTGAGAATAGTTTTTACCTGTTACAAGCTTGCTATTATCAGCATCCAGCCCTTTGGTTAACAATACATTACCAATATAGTCATACTGTAAAGCACCAATTAATGATTTTTGAATAATTTGGTTTGTTTCAATACCTTTAGCATCAACCAAACGACTCCCTAACTTTCCTGCTTTACCTTTTTCAGCAGTCGAAGTAATTGATTTACTTGCTTCAGCAATTTCACCAAAAAGCGTTTCTATTTTTGCTTTTACTACTTCTGCCTCGGCTGTTGACCAAGAAGAAGCTACAGTATTACGTAACTGTACTCCTGAAGTATTTAGTTTAGTACTATCAACAAATGGGTTATTAGTATTAGCAAACATATTTTTCAACACAGTAGCATCTATCACTTTATTACCACTAATTGATGAACTCATTGAAGTATTTAATGCCTGAAACATTTTATAACGGTTATTACCATTACTTAAATCTACTGTAGTTTTTCCTCCGTCAACAAAAGCATTACTATATGGTGTGGTAGCTGTCAATGTTGCGTAATCAATTTTTGTAGTACGTAATGGTGCCACTACTGCATCATCATCTTTACACGAGGTCATGCCTGCAATTGCTAAAGCAACTAACACAAATTTCATTTTGTAGGTTCTCTTAAACATTGTAATAAGGAATTAGTTATTTATTTATATTCAAAAATTTATTTTATTCTTTGTTAATTGTATTTAGACTTATTCCAAACAAATAGTCAAAAAAATAGGACTATTTTATAGCACCTTTTGGTCTTCCCATTTATAGCCAATACCGTATATTGTATTGAGGTATATTTTGCATCCAGCATCACTCATCTTTCTTTTAAGATTCTTGATATGTGCATAAATTATATCTGCCTTATTTTTGGAATCTTCTAGTTGCCCCGACAAATATGTCAAAAGAGCGTCTTTAGTAACCACTTTGTTTTTATGTTCTAAAAAGAACACAAGTAATTCAAATTCTTTTTTTGTTAATCCGAGTAATACTTCATTCACCAAAACAGACTTTGCTAACAAGTCTATTTGTAATTCGTTGTATCTGATAATATTCTTATTATTCAAGTTGCTTCTTCTAAGCAATGAAAATATCCTGGCTACTAATTCTGATGCTTCATAAGGTTTATTCAAAAAATCATCTGCCCCTTGATATAAAGCATCTATCTTTTTTTGAAAAGAATTATCCGAAGAAATAACAATAAGCCCTGCATGCTTATTTATTCTTTTTACCTCATCTATGAGTTGTATGCCATTATTTTCCTCGTCTGTCAGGTCAACTACAATGCAATCGTATATAGAATTTTTAATTTTTTGCTTCAATTCTAGGGCGTTTATTACGAACTCTGTCCTATGTCCCATTCCTAATAAATCATTGGCAATCTCATCGCTAAACTTCCCAGAACTTTCCATTATGAGAATTTCCATGTCACAAAATAAAGAGTGAATTCTGAATTTTTTTTAAATTAATCTAATTCTAAATAATATTTTTGACGACTTTAGCTTTTAGAATCATTTGGAAAACCTTTTTTATTGCAGATAAACTTACTTTTGAATATTTAAAACCAATATACAACCCAGAAGGATAGAGCAATCAAGTAATTTTATTTTCTCAAACGAGTCAAGCAACTAATGAATATTTAATTAAATAAAACCCTTTACGGTAAATTGTAAGCGTTCGTTGCGTTACTAAAAAATATTTTTAATCTTGTGTTCACAAGTAATAGCACTTTATTTATAAACTTTAGCAAACTATGAAGCTTTTATTGGTAGAAGATGAGCAATTTCTTTTAGAAGAAATGGATACTTACCTGACTGAACAAGGTTATCGTTGCGAAAAAGCAACAACATACACTGAAGGGCAGGAAAAACTACATTTATATCATTACGATGCCATCGTATTAGATATTACTCTTCCTGGTGGTAACGGATTATCACTACTTGAAATATTAAAAAAGCAACATAAAAATGTTGGAGTCTTGATTTTATCAGCCAAAGATTCTCTGTACGACAAAATAACAGGTTTGGAAATGGGTGCTGATGATTATATCACAAAGCCTTTTCATCTGGAAGAACTCAATGCTAGAATTTTCTCCTTGCTAAGAAGAAGAACTTTTGATGGAGAAAATGAAGTAAAGTTTGACAGTCTTGTTATTAATATGGTTACTAAGACTGTAAGTTATAAAGACGAATCTATTGTTTTAACTAAAAAGGAATATGAACTGCTATTATATTTTATTGTCAATAAAAATCGTGTTGTAAGTAAACAAGCTATAGCAGAACACCTTTGGGGAGATCATTATGATATGGCCGAAAATTATGATACTGTATATGTTTATACGATGAATTTACGAAAAAAAATCACCACATACACAGGAATTGACTATATCAAAACGGTATATGGAATGGGATATAAATGGATTGCGTAATGAATAAATAAAACGTTTTAGTTTAGAAAATGACTTTACTTCATAAAACTACAAGAGACTATTTAATTGCCTCTGTATCTATTCTAATATTTACGGGATTTACCCTTTTTGTGATACTCCAAAAAGCAGTAAGTGATGAAATGAATGAGCAATTAGAATTGCAAGCAGATCAAATTTTTGAGAGCATCAGGCTTGGTAATCATGTCAATGCACCATTAATTAAAATAGATAAAGTTACTGATAATAATACATCCTTAGGACTGGTTTTTGGAGATTCTATGGTTTATGATCGAGTTCAAAAAGAAATGGAAGAATATCATTACCTTAAAGAAACACAAGTAATAGGAGACTCTAGATATCATGTAACAGTGATGAGTTCACATATTGGTTGGGATAATTATTATCTTACCATTTTCTTCATTTTTCTATTAACGGCTATTTTACTTACTCTGTCGGGCATTTTAATTAACTATTATTCTAATAAGAAGATTCTGAAACCTTTTTTTGAAAATTTAAAGAATGTTCAAGCCTTTTCGGTTAGCTCACCTCATAGTCTTCAACTTCATGATTCAGCTATTACAGAATTTAAAGAATTAAATTTTACACTAAAAGACCTAACAGAAAGAAGCAAAAAAGAATATTTAGCTCTCAGAGAGTTTACAGAAAATGCCTCTCATGAAATTCAAATCCCTTTAAGTATTATTCAATCTAAGCTTGATAGGATGAGCCAGCTTGAGATTACAGAACAAATGGCTGGTTATATTACACAAGCAAAATCTGGCGTAAATCGTTTATCAAAGATGAACAAAAGTCTTTTATTACTGGCAAAATTAGATAATCAGCTATTTACGGAACAACATGAAATCGTTTTTAACGATGTTTTAGATTCACATCTTCGAAATATGGAAGATCTTTTTTTAGCTAAAAATATTAATTTAATAGAAACATTAAACAAGACAATCATCCATTCCCATCAATATTTGATAGATATATTAATTTCAAATTTTCTTTCGAATGCACTTAAATATACCTCAACAAATGGTACAGTTAAGATAAGTCTGAAAAACAATATACTCATGATTTCCAATACTGGTTCTCCCTTAGATTTCCCTGAAGAATATATTTTTGATAGATTCACCAAGAATCCAGAGAATACTTCATCAACAGGTTTGGGCTTAGCAATTATTAAAGAAATTTGTGTGTTAAATCATTGGACTTTAACTTATGATTTCCAAAATGGATGGCATACATTTATCATTGTTTTAAAACAAATAAATTAACTAATACATATTCGTTCTGAAGTCAAGAAATAAAAGGTAGTCTCAAATAATATTATTAGGATAGTCTTCTTATTCTTTCCATTATTGGAAGTTTTAAACGGGTGCAAGATACTACTCATGTAATTGTCTTTCTGTTATATAAAACGATGGGAAGTATTTTTTGTTAGCTTAACACAGTCGGGCTGGAATCACCATTTGGGCCAAATCTAAACTAAGTCTCACAAGTTATTGATTTTCAATATTTTGCAAATTTCGTTCTTGTCCCATTTCTTCTAAATATCGGTAAACAGTAGCTCTACCAACTCCAATAATTCCTGCGATTTCGATGGCAGATTTCTTCTGTTTGTATAACATTACTGCCGTTTCTGCCTTTTTCTTGGCTTCTGGACTTAATCCCTTCTTTTTCCCACCCATTCTACCCCTTGCCTTGGCTGCCGAAAGTCCCGCTTTGGTGCGTTCACGGATAGTATCTCTTTCAAATTCGGCTAATGAACCAAAAATGTTCAATAATAATCGCCCTTGAACGGTAGATGTATCAATGGAATCTTTGATAGAGGTAAAATTTACTTTTTTTAATCTAAAAGTTTCTACCAGATTTATCAGCTCTTTTAATGACCGTGCCAATCGGTCTAACTTCCAAACCATCACGGAATCTCCCTCTCGAAGATTCTCAATCATTTTCATTAATTGAGGGCGTTCTTTACCCGAAGACACTTTTTCTTGGTAAATCTTCTGACATCCCAATCTTGTCAATTCATCCGTTTGTAAATCTAAATTTTGGTCTTGGGTTGAAACCCTTGCGTAGCCTATAATCATTTCGGTTTATCGTTAAGCTTGTCTCATTAACTCATCAATATTTTACTTATCTAATTTTGTTTTACAAGATAGCAATTTGAGACGGCATAATAGCGTATTTTTGTATTTTTATCATTGCTTGTCTCACTCTCATAGAATGCTCGTTTTGTGAGACCCGTTTTAAAATCATTTTAACTTTATGAGTCGGATTAAACTTTTGCAACCCAAAGAAGTAATTTTATTCAACCAAGCCCCCTTGCTTAATTTAGATGAAAAATCTTATTTCTTTTCCTTGCCATCGCCTTTCGATGAAGAGTTCAAAGAGCTCAGAGATGGATATGCAAAAATTGGATTTATTTTACAATTAGGGTATTTCAAATATTCGGGTCGATTTTATGGGGCAAATCAGTTTCACAAATCTGATATTGAATTCGTAATTAAGCAATTGGGTTGGAAAGATTGGGAAAATAAAGTTGCTATTTTTCAAGACAATTATAGTTATCAGGCATCCTATAAACACCGATTGAAAATCTTAGCTTTATCAGGCTGGTCTTCTTTTGAAGAAAAACAAACGGAATTCAATCATCGGATTCGTTTGTTGATTGACCAGCAATTATTACCCCGAAAAGTTCTCTGGAAATCTCAGGAATACTTATTCAATAATCGAATAGAATCCCCCTCTTATGATACTTATCGAAGGACTATCTCTCAAGCTCTCATTGATTCATCGGAAGAGATTTCGGCAACGCTATTCAAACACCTTTCAGACCAAGATAGAGGAGTTTTGGATTTATTCATCCTTCGTGATAAAAGTTATCAAAAAACAGAAATAGCTTCTTTCAGAACGGTTATCCAGTCCCTAAGACCTTCGGATATAAAAGAAAATGTGGTTATTTTCAAAACCTTAAAAGACTGATTAGTAAGGCTTGATTCTTTGGTAAAAAAATTAAACTTGACGGATGTTGTCATTGATTATCACGCCCATTGGGCAAGTATTGCTGATACCCAAAAGTTAGTGGCCCACTCAGATAAATACTTATTTTTACTTTGTTTTCTTATCCATCAAGTCAGAATTAGGAACGATTATTTCATGGACACTATCCTCCAATGTGTTAATTCAGCCAAGAAATATTCGGAAAGATTGGAGGTGAAAGATTATTTCGAGAATCGCAAACAGCGAACAAAAGCTATGAAATTATTGGTGGATTCTCGTAAGGATTATAAGCAACAAGTTGAAGCCATCAAGACCATAGTCAAAAGTCCCCATGATGCTCAACAAAAAGTAGATTTCATCGAAGACCTCTTTGAAATTGATACAGATTTACAGCCCGAAGATGAAGCGTTAGTAGCTTTAATTGAAGCTGAGTTAACCAAAAGTAAGGAAAAGACTTTCCATGATATTTGGGAAAAACGTAGTATTTGGTTGTCAAATAGGGTGGCTGAGATTATTCAACATTTACCCTTTAATGCTGAAACAACCGACCCCATTTTGTTTCAAGCGATTACCCATTTCCAAAGCAATAAAGGGAAATTAACCAAACCGCCCAAAGATATTTCGTGGCTCTCAAATGCAGAACAAGATGCTCTCACTACCTATGATACAGACACTCAAAAAGAAAAATTCAAGGTAAAACTGTACAAAATGTTCTTCTTCCAAGCTCTCGAAAATGGCATTAAATCAGGGGAGGTATTTCCTGTATATTCGTATCGGTATCGGAGTTTAGAGGAATATTTAATTGACAAAGAATATTTCCAACTCAACCGAAAGCAACTCTTACAGGATGCAGACCTAAGTACTTGGAGCGACCCAAAGGTAGTCATAGAATCCCTTGCATTGGAATTAGATACTCTTTTTCATGAGGTAAATCAAAAGATTAATAAAGGGGAAAATCCTTATTTTAGCATCAATAAGAAAGGGAAACCTTACATAGAAACGCCCAAAGTTGAAAAACCAGATACGCAACTTATCTCTAATTATTTTACACCCGTTCGGTTTGTGGCGGTTTCAACGCTTTTATCGGAAGTTGAAAAAGTTAGCCCTTTTTTGAATATATTTGGTTATCAAGGCAAAATACAAGAGAAGTTTCGTCCCAGTGATGAAACATTTTTTGCCACCTTGATTGCCCAAGGATGTAATGTTGGCATTGATAAAATGGAAAGAATTGCCAAGGGAATACAGGGACATAGCTTGAAACATATTGCCGATTGGTATCTCAATCAAGAAGCCTTACAAGACGTGAATGATGCCATTATTAAGTTTAAGAATACATTATCCTTACCAGATATTCATAGGAGGGAATCTGATAAAATTCATACTGCCAGCGATGGGCAAAAAATATTAGTCAAACGAGATTCTTTAAATGCCTCTTACTCCTACAAATATCCTGGCTTTACCAAGGCATCAGTAATCAATACGGCTATTGACGAGCGAATGAGTGTTTTTAAAATCAATGTTATTAGTGCTTCGGAACGAGAACACATCAACGTGGTAGAGATGCACTTAGGAAATCCAGTTATCAAAGCCGACACGCATTCAACTGATACACACGGCTCATCTGATATTGTTTTTGGGATGATGTATTTTTTGAATGTGTTCAATGCTCCAAGATTAATGGATTTACCCGATAGAGTGCTTTACAGTTTTGAACCATTCAAGAAATATGCAGCACTTGACTACCAACTTCTACCAACAAAATATCTTGATAAAGATGAAATAATAGATTCGTGGGATGATATATTGAGACTGATGGTATCGTTAAAATTAGGTAAGACTACTGCCTATCAAGTATTCAAACGGTTAAACTCCTACGCCAAACAAAACCCTTTGGAAGCCGCTTTCAAAGAATTTGGGCGAATTATTCAAACCATTTTTATTCTCAAATACTACGATGATTTAGCCTTACGACAGGCAATTGAGAAACAATTGAGCCACGTAGAATTAATGAATCGTTTTTCAAAGGTGGTCTTCTTTGGACAAAATCAAGAGTTTCAGGCTGCAACCAAAGAGGAACAAGAACGCATTATTTTGTGCCGAAGTATCATTCAAAATGCTATTGTGCTGTGGAACTATCTGTATTTATCAGATTTACTCTCAAAAGTGGAGCAGCAGGAAGAAATTGAGGAGATAATAGTAACGGTTAGGAATTCAACCGCTCTTACTTGGAAGCATATCAACTTTATTGGGGAGTATGACTTTACTAACTTATTAAATGACAAGGAGTTACGATTTGATATGGCAAAATTGAAGGCTTGGAAATATCAAAAACCATTAGAAATAAAATTGCCTCAAAATATTGATAATCAGTAGGTTATAAGACTTAGTTTAG
The DNA here is from genome assembly GCF_040543805.1 of Arcicella rosea. Taxonomy (NCBI): domain Bacteria; kingdom Pseudomonadati; phylum Bacteroidota; class Cytophagia; order Cytophagales; family Flectobacillaceae; genus Arcicella; species Arcicella rosea. Next base: position 117,203 of record NZ_JBEUMS010000019.1, read on the forward strand.
ATTTGGCCCAAATGGTGATTCCAGCCCGATGTTGACATTGTAGGGTTGCTCCAAATAGTCTCTATGCAATCGCTTTGGATGCAAGGCCTTCAAGTTGTATGGGCTTTAACTTTATCGCATTACATTCATTGCTATAGTACTGAAGAAAATTAAAAAGTCAAGATGACTTCAATATTAACTACTCTAGTTACCTTAGTTTAATTTTATAATAAACTAACTAATAATTTGTATTCTATGCTCATCAAAATCATCGCCATTGCAGGCTGTTTGACTTGGACAAAAGGCCCAGAACCTACATCAAAAGCAATTCCAAGCAAAGGACTACTACGCCATGTAGTTGTGGTAACTTTCAAAACTAATACTTCTATTGACTTGATTCGAAAAGTTGATATTTCATTCAAGAATTTATCTAAATTGTCCATGGTAAAAGGTTATGAATGGGGAATTGTTAAAGATGACAAAAACACAAAAAAAGTAAAACATGTTTATGTCACTACTTTCGAAGGCCAGAAAGAAGAAGATGCTTATGGTAAGTCGCCAGAACACCAAAAACATATTAAACTAGGTGCTGAGAATATCGAGTCTGTAGAATCTATAGACTATTTCTTGCCATAACTATTTTGATAGCATAATAATACTCTCCATCATAACGACTTAATGTTTATGATGGAGGGTATCATTATTAATTACTAACACGTAAGTAGGAAGACGTTATTAGTTAATCGTATATTGGTTATTTAAGGTATTCATAATCAAAAGGTTATATTCAAATTACACCTCAGATATACTATTAATTTAATCTTTCCTATTACTTACATTGAATTATATACTAGGCTGCAAAAGCAATACTAAAACTGACTTTTTCATTAATTTTCTAATATTGTTTTTTCGAGTGCTGTCAGTTTGGGAAATAAAATATTGTTTTCTAAATGTACATGTTGCGTCAAATCACTATCTAATTCTTCTAATTTGGATAGCATTACAATATGCGAATTACAGGCGTCTTCGGGAGGAGTATAATTATTGGTAATATCTCGTAGTCTGAACAATAACTCTCCCGCTTCTTCGTGCTCGCTATTCATCATACTGATTGGATTTTTGACCGTACGAAAAAATGGAGGAGATACATGGGCATGCTCCTCAGAGGCAGTTACGAGTGACTTGCCATAAGGAAATATTACATTTTCCTCTTTAGGCAAATGCGATAATAAATCTTCTTCAAGTATCTTATAAACTGTAGCTAATTCTGTCAGATAAGCATATTTATCCTTATGTTTGGTATAGACTTTTTCTACAAAATATCTGATTTCGGGTAAATTTTTATACAAAAATTGATGATGTACATTGTAGATATAATCAATCAAAAAATCTAGTTTTAAGTTATTAAAATCTAAAGACTTGTCTCCTGTATTAGATAGCAACTCTATTTCTTCCCAAATTTCTGCTGGATTTTGCTTCTTCTTCTTACATTCTTCAGTAAAGCTCTTATTGCCCCCACAGCAAAAATCAATATTTAGCTTTCTAAATACACTTGCTGCTTTGGGGTTATGGGCTACTATTTCGCCTACAGTTTTAGTATCAAAATTTATCGTTTCCATAAAGTATTTGAGTTAAAATTTTCTACAAAAATAAAAGACTTTTTTATCTTCTATTATGACTAATATCAAAATAAGAACTAATAAAAATCAGAATTTATCTTATGAGGCCTATATAGATTTGCACAATAAAAGACTTTTTTATCTTTTATTTAATCTTAATTACTTACCGAATGAAGACATCATTATTAACTATCGCAATTGTGACTTTGACGCTCTGGGGATGCGGTGGCGCCAGTCAACGTGCCGAAAAACCCGAAACCAGTGATTCGGTACTTCAACAGCAAGAAGAAGTCCATGGTACAGAAGTAAAAGAAATAGCTCTGACAAACCCGCTCAGTCAGCTAATGGTAGACGAAGGTCAAAAAATCTATGATATGAAGTGCTCTTCGTGTCATAAACTAACTGATGAGCGTTTGGTTGGCCCAGGCTGGTTGGGAGTTACCAAAAGACGTAAGCCTACTTGGATTATCAATATGATTACCAATGTAGACATGATGTTAGAGAAAGATACCGAGGCTCAAAAGCTGTTAGAGCAATGTTTGGTACGTATGCCTAACCAAAATATAACTGAAAAAGAGGCAAGAAGTGTATTGGAATTGATGCGTAAAAATGATGGCGAAAAATAAAAACATTTTTAATATGAACTTAAAGTCTATTATAGGAGGAGTTGCAGTAGGTATTATTGCAGTTGCTCAAATCAGCTGTAAACCCAACAACAAAGGAGGTGTCAGTGGCAGTTCTGAACTAGCAGGCGACGCAGCTCAAAAAGTATATGTGGCGCCAGGCACACACGATGAGTTTTATAATATCGTTTCGGGAGGTTTTAATGGACAAATTTCTATTATAGGGCTTCCTTCAGGACGCACACTTAGAGTTATTCCGGTATTTTCGCAAAGCCCAGAAAATGGTTATGGTTTTAGTGAAGAAACCAAACCTATGCTCAACACCTCACATGGATTTGTACCTTGGGACGACTCGCACCATATTGCCCTATCCACTACCAACAGTATTCACGACGGTCGTTGGGCATTTATTAATGGCAATAATACTCCAAGAATAGCCCGAATCAGTCTAAAAACGTTTAGAACTGAAGAAATCATAGAATTGCCTAACTCAGGCGGTAATCACTCTTCGCCATTTATTACCGCCAATACCGAATATGCTGTTGCAGGTACTCGTTTTTCGGTACCACCCGACGACAAGGCTGATGTACCAATTAGTTCTTTCAAGAAAAACTTCAAGGGTTATATCAGTTTTGTAAGTATTGATAAAAATACAGGTCGCATGGGCATCAAGTTTCAGCTCAAAACACCTGGCGTAAGCTTCGACTTGGCTCGTGCTGGTAAAGGGAAGTCGGCAGATTGGTTTTTCTTTTCTACCTATAATACTGAGCAAGCCAACTCGCTTTTGGAGGTAAATGCTTCACAAAAAGACAAAGATTTTATTCTGGCGGTCAATTGGAAAAAAGCTGAACAATACCTAGCACAAGGAAAAGGGAAAAAAGAAGCTGCTAAATATGCACATAATGTGTATAGCGACAAAGTACATTCGGCAACATCAACCATTATGACAAAAGTAATGACGCTTGACCCCAAAGAATGTCCAGATATGCTTTATTTTATTCCATGTCCTAAGTCGCCACATGGTTGTGATGTAGACCCAACAGGACAATACATTGTTGGATCGGGCAAATTGGCTGCGGTAATTCCTGTTTTTTCATTTGATAAAATGCAAAAAGCCATTGCAGCAAAAACTTTTGATGGAAACTTTGACGGAATCCCTGTACTCAAATACGATGCAGTGTTGCACGGAGAAGTACAAAAACCAGGTTTAGGACCACTTCACACGGAATTTGATGGAAAAGGCAATGCCATTACCTCGTTTTTTGTATCGTCTGAACTTGTTCGTTGGAATATCGAAAAGCTAGAAGTTATCGACCGTGTACCAACTTATTATTCTGTTGGACACTTGAGTATTCCTGGAGGACCAACAGCCAAACCTTGGGGTAAATATGTAGTAGCTTATAACAAAATCACAAAAGACCGTTATTTGCCAACAGGCCCTGAACTAGCGCAATCGGCTCAGTTATATGATATATCGGGAGATAAAATGAAGTTATTACTCGATTTCCCAACCACAGGAGAGCCACACTATGCCGAATCTATACCTGCTAGTTTGATTGAGAAAAACTCAACCAAAATTTTCAAAATAGAAGAAAATGCACACCCATATGCTGCCAAAGGCGAAAAAGAAGCTAAAGTAGTACGCAAAGGTAATGAGGTACACGTGTACATGACTGCCATTCGTTCGCACTTTACTCCTGACAATATCGAAGGTGTAAAAATGGGAGATGTAGTGTATTTCCATGTAACCAACCTTGAACAAGATTGGGATGTGCCACATGGCTTTGCTATCAGAGGAGCACTCAATGCTGAGCTATTGATTATGCCTGGCGAAACCCAAACCCTCAAATGGATTCCTACCAAAGTAGGTGTAACCCCAATGTATTGTACTGATTTTTGTTCGGCATTGCACCAAGAAATGCAAGGATACGTAAGAGTCTCTCCCGCAGGAAGTAACGTGCCATTAACATGGGGTACTGGCAAAAATCCTGTTGCTGAGGCTGAACAAAAAGTAGCTAAAAAATAGCAAGCGCCAATTCACTTTGTAAAATAACTAGTCTATGAGCTGTAATAGGCTCATAGACTTCAAAATCATCAAAAAATGAAGCCACTTAGTAAAATCTCTCAAGTTCTTATAGCTCTAGGTGCGCTTGGGTTAATAGCCACCTATTTTACTCCCTTGTGGCGCATTGACTTATGGGCACCACAATATCCAGAAGGGCTATCTATGCAAATTTGGCTAAATAAACTTTCAGGACAAGTTGATATTATCAATGGTCTGAATCACTACATTGGTATGGCACATATCAAGGAAGAGATGTTTCCTGAGTTCAAAATTTTACCTTATTGTGTTGGTTTCTATATTGTTGCGGGGCTTGTAACAGCTATTTCAAAAAGTAAGAAAATTTTACTGAGCTTTTTTATACTTGTTGTTCTTGGAGGCGTTTTGGCTCTGTATGACTATTGGAAATGGGGTTACGAATATGGACATAATCTTAGTCCAGATGCTGCCATAAAAGTTCCTGGTATGTCTTATCAGCCTCCTATGTTGGGCTACAAAGAACTCCTCAACTTTGGCGCTTACTCTATTCCTGATATAGGCGGTTGGTTTTTTATACTACTTGGTTTAATCTGTGTTGGTACTACTGTTTATGAATTCAAATACAATCGCTAAAATGAAATTTTCTATCATAATCCTACTTTGCATTGGAATAGCCATGTCGGCATGTACAACCCAAACAGAACCCATCTATTATGGAAAAGATAACTGTGGTTTGTGTAAAATGACTATTATGGATTCCAAATATGCTACCGAATTAGTAACTCCTAAAGGTAAGGTCTTTAAGTTTGATGATTTAAGATGTATGGTTATTTTTATGAAAACCAACCATACATCTTCTGCCGATTATGCACATCTTGTTGTCAATAATTTTGATAATCCTCAAGAGTTTATCAATGTTACAGAGGGTACTTTTGGACAAGGCACTCTATTCAGAAGTCCCATGAGAGGAGACTTGGCTGCTTTTAAAAGCCCTCAATTTTCTCAAAAATTGAAAGAAAAAGATGCAACTATAAAGTTTTTTTCGTGGACTCAAATCCAAGAAATGTTTAATTAATAGTTCGATATGAAAAAACTAACGGTCATATTCATTTTACTTTCACAACTAACTTTTGCTAAAACGTGGAAAGTAAACAATACTTCGGAGTTATTGAAGAGTGTTGCTCATTCATCAAAAAATGATAGTGTCATTGTCAAAAAAGGAATATATCATATTACAAATCTTATTATTGACAAACCTATTTATTTGATTGGTGGCGAGTCTCAACCACAAAATTACCCCATCTTTGATGCCAACTATAAAGGCGAAATTATTACGGTAAAATCTTCGGGAGTGTATATCGGTAAAATTGAATTTCGGCATGTTGGCGAAACCAGCTCAATCGACTGGGCAGGTATTAAAGTGCTAGAGTCCAGTAATGTGACTATTAAAAATAATTATTTTAGAGATTGCTACTTTGGTGTTTATCTATCGGCTTGTACCAAAATTCAAGTGCTTGGCAATACGGTTATTGGGCATCCTAAAGAAGAGCAAACTACAGGCAATGGTATCCATGCCTGGAAATGTGACAGTATTCAGATTGCTAATAATTATGTGCAGGGGCATCGTGATGGTATTTATTTTGAATTTGTGACCAACTCTTTGATTCGCCAAAACTTTACCACTCAAAATATTCGCTATGGTTTACATTTTATGTTCTCACACAACGATACTTACGAACTAAACCAGTTTGTGAATAATGGAGCAGGAGTGGCAGTCATGTACACCAAGCATGTTACTATGCGAAGTAACCTTTTTAAAAATAATTGGGGTGGCGCTGCCTATGGTATTCTCTTGAAAGATATTTCGGATAGTCAAATACAGCACAATCAGTTTATTTCCAACACAGTAGGAATATATCTTGAGGGGTGTAGCCGAACCAATATCACTCAAAATGAATTTTCGAATGATGGTATCGCCATGAGAATTCAGGCTAGCTGCGATGACAATTTGATTCAAAATAACAATTTTATTGCTAATACTTTTGATATAGCAACCAACGGAAACTCTGTATATAATACTATCTCAAAGAATTATTGGGAAAAATATGATGGCTACGACCTCAATCATGATGGCATCGGGGATGTAGCGTATAGACCCGTGAGTTTATTTTCGACCCTTATCGAAAGGGTTCCTCAAACCATGATGCTATTACGGAGTTTTACGGCTAGTCTTTTGGATAAAATAGAAAAAATTATCCCTAGCCTTACCCCTGAAAACCTAAAAGACGAATCTCCGCTAATGAAGCCTATTCGACTAGTACCATTTAACCCAAAAGCTGTAACCGTCCAAAAATCATAATCCAATGATAAGATTTGAAAATATCAGCAAGACATTCGGAAAACATACCGTTTTACAGAATATAGCTCTCACCTTTGAGCAGGGACAAGCTGTGGCAATTGTCGGTCCAAATGGTTCTGGCAAAACTACACTTATCAAAAGTTTGCTTGGTATGGTTATACCAGATACAGGATCTATATATGTTGATAATCAGAATATTAAACATGATTTCTCCTATCGCTCCAAAATAGGATATATGCCTCAGATAGGGCATTATCCCCCCAATTTATCTATTCGTCAGCTTATTGAGATGATGACCGATATTAGAAAAGGTATTATAGACAGCAAACAGCTTGATTTTGACATTATTAAAGATTTCGAGCTTGAAAAAATTTATGAAAAAAAATTAGGGACTCTTTCTGGAGGCACCAAACAAAAAGTGAGTGCAGCTTTAGCCTTTTTATTTGATCCACAAATATTAATTCTCGATGAACCTACAGCAGGATTAGACCCCCTTGCTAGTGAAATATTGAAGCAAAAGATATTTAAGGAAAAAAATAAAGGGAAACTAATTCTACTTACTTCTCATATTCTTTCTGACTTAGAAGAGCTATCTAGTCATCTTCTTTATATCCAAGATGGTCAAATACAGTTGTTTAAGCAACTAAGTCAGTTGAAGGAGGAGTATGACGAAACGCGTTTGAGCAAAATTATAGCTCGACTCATGCAAGTAAAATTAAGTCCTAGTCTTCCACAACCTTACTGGGTATAAACAGAAGTGCATAGATAGGAGTGATTTTTTCGGGTTTAGTTTCTGATTACCAGATACTTATATCAATAATTAAATCAATTGTGTTTTGCATTGTTGCGCTTTAGGTAGTAAGCCCAATAAAATATTTATCGCTTTCTGTGGGTAAACTCACAACCCTTTCTAATTTCTGAAATCATGAATAAAGTTATCAAATATGTAATCTATGATATTCTTCGCAACAAGTTTGTGATGAGTTATACGCTGTTGCTGTTATTGGTAAGTTTGGCTTTTTTTGGTTTTGAAGCCGACGCCAACAAGGGCTTATTGAGTTTGCTCAATATCATTTTGATGGTTGTCCCTTTAGTAAGTATTATTTTTACAACTATACAATTTTACAACTCTTATGAGTTTTTGGAGCTGTTGTCCGCACAGCCTATAGGGCGCAAAACAATTTTTCTGAGCCAATATTTAGGTATAGGAATATCACTTTGCTTAGCATTTGTTATTGGTGTGGGCTTGCCTACGATTTTATTAGAAGGTACAACCAAAGGACTTACACTAATTTTGTGTGGATTGTTGTTGACGCTAGTTTTTGTTTCGTTGGCATTGTTAGCGTCTGTTTGTACCAAGGACAAAGCAAAGGGTATTGGTATAGCCTTAGCAATATGGTTTTACTTTAGCATTGTTTACGACGGATTTGTACTTACAGCCTTGTTGTCTTTTAGCGATTATCCTTTAGAAAAAGCATCCTTATTTTTTACTACTCTCAATCCATCTGACTTAGCTCGTATTATTATATTGATGAAACTCGATATTTCGGCACTTTTGGGAATGACTGGAGCTATCTTTCAGCAATTTTTTAGCTCAATCTTAGGAATATTTATCGCTATTGTACTTTTGATACTGTGGATTATAGTCCCTGCGTGGAGAGCCTTGGCTATTTTCAACAAAAAAGATTTGTGAAATTACTTCAGAAAAATACTCCAAATAACAAAAGGAAGGCATGGACAGGTTTCTACACCAAACGAAAAGTAGAGGTCTGGATTATCTTTTTCAGTAAAAGTATCAGGTATTTATACCTGTTTTAACTAATCTGATTTATTATTTTTATATAGAATAAATTGTTCGTTCCGAAGTTATTGAATTCAAACATAGATCAAAATGAATCCGAATAATTTATTGAATAAAAATCTTCAAAATGCCCAAGAATCTTATCTCCAATTTTTTGTTTAATTAAACCTAATCTTCACGACATATTTCTTTTTTAGTGCTTGGTAAATATAATTCTATTTTAATATACAGAATAACTGGTGTTGAAATTGTTAAATTGAATGATTTAAATGATAGAGTGTTTGATTATGCCAGAAGTAAGATAAGAATACTATATTTTGTCGCAAAAACTACCTTTTATTGCGACAAAATATAACAAAATATCAATTCAATGTATTGATTATGAAGTGATTGTAAAGATAGAAAAAGCGAAGGAGAGATAGCTTTTTTGCCGAGGATTTTCTTTCTTTTGAGACTGCTAAAGCTGTATTTAAAGCTTTTGAATGTTTGGATCTCAAAGGAGTGCTACTAGTGTAGTTTTTGTGGTAGATCTTCAGATGCTTGCATTTTATTCATATAATGGTATCATATTATTTTCATTAAGTGAATAACTTTCGTTTTCGAGATACAATTTTTGAAATGTAATAAATCGTTTGGTTTATCTTCAAGCATCTGATGCATTTCACTAAAAAACTTATCTGTCTAATCCTGCATTGAAAATCGTTGCCAATCAAATATCGCTTTTATAATTCCATAAAAAAATGATGAGCTGGTTAGAGATAAAATAATCCATTGAGATTTAAAATACAACCTTTGCTTCCATCAATCTCTCATCAAAGGTTTTAATAATATATCCCAAATCTTTTGCTTCAGGATTTAGCCAATCTTGATAATGCTCTTTTGGAATAATCAGTGGCATTCGCTTTTCAGTTTTTTGATTATTTTTTTGTATCTCAGCAATTAGAGGATTTGCTGGGACTGTAATAATGGCAAACGACCTAATGTAACTACCCTGCTTTTGAGGATTCTTCCAAAAACTCCAAATTCCGCCGATTGCAAAACAATCTTCATCCTTTAATCTTAATATATAATTGATGCTGTTTTCTTTCTTATTCTCAGATTTTCTTTCGTAAAATCCATCAACAATAACTAAGCACCTTCTATTTACACAATCTTTGTAAGAAGCAAGCTCATTAATTGATTCAGCTCTGGCAATTAGTGTTTTTTTTCTAATAGTTTTTGCTTTTTCAATTGATGCCCAATGAGGTATTAAACCCCAATAAACATTCGCAATTAATCTAGGGTTATCATTCATGATTATTGGAGTTCTTGGATTATCAAATCCATTTACCAATAATTTTGGCTCATACTCTGTACCTTCATAGAATTCAGCCTTAAAGGCTAATTCTAACTTCTCTTTCTTACTGTTGAGTAGTGTGTAATAGCACATATCATTTTTATTAAATTATACTTATTCCATTCGTGGGTCAACTATAAATGGCAATTTTTGCATCCAATTTATTTGAATGGAGCAATGACCATACTCGACACAAACTTTTCCTTTTAAATGATAAACTCCTTTCCCTCTAAACGGATACATCTTTGTAGCATTAGGGAAGTGAACTGTATCAAAAAATTCTCCTTGTTCATCAACCCAATACCCAAAAAACATTCGTTCACCTTTTTTGGTCCTTGTTGGTTTTAGACTAACTAAATAGCCCAAAATTTCAATAACTTTCCCGATTCCAGTTGACAAATTACTCGCAAAATATTCACAATTTGGCTTTTGAAAAACTAATAAAAATGGCTTTTGCAAAGTAAATCCAAGAAGTTCAAATTCATCATAAATGTCTTCAGCAGGATGATGATAGAGTGATGGTAATTGATAATGTACGTCTTCTACATAAAATAATTCTGAAGTTTGCAATGTGTTCTTTTTGTTTACTTTAAAATGTGTTTCCCAAAGCAGTTCTTTTTTTGAATATCCAAACATTCTAAATGCTGAAATCCTAATCAAAATAATCATTTGCTCAAGTCCGATATAAACTCTTTTACAGAAATCATCAAAAGAGCTAAATGGTCTAATATTGCGTTGCCCAATTATTTGATTGATTGTTATCTTTTCAAGCCCTTTGACATGTATGAAGCCTAAAGTAATAATATTACCTTTTAAGTCTGTCAGTAAATTGCTACCATTAATATCTGGTAGCTCAATTATCGCACCTACTCTTTTTGCTTCATGTATATAAAACTCCGTTTCATAAAAGCCACCGAAGTTATTTATAACACCAACCATAAACTCATGAGGGAAATATGTTTTTAAGTAAAGGCTTTGATAACTTTCGACAGCATAGCTTGCAGAATGTGCTTTTGAAAAGCTATAACCAGCAAAGCTTTGTATTTGCCTCCAAACTTCTTTAGCAATATCATCATCGTACCCAAATCTTTTACAATTCTCAAAATACTGTTCAACTATTTTATCGAATTCTAACCTCGAACGATATTTTCCAGACATTCCTCGCCTAAGTACATCAGCTTGAGCTAATGATAAACCTCCGAAACTATGAGCAACCTTTATCACATCCTCTTGATAAACCATTACACCATAGGTTTCAAATAACAGTTCTTCCATTTTTGGATGAATATATTCTACAGTCTCTGGATTGAGGTGTCGTTTTATAAAAGTTCCCATCATTCCTGAACTGGCAACACCAGGTCTAATAATTGAACTAGCGGCTACTAATGTAATGTAGTCTTCACATTTTAACTTCCAAATGAGTTGTCGCATGGCAGGAGATTCAATATAGAAACACCCCATTGTTTCATGCTTTTTGAGTTGATTTTTGATGTTTTCATCATCTTTGAAATCCTGTATCGCATGGATATCAATACTAATTCTCTTATTTTTCCACACTAAATCTACTGTATCTTTAATGTGCCCTAAACCTCTTTGAGAGAGAACATCAAACTTTGCAAAACCAATATCCTCACATGTGTACATGTCAAATTCACCTATTACAAAACCTTTTGGCATAGCTAACAATGATGTGTAATTTGTTAGTTTTTCTTCACTTATTAAGATACCCCCTGCATGAATACTTAAATAGTTAGGAAAATCTTCCATTAGCTTGCCATATCTAAGAATAAGTCTTGTGTATGAATTTGATGGGTTTTCTCTATAACTACTTACCAATTCATCTATCTCATGTTTGGGAAGCCCGAAAACCTTTCCGAGTTCTCTGCATGCAGATGAATAATGAAAGGTTACATGAGTTGCAAGTAAACATACATAATCAGCACCATATCGTTTAAACGTGTAGTCGATTATCTCATCTCTTTCATCCCAACTAAAATCCAAGTCGAAGTCTGGGGGAGAGGTTCTACTTGGATTAATAAACCTTTCAAAATATAAATCAAGTAAAATAGGGTCAACATCGGTTATCTCTAAACAATAAGCAACGATTGAATTTGCTCCTGAGCCTCTACCTATGTGGAAGTACCCCCTACTGCGTGCATATTTTATAATATCCCATGTTATAAGGAAATAGCTACAAAAATCAAGTTGGTCGATTATTCTAAGTTCATTATCAATTCTTGATTGAGCCTCCTTATTATTTACACCGTACCTTTTAATCAAACCATCTTTAGTAAGTTTTCTCAGTAATTCAAGGTCATCTGCTTTAGAAGTGGTATAGAATTTTTTATTTTTAGGAGTATCGAATTTGAAAATAAAATCACATTTTGATATTAGCTTTTTAGAGTTTTCAACAAGCTCTGGATAGTTTTTAAAATGGTTTATCAGTTCGTCTGGAGTAACAAAATATTCATGTTCTTTTGCTTCCTTTGATTTTGGGAGTTTACTAAGCAAGCAATTACCATCAACAGCACGTAGTAAACGATGAAGGTTATAACCTAATTTATCTAAAAAAGTTACAGGATGAATTACCACAAATTTCTTGTAGTCATATTTATAAAGTTGATGTATTTCGTGTAGTTGAACACCAATAAACTCATTCTCATTTAACACAAATTCATTACATTCTAAAGGATAAATTGTACAAACATTTAAAAAAGAAGGAACACGGTTGGGGAATGGCTCTTTTGAAAGATTATATTTATTTCTGAACTCATTTATTTCACTTAGACCTTCTTGATTCTTTGCTAAACAGATAAATTGTAGCTTGTCGTCAACCCTAAACTCAACCCCCACAACAGGCTCAATGCCTCTTTTTTTACAAAGCGATACAAAATCAAAAATTGCTGAAGTACTATTTATATCAGTTAGTGCGATTTTTTTAATCCCTAATTTAACAGCAGTTTCAACTAATAACTCTATCGAAATAGTACCATACCGAAGGCTAAAATATGTATGACAGTTTAAGTACATTAATTACTCAGGTTTTCTTTTGTTTAAATCGAAGTTAAAAGCTCTTCCTATTGAATCAGTCCCATATCTGTTTTTAATGTTATCTATTGCTCCATATAAGCTAGCCAATTTAGCACTGTTGTCATAGAGTGAAAGTTGTTGTTGCCCACGTACTAATTTAGATGCCCTAATCCCAATAAGTCGTATCAATATTCTTCTATCAAATAACTTTTTAAATAGTTCAATGGCATGATGTATTAAGTCATGGTCTGCTGAAATTGGAGCTACATTTATTTGTCTTGTTAATGTATCAAAATTGCTATATCTAATTTTAAGTGTAATACAGCAAGTACAAAAACCAGATTCTCGTAAATCATAGCCCAGTTCCTCTGCCAATTTGCTAATCAATCTGGATAAAAAAACAATATCAATTGTATCCTTTTCCAAGGTTATTTCTTTCGACTTTGATTTTTGTTCAGAATAAGGAATAACCGGTGTATCATCTATTCCATTTGCTCTTTCCCATAATAGCTTTCCAGTTTTGCCAAAAGTGTTTTGAAGTAGTTTAACTGGCATTTGGCTTAAGGTATCAACGGTCAGAATACCCATATTTCTCAATGTTTGGGTAGTAACTGAGCCACAAAAGGGAAGTTTAGAAACTGACAGTGGAGCTAAATAGCTTTTTTCATCTCCCTGTAATATTTGAATTTGACGAGCTGGCTTTACTTCATTAGTGGCCACCTTTGAAACGGTTTTATTGGTTGCTAATGCCATCGATATTGACAAACCCGTTTCGGTAATAATCTTTTGTCTTAATTCTGAAGCAAATTTCCATGTACCCAAAAAACGTTCAAAGCCTGTTAGGTCGGCATAAAATTCATCTATTGAAGATTTTTCAACGATGGGAGCACTTTCATAAATAATGTCCGTAACCATTGATGAATACTGTGAATAAGCTTCATAATCTCCTCTCAAAACAACAGCATCCGTACATAATTGACGAGCCATTCTCATAGGCATAGCTGAGCGAACCCCAAAAGTACGAGCCTCATAACTACATGCACTTACAACACCTCTATCTGAAAGACCACCAACAATGACAGGTTTGCCATTAAGCTTTGAATCTCGCAACCTTTCCACAGCTACGAAAAAGCAATCCAAGTCCATGTGGACAATAGCTTTATCAATCATTACTTCTTATTATTTTGAATACAAATATTATTCATTTTTAATCATAATGCCAAACAAAATAAATAATAATGTTATTAAAAATAAATAAAATGGCTTATTTGAATAAAAAATGTATTCAAAATCGAATAAATTGAAATACCTTAAAATGAGAAAAGCCCATCAATTGATGGGCTTTTAATGCTTGAGAAATAATAGTTTAGGCAAAGTGAAAACGATATTTATAGAATTATGTAGTTTTTATGCCAAAAAGATTGATGAATATGATTTTTTAGTCCATCATGAATTGAATTCACCAAAGAGTAAAAGTTAGACCATACTTTGTGTCCAAGTTTTTAGCTACTGTATTTAAAGCATATAAGCTTCCTATCTGATAGATTTTCAAATAAAACCGTTTCAAATTTACATTTTTAGCATATGAATACCTGATTTATAAATTAAAACGAATATATTTTTTCCTTTTAATTGCTATTGGAATAGTGAAAAAATCACATCCCTTTTTTGCTATTTTAAAAAAATTGATTAACTTTATATCAATAGGTGTAGAACTATTAACTAAAATAGCCTAAGGGATTTTCCCTTAGGCTATTTCTTTATAATTATCTTCAAAGATTAAAATCCCTTTCAAAGAATGTAAATCTTGTTACAAAATTGGTTCAATCAATCACAAACTTCATTGGATAGCTATTGATTTTGCAAGAATCGCAGAATGGTTGTGTTTTAACTATATAATATATCTCTTAAAGAAGATATATTATATGATTTTTTATTAATCAGACATCTAATGAATAAAACTATAATTATAAAAAATAGCATAATTAGCTCATAATCAATACTTTTATTATAAAATATTCTATTTAATTTTGATTTCGTTAGATATTTTATTTCATTTGATAGAGAATTATTTTTGATTATGGATTTGTAGGTACTTCCACCGCCTTCAAATTCATAGTTGATGCTTAACAAGGATTGCGTTTACTTCTCTATCTGCTTTGATATATCCATGAATTATTGATTGCCTAGAAGGTAATACTTACCTGTAAGGGCGACGAGTTTGTTAAAATGTTAATTCTTCAAATATTAAGCAGTATGGAAAACTATCTATCAAACAAAAGCTTCAAAGATTATGAAGACATCCCTAACTTGGATATATTCCAAAGGGCAAAGGCACATGAAGAGTACCTTGATTACCTCAAAGTCAGCGGGTACATGAACTACCGATTACTAGTAAACTCAGGTTGTGGCCCTGAAGTCGAATTAGCTGAGGATGGAGATATTAAAAAGGGAAGTTATGTGAGCTTCGTATGCAATGACTATCTGGGCTTTACACAACATCCAGCAATTAAAAAGGCAGCTATTTCAGGAATTGAAAAATATGGTACTGGAGCTGGCTCGTCTCCACTAATAGGAGGCTATTTTGATTATCATCAGGAATTAGAGGATAAGCTTTCCACTTTTTTCAAAAAGCCTAAGGGTTCTTCTATTGCATACACTACTGGTTATACTTCTAATAGTGCGTCCTTGCAATGTTTGTTAAAACAAGAAGATATCGCTATTGTAGATATGGCTGTACATGCTAGTGTTTACGAAGGGATACAAGCAACCACGGTCAAGCGTTTCTTACATAATAATCTGGATGCCTTAGAGCGTATACTCTCAAACGTCAAGGATAAATACAGAACTAAAATGGTCATTGTTGACGGGGTTTATTCTCAGGATGGAGATTTAGCTCCCTTAAAAGAAATTATTACCCTTACGCATCATTATGGAGGCGTTGTTCTGGTAGATGATGCTCATGGGATTGGAGTAATCGGTAATACTGGACGTGGGGCGATGGAGTACTTTGAAGTGATGGACAAAGTAGATATCATTACTGGAACATTCAGCAAGACATTTAGTAATGTAGGAGGTTATTTGATAGCAAACCCTGAACTGATTTCTTACTTACAGTTTCAATCCAGACAGTATGCTTTTTCAGCGGCAGCGACTCCAGCTATTTCAGCGGTGAGCAGGGCTATTGAGCTAGTTGATGAAGAGCCTCATTGGCAGAAAAAGTTATGGGAAAATATAACCTATTACAAAAAGGGTTTAACAGACTTGGGATTGGATATTGGTACTACAAATTCTGCTATCATTCCTGTAAAAATCGGAGATGTACAGAAAAACTGTGAGGCGGGTAAGTTACTACTGGAATGTGGTATTTACACTAATCCCATCATGTATCCTGCGGTATCACTCAAGGACTCACGAATAAGAATGAGCTTGATTGCCACTCATACCAAAGAACACCTAGATAAAGCACTAAATGCGTTTGATTATGTCAATAAAAAGTTGAACATTGCGAAATCTATGAAATAAAAGCAATGGGCAAACAAAAAAATACAGATTCCGAACAAAAAAGTGAAAAGTCAAGAAAAGTAACGGCTGGTCCCATCAGAGAGAAGGCTCGATCAATAACAAGATTAGTGGCAGCAGTAGGAGGGGTTATTCAAAAGAAAGGATATACCGGCCTGACTGGACCAAATATAGCCAAAGAAGCTGGTTTAGATAAAAAGCTAATCTGGACCTATTTTGGTAGTATAGATAATCTGGTGGAAGCCTATATTCTGCAAAGGGACTTTTGGAATATGGCTGACCAGAAAATTATTTCGGAATTACTAAAGAACCCAGAAAACATCGGGAAAAAAGATATTACTGCTTTGCTTCATGGGCAGTTGGAGCGGATGATGAAAGACAAAGTGCTACAACGGATTATTCACTGGGAAATTGGAGAAAAGAATAAAACACTTCGTAAGGTAGCAGACGAAAGAGAAAAAATAGGAGAGCATTTATTTGAGATTATCGAACCAGACTTCATTGACACAGGCGTGGACATAAGGGCTAAGCTGGCTCTTCAGATTGCGGGCATTTATTATCTTGTCCTACATGCCAAGTATAACGGGAGTTTATTTTGTGGAATAGATATTAATAAAGCGACGGATTTGGAACGTTTACAAAAAGCAATACAAGATAATGTAAACGCCATGTATGATGAGGCAAAAGTGAATAAATAGCTTTATAGCTTTTATTCACAATTATCCTTTTTGTTTAATTATGAATGAGCCGTATGAATTTCTATATGACTACCCGCCATTAAGCATTCAGCAGGCATTGCCTGAAAGTTGCTTTTATCCTTTTGCCAAGGCTCAAAAGTCACTGTACACCTTGTTTGATTCAGCGAGTTTGATAAGCCAGAGACTCAATTTTCGACCCTTTTACATTGAGCTGCTGGAAGTGAATAATGATTTGCCTTTCCGAATGACTTATAAGGTAACTGAAAAGCAGCACTTCTTATTTTTTGTACTACATGGCAGCATAGATTTCACGGATACCGAAGGACTTTTTATCTCTCATGCTAGAAAAGGGTATTATGCGATGACTTATAACGACATAGGTCTATATCGGGTAAAGGTGCCACCCGGAAGAAACATCGTCTTATGTATCTCCATATTGCCAGAATGGCTAACATTTGTGGCTAAAGATTTACCCGTTTTAAAGGAGTATCTATCTACATTGGAAGCAGGAGTATATCCAAACGCTATGTTGCCCTATTGTCAAATGGATTTACATATACAAAGAAGGCTCAAAACCATCTATTCTGAGATTTCAAACGGTGTCGGTTCTCTTGACGGCTTGCTACGATTACAAATTTCAGGAATATTAGAGCGGTATAATGAACAGGCTGAGCAGCAGCTAAACAGTATCCCCTATAGGGTAAAGGATTATCTGGATAGGCATTTCTATGAGACTAATCTCAATTCCCAGCGAGTGGCTGACTATTTTGGAAGAACCGAACGTACACTCAGAAATCATTTCAAGGCAACTTTTAATATCACCATACGAGATTACTATACTTCGTGCCGCTTACGTCAGGCTTTACTATTGATGAAAAGCAAAAACCTACCAGTGAGCGATGTCTTTTACCAAGTGGGGTATAATGATGAAAGTACATTCAGGTATGAGATGAAAAAGTACAAAATACGGATGGCATAAACAGCAAATAGGTGTGTCAAAATACAAGGAAAAATGATTGAAACGAAATAAGGTGAAAAATTGGAAAGGAGGGAGGCTGATTCTCCTAAAAACCCTTCCAATATTCTGTTTCGTATATGAAGGAAGGTTATGAACTTTGTCAGGTAAAATCATTACCAATATGAAGATAAAGCTTATACTCCTGATATTGTTGACACTTTGGATACCCGTGACTGTAGACAAAGTCATGGACTTTGAAATCTTTAAGACAGGTATCCTCAAACAACCCTTTGATGATACTTTGGGGTATATTCTTATCTACACCCTGCCTTTGCTGGAAGGTCTTACCATCCTATTTCTTCTTATCCCACGGATGCAATACTACGGGATGCTACTTTCTCTTGGCTTGATGTTAGTCTTTACGACTTACGTAGGTCTTGCCCTAGGCGGAGCCTGGGAAGAATTACCCTGTGGATGCGGGTCTGTAATTAGTTGGATGAACTGGAAACAACACTTCTGGTTTAACCTGTGTTTTACGGCTCTTAGCGGATGGGGTTTTTATTTAGTGAAACTAAAGCGAGGCAGTGACGCAGGAGGCGTTACCGCTGAGGGCGTGCCGGCCTAATGGCTAAATAAATTTTCAAACCTTATAAATTCAAAAAATCATGAAAAATTTAATGAAGAAAAACCTCTTGTTTGTTTTTGCCCTATTTATAGCGACAAGCACCATGTCCTTTAAATTGGCAGAGCAAAGAAATGTAGTCGATTACTGGTTTGCTGTGGATGTTGATGGTGACACCATTATTGGCTCCACGGATGCCCCTTCACCCGTTGATGACTGTAATGAAGAAAACTCCTCAAATCTTTGTAAAATTCGTTTGAATACATCCAGTGCACCAGCTACAGTAACGCAAGCCAACGCCTCTAACCTCGTTACAGGAGATGCTCATAGAACACCTTGATTAAAATTACCCGGTGCTTCAAATTGAAGCACCGGATATTACATTTATCTTACATTCTGAGTAATACCGCCCAGATTGATTACATTGTCAGGGATAGGCCAAGTATATAAATGCTCTTGCTCAGGAGATAATTCATATCTTTTGTTTCCCAGTACCCTAACAATCGTTTTTGCATAAGCAGCTTCTGTTCTTAACCTTCTCAAATCGCTCCATCTTACTCCTCTGAAGATTAAACTCTTACGCCTTTCATTCAAAATCTCCGTCAGGATATTTTTGGTGTTCTCCATGGTTTTAGCTTGGTAAGCCCCTTTTTGATAACGATGAACCAGCAATTGATTAAGATCCTTCAGCGCATCATCATGATTCCCCATTCGCTCATTACATTCTGCTTTGATGAGATAAACCTCGTCAAGAGCAGGAAAAGGATTGTAGGTAGCATAACCATTGTAGGTTCCTTTAAAAACATGGTATCCATTTGATACAGAAAAATAAGTAGCCACTCTTAAATCTCCAGCCTCGTAAGAACGTAATAAAGCAGTATCTATTTTTAGAAAAGAAGCAAATGTCTGCGTCCTAATCATTGCATCAAGCAAGGGTTGCTCAGTATTTCCACGAGCATACAGCGGAAAAGGGAAATTTAAATTGCTATTCATATCACTATAGGATATTAATACATCCGAGACCGCTAAACACCTTTCCGCCTGTTCTTTGGCCAGCTCATATTCTTTCATTTGCAAATAAGTTCTAGCCAGTAGTGCATACACCGCTTGCTTAGAAGGGCGTGTTTTCTCCTCAGCCAAGGCAGGCAATAAGTCTCCAGCCTCAGTAAGATCCTGCACAATTTGTTTGTAGGTATCTTCAATGGTTGCTCTTGTATTTTGCTGATTAATATCCGATGCAAGTCTAATCGGAATCCCCATTTTTTGATTAGCACTTTCCTTTTGATAATCGTCACAGAAAATCTGAGCCAATTGGAAAAACTGCCATGCCCTCCAAAACAAGGCAGTTCCTTTTATCCTGTCCCATTGCACTTCATTTTTAGTGCTTCGTTCAAGCTTGCCTATGCTTTCCAACACAAGGTTTGCATAGAGAATTTTCTGATAAGCATTATTCCATCCCGGACATTGCTGTCCTTCGTAGATGTCTTTAGCCCAAACATAGCCATTTTTTTGATAAGGGTTGGTCAGTGAATTCCAGTCTGTTTCGTTCAAATAATAATCATCTGTTCCAATCTCTCCCATGATTAATAAAGCATTAGCATTGAGCAAAGTAGTATTGTCCATCAAAGCATCTAAGTCTTTTAAGGTAGCAGGCACAGCCAGCTTACGATTAGGTTCAATTTCCAAAAAATCCCCATAGCAGGAAGTCATCAAGAGACTGAGTACACAATATATGATTGAATATATCTTTTTCATGTTGATAAATTTTAAGTTTAAATCTTTCAAGTATTACATGTCAATTTTAAATCCCAAAGAATAAGTTCTGATAGGAGGATAATCTGAGCTTGGGAAATCTGGATCTAAGCCTGCTTTATTGGCAGACCATAGTATCCCTATGTTATTTACATACATAAAAACCGATACATTGCTGAGTCCTAGTTTAGGAGCAGATAACTTGTAACTTAGATTGATGTCTTTCAACCTAAGATGCGCTCCGTTTTCAATCAGTCTTTCATTGCTTAAATAAATATTATCACGAGTCGTATTGGCAATAAGCGTAACTGCTGGAACAGCTGTGTGTAATTCATCCCCAGGAGATTTCCATCTTGCTTCATAATCCCGATGCCCCCCGCCATAATTAATCAGATTAGAATAATTGATACTACTTCTTCTGAACTGATAGCCAGCTTTATAAACCACATTAACACTAGCACTCAATCCCTTCCAAGTAAAATTATTTCGGATACTGCCAAAGAATACCGGCACAGTAACCCCCATTTCCTTGAGATTAGCTTGCTGTAATGAAGCCCAATAAGCCGCATAGTTTTCACTCAGCGCACCATCAACACCCGCTTTGTTATCACACACCTGCATAGCACCAGTGGTAGGATTTAGCCCATACCAAGGTAACGCATAGAGTATATCCACAGATTTACCTTGCGTTGCAGGCGCACGCCCAGCGTTGGAGGCAGGAAGAAAAGAAAGCAAGGTAGGCGCTTCCGCTGCATTATACTTAGTTACTTTGTTCTGTGTCCAAGAGGCCATTAGTACCGTTGACCATTTAAACTTACCCGTAGTAATAGCCCCATTGATTTCAACATCTGCTCCTTTAGTGAGTAGATTGGCATAATTGATTCGGTTGTCAATGGTATATAAACCAGAAGCAGATTGGAAAATACCCGTCGTAGGATCCAGAAAATCATAGCCGATGAGGTCTATTCCAGCTTTTTCATAATACTCCAGACTTCCCCTAATTCTGTTATGAAAGAAAGAAAAGTCAGTAGCCATGTTCCAGACCACTACTTTTTCCCAACGCAAATTAGGATTGCCGGTCGTGGTTATACGTGCATAAGGATAATTAGTAATGACACCAGATGACAAAGAGATATTGGGAAGCGCACTTACTTGCTTGTTGATATTTCCATTAACCCCATACGTAGCCCTTAATTTAAGTAAGTCAATAGATTCAATGTCTGGCACCCATTCCTCTTTGATATTCCAAAGCAAGCCTACTGACCACAGAGGAACACCTTTTTGATTAGTGGCTACGCCAAAAATATTAGAAGCATCCCACCTGCCACTTAAAGAAAGCGTATATTTCTTATCGTAAGTGTAAGCTAGATTAGCAAAGTAAGAGAGATAACGGTCAGTCAAATATCCTATATCGTTGACAGGAGAAGGTATTCTCCCTGAGGAAATAGGACGTAATTGATAACTCGTCTCATAATTGAGATAAGGAGCACTGGTGAGTATTTGGTCATCATACCCGTAAAGTAAATATACTGGTCCAGATTGAGAGCGGTCTTGTCTGACTTCTGCCCCAGCCAAGGCATCCAATTGGTGCAGAGGCTGAAAAAGCCCACTTTTCCCACTATGCCCAGTATAACTATAATTGAGTTGTACTCTTCCATAATGACTATCTCCACTGCTTTGATTACCCGATAAAATACCACCAGAAGGAATTACACTCGTGCCATTCGCTTGGGTAAATCGGTTCACGAGATCTCTGACGTAATACGTTTGTGGAGAATAATATTGTCTGGATGCTCCTTGCGCAAGACGAAACTGATATTTTACTTCCAAGGCTAGATCTGGAATCAGTGCATA
Organism: Arcicella rosea; assembly: GCF_040543805.1. Classification (NCBI taxonomy): domain Bacteria; kingdom Pseudomonadati; phylum Bacteroidota; class Cytophagia; order Cytophagales; family Flectobacillaceae; genus Arcicella; species Arcicella rosea. The sequence continues at coordinate 139,397 of NZ_JBEUMS010000019.1, forward strand.
ACGAATTCCTGCATTGATCCTCGTTTCATTATTTTTGGAAGTTTTGTCAGAAAGAGCAAGTTCATCAAGGGGATTGTATTGCCAGTTAAGTAATCCTTGAGATTCCGCAGCAGCGATGTAAGGTTGGCGGTATTTATAAGGAATATAAGTCGGCATTCCATTGTCATCCCTAAGGCTTGTATAAGACTGAATGGCACCACCCTCCCTGGGAATGAGGTCTGTTCTCTCCAGTCCATTATTACTAAAATGCTGGAGGGCATAATACAGGCTAGTAAAGAGTTCCAGTTTTTGATTGAATCGGTAGGTAAACTGATTATTGAGGGTTATTCTGGAAGAACTAAACCCAACGTTCCCAGAAAGGTTTTTGTCAAAGCCAAGTGAGGTAATATATTTCAGGCTATTATTCCCCCCAGTAATATTGAAAGCATATTGCTGATTCAGAACCTTTTGATAAAGGTTAGCGAGCATCTCTTTTCTGATGTCTTTAGTGGCTAGATGTTTCAATTGCCGCTCCATTTCTTCAGATGAAAGCTTTCCTTCTTGTCTGGCAATCTGTATCTCAATCGCCTCAGGCAGTAATGTCCAGTTATTTTGTTGAAAACCACCCTGCGCAAAGCGCAAACGCTGGAAATCAATGAGTTCTTGTGAAGCCAAGAAGGAAGGATTATAAAACAAATTCGGCTTTTCACCAACCGTGAAATTCGACTGAAAACTCACCAAAGTTTTTTGATTGTATTTTCCTTGTTTAGTATTAATCACGATGACCCCATTTCCTGCCCGAACACCCCAAATGGACGCTGCTGCGGCATCTTTCAGAATAGTAATATCGGCTATATCATTAGGATTGATACTATTAATGTCTCCCTCATAAGGAAAATTATCTACGACGATTAATGGAGCAGTATCGGAGAAGATGCTACTCACCCCTCTGATTCTAAGCTCTGAGGTAGTTCCTCTGGGTGTGACAGTGCTTCTGTAAAACTGAAGAGCAGGCGTAACCCCCTCTAAACGACTGATGATGTCTGGGCTTACACTCCTGTTAATTAGCTCATTGCTAATGTGAGTGAAAGAACCAGTAGCACGCTCCCGACTGATTTTAGCATATCCCGTAGAAACGACCACTTCATCAAGGGCAAGGGATTCCCTGTTCATCAACAGACTTTCAGGCAGGGAACGATTATCAACCGCAATAACTATTGTCTTAAAACCGATACTTGAAATGACAAGGGTATCAACTGGGTATTTACTAAGTCTGAGTATCTCAAAAGAACCATTGGCATCTGTGATAGTACCAGTGGCAGCCCGCAACAGCCTGACGGAGGCTCCTTGTATCGGGTGAGCGTCTGTAGCGTCCAGCAGCCTGCTTTTCAATAGTTGGGCATAAAGCATGGCGCAATTTCCCATCAATAACATGAAGAGTAAGAAGAGTTTTTTCATTAGCTTGAAGATTAAATGATAAGGATTAGATGAATGAATTAAAGATTAGCATATTTGACGATGATGACTGGTATTTCCTGCTGCTGCAATACCAAATCAAGCCCAATCTTATTCAGCTCCTGTTTGATAGCGGGGATGGTAAGATTCGCTTTGTTTAGCCGAATGGATACATGTTGTTTAGCGGTAGTCTTATCAATGATAGGATATGGCTGTTGTGCCAGTACAGCGATGATGTAATTGGTAAGTTGCTCAATGGCTTGGTTCTCCATGACAAAGTAATTTTCTGCCTTATCAGAAGATACTAAAACAGATGATGGACTATCTTGATTGATAATCGCATAACAAGGCAATTTCTTTTTTCCCAAGACGGCGATGATTCCTTTTTCAAGCCTGAAATAGCGGTTGATGTCTTGTTCCATTAACTGATAGAGTGCTTCTCTAGAAATATTCAGGGAAGAGTCAATGGCTAGTTCGTAACAGTAGGAATGTTCTTTTAGCCATTGATAGTAGGCTAGGTCATTTTCATAAATACCTGATTTTTGCTTATGTGTGCCAATCAATTCTTCTTTGAGGGAATCACTTATCTCCCAAACGATTCTGTTAAATCTACCTGAGTATGGAATATCGAGTCTGTACATTTCATAAATAAGACTACGGAATGGTACATTATAAGCCCGAATATTGTTAGCACTTCTAGTGATTCCTCCGATATTGACGTTAATGCGTTTGGAGAGTAGAGACCGTATTCGGGTATCCTTCAGACTACCCCCGTTTCCATCCAAAAAGAGTGGAATATCACGGTTAAAACTGACAGGCGGGGAACTGTTTGAGAGTACAAAAGCCTCTCCGTTTAATGCACGGTGTAGATTATAGGTATTGGTATATTCCGAGGAAGCAGACGCTCCAAAGAATTTTCCGTCTCTAATCCATATTTGATGAGGGATACCTGTATGGGGAAAATACCTTTTTAGTAAAGTGTCTTCCACTACAGTAGGGAGGCTCCAGCCCCTTTTACGAAATAGAGGAAGAGCTTTACGGCTGTTTTCATAGGTGACAGGCAGAATAGCTACAGCCGAGCCAAACTGCTTTTGCAGAGAATCCAGCTTATTGATTGATTTAATACAGGGGGCACACCAAGTAGCCCAGAAATCTAGGATGATTAGTTTATCTTTATAGTCACTGAGAGTCAGGCTTTGTTTGCCTTGTGGGTGGTTAGCCAATTGAAGGGATAAGTTCCAAAGCTCAGGTGGGATATTGTCTCCCACCTTAAGAGCCTGAGCGGTTAGATAATGTACAGATATGAAAAAGTAAAGGCATAGCAATGCCCTTACGCAGGTTTTTGCGTTCATGGGTTTAGTTTTTAGAGTTGAAGTTGAGGTTACTTAGTCAGATAAATAAAAATAGTATCGGAATGACATTAAGAATATCATGACAGTCTCAATATTATATGGGAGGCTTCTTTATATTTTTGTAAAATTGTTTTTTACCTAATTCTTTGGATATGTCACATTTGAAAATAGTGTTTTCCTCTTGGCTTCTTGAGCAAAAGTGATAGGAAGTGCTGTATGAAATATGTTCTGACATAACCAATTATGTAATTGACTCATTACAAAATTAATTTTAAGTCCCTTTATAGAGAAAAAATATCGGTTGACCATTACTTTGATTTGATTGACTTTTACTATATTTGGGAAAAATAAACAATTATGGAATCAAAATTTCATCTTAAGCCAAAGAAGGTACATTTGGGAAGGAAC
>NZ_JBEUMS010000020.1:0-110900 GCF_040543805.1 Arcicella rosea
TAGGACTGGTGTTCACCTCTTCCCATCTCGAACAGAGAAGTTAAGCCCAGTTCCGTTGATGATACTGCAATCATATGCGGGAAAGTAAATAAACCCCAAAAATATTAAAAAAGGTTCTTGATAGTAATATCAAGAACCTTTTTGCGTTTGAAAGATATTGGGAAACTTGATTTTGTAAAAGAGAAGAATTATCTTTAAAAGTAAAAAATCCCTACAATGAAAAGAAAACTACACTTAATCATGATATATTTCAGCTATATCATCATCCCCTGCAATGGATTTGCGCAAAAACAATTTAGATATATTGATGGATATTCTATCAATAATCTTCGGTTACTAAAGTTTTTTAATATAAACACAACACCTTTATTTTAAGGGTATTAGTTAATTATAACATATTTAAAAAGCCCAGCACAATGCCGAGCTTTTTTTAAAATTTTAATCTTTATATTGTATTAATGTCCACCGCCACTTGTAGGAATTCCCATTCCTTCTTCTATCTTTCCAGATTTCATGAGCATCGTTGCACCACATGCAATTAATAAAAATATACCTGCAAAAGTAATAGCTTTACCAGAATCATTATCTAAAAAGTGTTCTAATACATATCCAAAAGTAAGGTTTTGAATGATCATTGGAATCACAATCATCATATTAATTATCCCCATATACACACCATAACGTTCTTTGGGTATTTCTGAAATTACCATTAAATATGGAATGCCCATCATACTTGCCCAAGCTACTCCAAAGCCTGTCATTGGTGCAAATAGTAGGTATTTATTTTCAATGTGTGGAAAAAGCATTAGACCAATACCAGCAATAAGCAAACAAATGACATGTACTAATTTGGGAGAATACTTTTTGGCAAGTCCAACTAAAGCAAATGCAGATAGAAAAGTAGCAATATTATACCATCCGTTAACTAAACCTGTCCAACCAACTGCTTCTTCATATAATTGCTTGTCGCCCATTGGAGACGTATGCCAAACAGATTGAGCAATACTCTTAGAGGCATTTTGCCAATAACAAAATAAGGCATACCATTGAAAAAGATATACTAAAGATAATTGCCACATTACTTTGGGCATGTCTTTAATAGCTTCAGATATTTCAATGAACGGTGCAAAAATTCCTCCTTTATGCTGTTCCATAATCATTAATTCTTCAGGGCTTGGTGGAATTTCTGGAGTTTTAGACATCGACCAGAGTACTGAACCAATTGAACAAACAGAACCTAAAAAGAATGAACCAAATACCCAATATGGAATACTTCCATGCTCGCCTGGAATAAACTTTTGAAAAATAAATAATGAAATATTCGCTAAGGTAATCCCTAAACCTGTAAAAAAGCTTTGAGAAAGAAACCCCGTTGCTTGTTGCTCTGCTGGTAGCTTATCTGCAATAAATGCTCTATAAGGCTCCATTGCAGTATTATTTCCTGCATCAAGTATCCATAGTAAGCCTGCAGCCATCCATAATGAACTACTGAAAGGGTAAATAAATAGTGCAATGCTACAAAGTAACGCTCCAACTAGAAAATAAGGTTTGCGCCTCCCCCAACGTGGATGCCATGTTTTATCGCTCATAGCACCAATAATTGGTTGGATTAAAAGTCCAGTCATTGGACCTGCTAAATTTAAAAGAGGAATTTCATCTGGACTAGCGCCTAAGAAATCGTAAATGGGATTGATAGCACTTTGCTGCAAACCAAAACTATATTGAATGCCAAAAAAACCTACATTCATATTAATGATTTGAGAAAATGATAATCTTGGTTTGATAATATTCATAAATATTGCTTAATAAAAACGGTTAATTTTACTTACAATAATACTAATTAAATTAGAATAATTTATATTTTTCTGAGCTACTTAGCACCAATTGAAGAGTAAATTTTCTTTAGAATCAATATGAACGGTTATTTTAAATTAAGAACTATTTTATGAATGTTGAGAGTGTAAAGAAGAACCTAAATTCTTTAGAATAATTGATTAACTTTGATTTATGCTACTTTTTACTTTCCTTTTTTCCCTGATAAATCCTCATCTAAAACCTATTCAGGTAGATTCATTTGTGGTAGTGAATGAAATTATTCTTCATGGAAATCATAAAACAAAAGAAAATATCATCCTTCGTGAGCTTGATTTTAAAATAGGAGATACTTTATTGAAGAATCAACTTTCAAAGCGTTTAGAGTTAAATCGAAGGAAAATCATCAATACTAATTTGTTTGTTTCTGCTGAAATTCAAACAGAGATAAGTAATGAAGGACAATTGAAAATGATGATTAATCTTCAAGAGCAATGGTTCATTTTGGGTTATCCAGTTTTTCAATTAGCAGATAGAAATTTTTCGGAATGGTGGAGTCGTGGATATGATTTTAGGCGAACAATTTATGGAATTGATTTGATTCACAGCAATTTTCGAGGAAGAGCTGAAAGATTATCTTTACATCTTGAAAATGGTTTTACTAAAAGAGTAGATTTTAGTTATAGAATTCCCTACATCAACAAAGCTCAGAAGACGGGCTTAGGAATGAGTATTTCGTATATCACTAATAAAAATGTAGCTTTTAGAAGCCTCAATGATACACTTTTTTACTTTCGCAGTAAAGATGAAATCATGAGAGAGCGTTTTTCGGGAGCAATTTTCTTAAAAAAGCGTTTTGCTTTTTACGATAATCATACAATTGAACTGAGGTTTAACCATATTTCAATTGATGATACCATTAGAAAACTTAATCCAAATTACTTAGCAAGTAATACTAATCAGCAAATTTATGGGCAAATAAGTTATTACTTTAATTATGATTTCAGAGATAACGTTACTTATCCATTAAGAGGTAAACGATATGAATTATTGATTAATAAACTAGGAATTTTACCTAATGACGATATTAATCAATTAGAAATTACTGGAGATTACTCATATTACAAGCCATTATCTAAGAAATGGTTTTTGGGAATTAATCTTGAAGGAAAATTATCTTTTCCCAATCGTCAACCATTTTTGAATACTCGTGGTTTGGGTTATGGAGGAGATTTAGTAAGAGGTTACGAGCTTTACGTTGTAGATGGGAGTAAATATTTGTATGTTAGAAATAACCTAAGATATGAGTTGCTAAACAAGAGTTTTTACTTAAAATTTATTCGAATTAAACAATTCAATAAAATTCCATTAGGTCTGTATCCCAACATTTTTAATGATTATGCTTATGTTGAAAACCGCTTTGCAGCAGAGAATAAAAGTAATCTTGCCAATAAATTGATATATGGTTATGGTGTTGGGCTTGATGTAGTTACTTATTACAATTTAGTGCTTCGTTTTAATTATGCAATTAATAGTAGCAATAAGAAAAATTTTGTATTCAGTATGGGACGAGAATTTTAGCGTGGCTATAAAAAGACAAAGGAGACGTTAAAAACATCTCCCTGTGCAAATTAATAGTTCTACACCTATTATCTTAAATATTTTTGAAGGTAGGATTTGAAAAACGTGGGGTAACATAAATCACCCCCGTTTCATAAATACCTAACCACTAATTTCTTTTTTAATTTATCCGAAAGTTACCAAAATATCTTCTAGCTTTTTCAATAAAGTCTTTTTTCTTTCTTCTTGAGATTGAAATTTTACTTCCATCTCTTAATTGAACGAACATTTCTTCTTTGACATCAAACTGAGCGATATAATTAAGATTGACTGTAAAAGATTTATGAATCCTTACAAACATTTCGCCGTCTAATTTAGGTAAAAAAATCTTCATTGTTCGTGAAACCAACAATTTTTTTCCATCTGTAAAGTGAAACATTGTATAATTTCCAATTGCTTCAAGATGACTAATGTCTTTCCAAGCTACTATAATATTTTTTTTACATGAAATCGTTAAAATGATATTCGACTCCTTGTTGAAAATAGGGTCTCGTCTAAAACTGAAATCATGACTTAGGTTATTAATTAGATATGAATTGCTTGTTAATGACGGACTTGCCATGATAGTTATTTAGTTTAGGTTGATCCATAAATTTGTTCTATTGCATGGTTGGGTTCTTATTACAAAAGTAGAGTGAAAATTAATAGCTGTCAATCACATGATAGGATGATATATTACACAATTCTTTCATGAATTGCTTTCGCTACAGCTTCTGTTTGTGAGTGAACATGTAATTTATCATATATCTTTTTGATGTGAGAACGTACGGTATCAATACTGATGCTACATTTATCTGCAATCATTTTATAGCTATTTCCCTTTACTAAGAGGTTTAAAATCTCACTTTCTCGTTCTGTTAATTTATAATCATTATTTTCTGTTACTTTCTGTTGAATTGGCAACATTTGTAACACTTTGCGAGCAATGCTAGAGGTCATCGGTGCGCCACCATTGTTGGCATCTTGTATGGCTTCAAGAAGTTTGACTGGTGGAGTTCTTTTCAAAAGATAACCAACCGCTCCAGAACAAATAGCTTCGAAGATATTTTCATTGTCTTCAAAAACGGTAAACATTACCACATTCACTTGTGGAGCTAATTGTTTGATGATTTTGAGACCTTTTAAACCATTGGCCACAGGCATATCAATATCCATCAAAACAACATCAGGTTTTAATTCAACGATTTGCTTGGCTACTTGTTCGCAGTTAACAAAAGCGCCTATTAGTTCAAAACCAATTGAACCTGCAAGGAGTACCGAAAGGCTTTCTCGTAAATCAGGATTATCCTCGTAAACTACGATTTTGATAGAAGTTTGAGTCATTGGTTTGATGAAATTTAGAGTCATGATATTGAAGATATTTACCTGAAATGCAAGATTAATTGGGTAGGGAGTAGCATATTTCAATATTAAAATTAATGTAATATTACAAAAAAATAAGTTTAGGTAATATCACATGATTGGGTGATGAAACTTATATCATCAATCTGAATGTGGTAGCTAGTCGGAAAGTTTTCGTATTTTTGTGATAAGAAACCTTAATAAAAATTCATTCCGTGAAAAAAAATAACTTTTACTTCCTTCTCTTTTTTGTTTTGTTAATTGCTTGTCAGGAAAAAAAAGAAAGTACTCAAACAGAAAGCAACGCTTCGGTTAACGTAACAGAGGGTTCGTCTGCTTTAGAAAATTATAGTACAATTTTTCAGGCGATTCTTAAAACCGATGCTGGAATGGCAAGAGGTGTAAAAATTGGTGATAATATTGATACGATTAATGAAACGACATTGCCTTCGGAAACGCCAGCAGAAAATGGGAAAAGTTTCACAGAGTATTTTGATGACACAGATTTAAACTTTGCTGATATTCTCTACGTAAAAAGTCCAGAGAATAAAGTGGAAGCTATTACGATTGATGTTTATATTGAACGACAAACTGCTGTGGATAGTTTAATGAATGAGTTCAAAGGCTATTTTGAAACGAAGTATGGCAAAGGAGTAAGCAAAGATAAATCAACAATTTGGCAGTTAGCTGATGGTAATAATAATGTATTGATTCAGAATGTAAGTACAGAAAAAGACCCTGGACTAAAGATTGTTTTCGCTAATAAAGCTGATAAGATTTTACAATAAGTATTGATACAAAAAGAGCCTTCAGATTATCTGAAGGCTCTTTTTGTATCAATTGTATCAGAAAATTATATTTTCATAACCCATCCACGTGTATCAGCTTTTTTGCCTAAACGTGTATCATTAATTTCTTCAAATACTCTTTTCGAGAAAGCATCTTCTGTACGTTCAGGAAGTTGATAATCAACACCTTCAAAACCGATAGTAGCAATAGGAGCAATTACAGCGGCTGTACCTGCACCAAAAGCTTCAGTTACTTTTCCAGCTTTAATACCTTCTACTAATTCTTTAACTGAAAGCTGTCTTTCTTCAATTTTCATTCCCCATTCTTTTGCTACTTGTAAAACTGATTTACGAGTAATTCCATCAAGAATTGTATCGCCAGTCGGTGCTGTTACTAATGCTCCGTCAATTACGAACAAAAGGTTCATTGTACCTGCTTCTTCCACAAAAGTATGTGTAGCGGCATCAGTCCAAATAATTTGGTCGTAGCCAGCATCCATCGCTAATTTAGTTGGATACAAAGAACCACCATAATTACCAGCATTTTTAGAAAAACCAACACCACCATGTGCCGCACGGATATATTGTGTTTCAACACGTACACGTAGAGGTTTTGAATAATAAGAACCTACAGGACAGTTGAAAATCATAAACTTATAAGTTTTTGATGGACTTACTCCAACGTATTCATCTGTCGAGAACATAAAAGGACGAATGTACATCGAACAACCTTCTTTGGCTGGAATCCACTCAGCATCTAAACGTAAAAGTTGTGAAAGCCCTTCCATGAAAATATCTTCAGGAATTTCTGGAATACACATACGGACTGCAGATTTGTTGAGACGCTTCCAGTTTTCTTCCGGACGGAAAACTAAAATTTCACCCGCAGCATTTTTGTAGGCTTTCATTCCTTCAAAAATTGCTTGTCCGTAATGTAGAGACATCATTGCTGGAGAATATGAAATTGGGCCATAAGGCAAAATTTGTGGCGTTTGCCATTCTCCGTCTTTAAAATCAACCATTAACATGTGGTCGGCAAAAGAACGTCCAAAAACAAGGTTGTCAAAATCAACCGAATCAATCCTAGATTTTTCAATCTGATGGATATCAATCTGCAAAGTATCTGTCATAATTTTAAAATATTATCTGTTATTCTTTAATATTGTTAGCTGTGAGCTACGAGCTTTCAGTCATCAGCTTTCATTTTTTCTCAATAAAGTCTTTAATCTTGTCTCTTTTGTCTTGTTTCCTTAAGTCCCAATTCTTTTGTCTAAAATCTTGCTTCTTGTCTCTTAAAGTCCTAAAGTCTTCTAGTCTCAAAGAAAGTCAAACTCTCGGTTTCCAAGCTATTTCTTCAACTTCAAGCTCTTTTGCCATTATTCGACATAATACAAAAAGATAGTCAGAAAGTCGATTCAAGTATCTGATTATTAATTCATTTACTGTTGATTCTTCTGCAAGTCGAAGTACAATTCTTTCTGTTCTGCGACAAATAGTTCTGGCTAAATGCCCAAATGAAATGGATTGATGACCACCCGGTAAAATGAAATATCTCATAGGTTCTAATTCCTTATCCATATTATCCATTTCATTTTCTAATAGCTCAACGTCGCTTTCTAGTAAATCAGGTAAACGTTTTTTACTTTGTTCTGGCTCAGAAGCTAAAATAGAACCAATTGTAAATAATCTATCTTGAATTTCTTTTAAAATATCTTTACGTTTTTCGTTCACTGCTTGGTCACGTACTAAACCAATGTATGAATTTAATTCATCAACTGTGCCATAAGCCTCAATTCTAAGTGCTGTTTTTGATACTCTTGTTCCTCCAACTAATGAAGTTGTACCTTTATCGCCAGTTTTAGTGTAAATTTTCATACATTTTATTCATATTCTGGGCGATTAATGCCCTGAAATCGTTCATTTTACAAAGCTAAATTTTTTTCAGAAGTTTTACTCATTAAACATGAAAAAAATAATTGTTATGACAACTATTTTTCTTTTTTATATCACCCTGAAAAAGGCTCAAGACTCGTCACTTTGAGCTTGTAGCTATTTTATTCTTGATTAATCACTTGTTTCATTAGAAATCCTGCCTTTTCTAGCGTAATTTTGCACCCTGAAACAACATTAGCAATGAGTATAGAATTTTTCATTTCCAGAACTTGGCGTTATTTATCAATTTTAGCCTTCGTACTTGTATTATTATTTACTTATCGTGGTTTGCCAGATACCACCGCTGTTCATTTTGGACCAAATGGTAGAGGAGATGGATTTTTACCTAAAAATCAGGTTTTCTATCTTTTTGCTGGAGTAATGTTTGCTTTCAACATTCTTTCTGTTTTGTTAGCAAACAATGTAAAACGTATTCCTTTATTGGCTTTTCAATGGATTCCGAATAAAAAATGGTTGAAAGGTGGTAATCAATTAAATGCTGCAATTGTCAATTGGTTAAACTTTTTGCCTGCTATCGTCAATACTTTTCTTTTACTTATTCTGAGAGCTTTGTTGATTTTGAACGACGAACGTACTTTCCAGACAGATTATACTTATTTGTTAGTAATCGGAATTGTTCTGATGATGGCTTGGATATTTTATTTGCCAATCAAATTGCTTTTTACTAGTCCAAAAATTGAAGAAGAAGAGTAATTGATGAATATTCAAGATTTAAAACTTGCTGATTATACTTATGATTTGCCCGACGAGCGAATTGCCAAATTCCCTTTAGAAAAGCGTGACGAATCTAAACTACAAGTATATCAGCAAGGAAAAATTACGCATACGGTTTTTCATAAAATCAATGAGTATTTGCCTGAAAATACATTGTTGGTTTTTAATAATACCAAGGTAATTCCTGCCCGAATTCATTTCCAAAAACTTACTGGAGCAGTCATTCAGATTTTTCTGCTGCATCCTGTCGCACCCACTTCTGTCATTAATTTGGCGATGGAAGTAAACGATACTTGCGTTTGGGAATGTATGATTGGGAATAGAAAGCGTTGGAAAAAAGAAGATATTTTATCGAAAATTCTAACAATTTCTGGTGAAAAAGTAGAAGTAAAAACCAGTATTTTTGATTTTGAGAGTAATCAAGTACAACTTTCTTGGCAAGTAATTTCTGAAAATCCAGAAAATTTCACACCTAAATTTGTGGATATTATTCAAGCTTTGGGTGAAATTCCATTGCCTCCTTACTTGAATCGTGAAGCCGAAGAAGCTGATTATGAAACCTACCAAACTGTTTATAGCGAGAAAAAAGGAGCAGTAGCCGCCCCAACGGCAGGTTTGCATTTTACAGATGAAGTACTGCAAAATCTTTCAAATCAAGGAATTAAAGAAGAATTTATAACACTTCATGTTGGAGCTGGCACATTTCAGCCCATCAAAGTTGAAAATATTGTTGAACACAGAATGCACAACGAGCAAATTGTGTTCACAAAAAAGAATATTGGAATTTTACTCGAAAATATCGGAAATACCATTCCTGTTGGCACAACTTCGATGAGAGCTTTGGAGAGTTTGTATTGGTATGGCGTAAAACTGACGAAGGATTTTTCAAGTACTTTTTTTATCGAAAAATTAGATCCTTATCAAAATCCTAGTGAATCTTTGCCAAGTCCTGAACTTGCTTTAAGAACGATTTTAGCAAAGATGGAAGCGACTGGCGAAACCGAAATTACAGGTGAAACCGAAATTTTTATTTTTCCGGGTTATCAATTTAAAATCTGCAAAGGCATTATTACCAATTATCACCAACCAGAAAGTACTTTGATTTTACTCATCGCCGCACTCATTGGCGAAGATTGGAGAAAAGTGTATGCCGAAGCAATGGCAAAGGATTGTCGTTTCTTGAGTTATGGTGATTCTTCTTTGTTATTGCCTTGAGTAATTGTCATAATTAGTTAAGATTTGTCGATTGCTCAATAAATTGATATTCAGATATTTGAACTCATAATTCAGTATTCACAATTCAGCACTCATACTTAATAATCATACTCTTCGTCCCAATCTTGCCGAAGTTTTTGTTTGATTTTTTCTTCCGCAGGATTTTGTTGTGGCTCAAAAAACTTAGTATTTTTTACTTCTTCGGGTAAAAATTGCTGTTTTACAAAATTGCCTTCGTAATTGTGGGCGTACTTGTAGTTTTTTCCATAATCTAATTGTTTCATCAGTTTGGTTGGCGCATTTCTGAGATGTAAGGGAACTGGTAAATTTCCCGTTTCACGCACCATCGCCAAAGCTTGGTCAATCGCCAAATATGCAGAATTACTTTTGGCAGAAGTAGCCAAATAAATCACCGTTTGCGAAAGTACAATGCGGGCTTCGGGCATTCCTACTGCACGAATCGTTTGAAAACAAGTATTTGCCATTAATAGTGCATTCGGGTTTGCCAAGCCAATATCTTCTGAAGCTAAAATCATTAATCTTCTTCCAATAAATTCTATGTCTTCACCACCTTCCAACATTCTTGCGAGCCAATAAACGGCTGCGTTGGGGTCGGAACCACGAATGGATTTGATAAAAGCCGAGATAATATCGTAATGTTGTTCGCCGTCTTTGTCGTAAAGTGCAATATTTTGTTGAAGTTTTTCTACCACCATTTCGTTGGTGATTTCCAAACCTTCGCCCACAGGAATAAAATTGCTGACCAATTCCAAAATATTGTATAATTTTCGTCCGTCGCCACCCGAAAACTGTAAAATGGCTTCGTACTCTTTTACAACGATACCACGATTTTTCAAGAAAATATCTTTCTCTAAAGCCTGATTGATTAAATAAATCAATTCTTCTTTTACCAAAGGCTTCAACACATAAACCTGACAGCGAGAAAGTAAAGCAGAAATTACTTCAAATGAAGGGTTTTCGGTTGTAGCTCCAATCAAAGTAATAATTCCTTTTTCAACTGCACCGAGGAGTGAATCTTGCTGAGATTTTGAAAAACGATGAATTTCATCAATGAACAAAATAGGAGAGGGCGTATCAAAAAACTTTTGTTTTTTCGCCATTTCAATTGTCTCACGAATGTCTTTTACTCCCGCACTTATGGCAGAAAGTACATGAAATGGACGCTTCAAAGTCTGAGCCACAATACTTGCCAAAGTAGTTTTTCCAACGCCCGGAGGTCCCCACAAAATAAAAGAAGGAATTCTGCCTGATTCTACGGCACGACGTAAAACGGCTTTTTCGCCTACTAAATGTTGTTGCCCGACGTACTCATCAAGCGTTTGTGGACGCATTCGTTCGGCTAATGGTTGCATAATTGTATCGTTTATTCAAAGGCAAATATACATTCATTTGAGGACGCTTCTGCAATGCAAAGCTTTGTGGAAAAGAAATCTTATCTTTGTAAGATATTTTCATTCAAAAATAATTACATGACTTTCGCATCACTTGGTTTATCAGAATCTCTTTTAAGAGGCATTACCGCACAAAATTATTCCGAACCTTTCCCGATTCAGCAACAAGCTATTCCTGCAATTTTGGCTGGAAAAGACATTCAAGGAATTGCTCAAACGGGTTCTGGAAAAACAGGGAGTTTTGTGTTGCCGATTTTAGAAATGTTTCAGCGTAAAAGTCCAACAAGAAATTTACACTTGAAAGTACTGATTTTGGTGCCAACTCGTGAATTAGCGATTCAGATTAAAGAAGTAATAGAATCTTTTGCGATTCATTTAAAAAATCCTGTGAAAACAATTGCTGTTTTTGGTGGAGTACCTTTGAATCAGCAAATGGTGACGCTCAAAAATACCGAAATTTTAGTAGCTACGCCTGGACGTTTGTTAGATTTGGTTTCTACACAATCTATCAATTTAGCCAGAATAGAAACGTTGGTGTTGGACGAAGCCGACAAAATGTTGGATTTGGGTTTTAAAGATGAAGCCAACAGTATTTTTAAATTATTACCGAAAAAACGTCAGAATATTTTGTTTTCGGCAACTTTGGATACTGATTTAGAAACAATCAAAGAAGCGTTGTTGAGCGAACCTGTGAAAATTGAAATTGAGCCAGAAGTTCAGCATCTCGACCAAATTAATCAAATCGCTTATGCGGTAAGTCCAGAAAGAAAAGGCCCATTTTTACGATATTTAATCAAAACGCAGGCGATGCAACAAGTATTGATTTTTGTATCTGCCGTAAGAACTGCCGATAATTTGGTGGATAAATTGAAAAAAAATGGCATTAATGCCGCTGCCATTCACAGCAAAAAAACACAAGGAGCAAGAACGGAAGCTTTAAGAAGTTTTAAAGCTGGAAAAACCAATGTTTTGGTAGCTACTGATTTGGCTTCTCGTGGTATTGATATTCAGTTTTTACCAGTGGTGATAAATTATGAATTGCCACGCTCGCCCAAAGATTATGTTCACAGAATCGGAAGAACAGGACGTGCTACAAACTCAGGTGATGCCATTTCATTGATTTGTCCAGAAGACCAACATCACTTTCATATCATTCAAAAAAAGATGAAAAGAAGAGTAGAAATTATAAGTACAGAGGAAATTGAATTAGCGAAGTTTTAAGTAATAATTCATAGAATCAATCATCTTATGGGTTGGGTAAAACTTGTGATAAATACTATTTTACTTATTACATAAGATGATTGATTTTCAGCTTTTTGAAGAACCTTTAGCAAACGCACTATAAATTAAAATAATTTATTAATGTATATGGTTATTTCAAGATTTTAATTATATTTGATAGATATTTACAAACTAACCACACGTAAAACCCTTAATATGCCATGAATCTCAAATCAATGCTTCGCATTTTGTTTATCAGTTCTCTGGTAATTTTTTTAGGATACATTTTTTTGAAAAGCTTCGATTCATTTGCACATCACGTCTTAAAAAAGCATTAACTGCTTTTGTTAAATTACAAATTCCACTTCTTTAAAACCAAAGTATTCGATTAAACCATCGGATTCAATTCCTAATTGTCCAGTTTCATCAATCCCAATTATTTTTCCTACAAATAATTGTCCGTTTTTCCTGAAATGATGGAATTCTTCTATTCTAAACAGATTAGACAAATACCTGTGTTTTAGTGTTTCATAATCTCCGTTTTTAATGGTCAAATAATTTTTCTCAATACATTCCAAAAGACTAGAAAGTAAGGCTGCTAAATCATATTTTAGCGGATTTGTCGTTACGTTCCTGAGCGATGTAGCATTTGGTACTGGAAAACTAGCTTGATTAATATTAAGCCCAATGCCAATTACTGAATAACCAATTTGATAACCTTGTAGGGTATTTTCAATTAAGATTCCCCCCATTTTTTGATTTTGGAAATAAATATCGTTTGACCATTTTACTTTTAGGTCTTCGTCTATATATTCCGACAAACAATCTAAAACACCAAGCGATACCGCAACATTGAGTTGAAACTGTTCGCTAGCTTTTAAAAAATTAGGTTTCAGAATTAAAGAAAACGTTAAATTTTCGCCAATAGAGGCTTCCCAAACGTTTCCTCTTTGTCCACGACCAGCAGTTTGATTGTCAGTAATTATGACCATTCCTTCAAAAACGTTTGTACCCGACTGAATTATTTCAGCCGCTATGTCGTTAGTAGAATGACAGACTGGCAGGTATTTAATTGTTTTGCCAGTAAATAATGTATTGGGTTGAATTTTGTACAAGGTTATTTTGTAATTTTAAAGTTCAAATTATTTTTTGTGTTATTAAGTGATGAAGTTATGAGATTTCTCTCTAAACATTGTGACAAACACTTGTGAATTTACAAACAGCAAAGCATGACAGAAGTTAAATTAAAAAAAGAAATTAGTTCACAAGAACTTAGCCAATTGGTGGTGAAAGGGATGCAGGAAAGAAAGGCAACCAATATTGTAGTGATGGATTTAAGAAAAGTGAAAAATGCTTTCACTGATTTTTTTGTCGTTTGTTCTGGTAATTCTGATACACAAATTGATGCTATCTCTGAATCTGTAGATAAAGAAGTATGGGAAGCCACTCGTACAAATCCTAGAAGTATGGAAGGCAAAGCCAACCGAGAATGGATATTGGTAGATTATTATGATGTAGTTGTACACGTATTCAAAAAAGATCGAAGAGAATTTTACAAACTCGAAGAGCTTTGGGGTGATGCTGAATTTACTTATATCGACGATGATGCCGTTTAAAGTAATCATATTCCTTCCATAAATTTATCATACCACTTTTCATGTATAACATAAGTTAGAAACAAAGTTATCCAACCTTGTGTTTTCATTACAGATAATCCAAGTTTACAATTTATCTTGGTAAGTTAATTTACTTATTAGCGTAAACTGTACACTGTTTAAAAGTTAATTATAGAAAAAATGGCAGAAAATAATAGTGAGAATAATAAACCTCAGGGCTTTCCGAAGCGTCGCCCTAATGCTTCTGGAAATGGTTTTCAAGGATGGTTGGTTGTAGGGTTAGTTGTTGCTTTAATCAGTATTTACTTTTTGAGTAAAACGAAAGTTCTAAAACCGATTCAGCAAACTCAGTACGAACAAATGGTGCTGAACCAAGAAATTGCTAAATTATCCATCATCAAAGGAAAAGATATTGTTGAAATAACACTCAAACCTGAGGCATTACCTAAATATAAAAACGAATTAAGTGACCAACCAAATGCAGTTGTTAATCAAACTGCTGGGCCTCAATTTGAAAAAGAAATTACTTCAATAAATTCTTTTGAAACAGAACTTAACGAATTACAAAAAGATATTCCTCGTGAAAAAAGAGTACACGCTACTACCGAAGAGCATTATGGAATATTTGAATTCTTAGCTGGTCCTGGCTTTTTCATTTTGATGTTCGTAGCCATTTACTTTATGTTCTTCAGAATGGGTGGAACAGGTGGACCTGGCGGACAGATTTTCAATATCGGTCGTTCTAGAGCTACATTGTTTGACGGTGAAGCAAAAGTGAAAATTACTTTCAACGATGTTGCTGGTTTGGATGAAGCGAAAGAAGAGATTCAAGAAATTGTAGAATTCTTGAAATTCCCTAAGAAATTCACTGATTTGGGAGGTAAAATTCCTAAAGGTGCATTATTAGTAGGCCCTCCGGGTACTGGTAAAACTTTGTTAGCAAAAGCTGTTGCTGGTGAAGCAGGAGTACCTTTCTTCTCACTTTCAGGGTCAGATTTTGTGGAAATGTTTGTAGGTGTTGGTGCGGCTCGTGTAAGAGATTTGTTCAAACAAGCGAAAGAAAAAGCACCTTGTATCATTTTTATTGATGAGATTGATGCAGTAGGTCGTTCTCGTGGTCGTGGTGCGATGCCAGGCTCTAATGATGAACGTGAAAATACGTTGAACTCGTTATTAGTTGAAATGGATGGTTTTGCAACAGATTCTGGAATTATCATCATGGCGGCAACAAACCGTCCAGATGTATTAGATTCAGCATTGTTACGTCCGGGACGTTTCGACCGTCAGATTTCAATTGATAAACCAGATATTATTGGAAGAGAAGCTATTTTTAAAGTACATTTAAAACCTTTGAAACTAGCGGCTGATATTGACCCTAAAGAATTGTCGGCTCAAACGCCAGGTTTTGCAGGTGCTGAAATTGCCAATGTTTGTAACGAAGCCGCTTTAATTGCAGCTCGTCGTAGTAAAACTGCGGTTGATATGAAGGATTTCCAAGAGGCAATGGATAGAGTAATTGGCGGTTTAGAGAAAAAGAACAAATTGATTTCTCCAGAAGAAAAGAAAATTGTTGCTTATCACGAAGCCGGTCATGCTATTGCGGGTTGGTTCTTAGAACACGCAAATCCATTGGTGAAAGTAACTATCGTTCCTCGTGGTGTTGCAGCCTTAGGTTATGCACAGTATTTGCCTAAAGAGCAGTTCTTGTACAGAACGGAGCAATTGATTGATGAAATGTGTGTTACTTTGGGTGGACGTGCTGCTGAAGATATTATTTTCGGTAAAATCTCAACTGGAGCGCAAAACGACTTAGAACGTATTACTAAATTGGCTTACAGCATGGTAACCATTTATGGTATGAATGATAAACTTGGAAATGTATCGTTCTATGACTCTAAAGGCTCTGAATATAACTTCAATAAACCTTATTCTGAACAAACAGCTCGTGAAATTGATGAGGAAGCTCGTAAAATTATCCAACTTGCTTATGAAAGAACAAAGGCTTTATTGACAGAAAAGAAAGATAAATTAGAAATTTTAGCTCAGGAATTATTAGTGAAAGAAGTACTTTTCCAAAATGATTTAGAGCGTTTGGTGGGTGCTCGTCCTTTCGAACAGTTAACTACTTATCAAGAGTTTACAAGAAATGAAGATAGAAAAGCTGCTGAATTAGAAGCTAAAGTGACTGAAACTACTCCTGAAAAAGAGAGTGAAGAAGCAACGGCAGAAAATGCTGAGAAATAAAGCTTGATTTTCTAAAAACAATAAAAATCCTACTCAGTTACTGGGTAGGATTTTTGTTTATAAGACAATTGAGGAATCTACTTCAACCTAAACGACTTAGATTTATTGTATATTTGTTTTCTAAATTTGCTTCAATGACTACGATTAATTTACAAGCCGACAAAAAAATATACTTTGCTTCTGATTTTCATTTAGGATATCCAGACCATCAAACGAGTTTAATTCGTGAAAAAAAGATTATTGCTTGGTTGAATAATATTCAAAAAGATGCACAAACCATATTTTTGATGGGTGATTTGTTTGATTTCTGGTTTGAATATGAGAATGTAATTCCTAAAGGCTTTGTCAGATTTCAAGGGAAATTGGCAGAATTATCGGATGCAGGTATAGAAATTGTGATTTTTAGAGGTAATCATGATATTTGGATTTTTGATTATTTCCAACAAGAAATGGGTATTCAAGTATTAAGAGAACCCACTGAATACATCGTCAAACAAGCTAATCATAGCACTTCATTTTACTTGGTTCATGGTGATGGCTATGGTCCAGGCGATTATGGCTATAAAAAATTAAAATTAGTTTTTGAAAGTAAGTTTTGCCAATGGGCATTTGGTTGGATTCATCCACAAGTTGGGATGAAATTAGCTATGGCTTGGTCGGACTCTAAAAAAGGGGAAGAACATTTGAAACGTGAATTACAGTTCAGAGGGGAAGGCGAGTGGCTTTGGGCTTATGCCAAAGAAATAGAACAACAAAAGCACCATGATTTTTATGTTTTTGGTCATCGTCATCTTTTATTAGATTTAGAAGCAGGTGAAAGTAGCCGTTATATCAATTTAGGGCAGTGGTGTTATGATAATGCAGAAAGTAATCATTATGCCATTTTTGATGGTGTGAATTTCAGTGTAAAACAATTTCAAGGATGAAAATATTAGCGATACTCTTATTGATTCATTGCTCAGTTTTAGGACAAAACATTGCTTTTGATTCGCTGATTCCGAAGCAAACCTATCGATATTTTGAAAAGAAAGATTTTGTTATTTCGAAAGAAGTTCCTTTGAATGGCTCAGAGCTTTTTTCAAAGAATAATTACTTAATAGAAGCAGAGTTACTTTGTAAATCAGCAAGAAATTTTGGTTTTAAAGTAACACAATTGAAAGATAAGAATCAGCCTAAAAAAGTATTAGAGGAGCTAGTTTTAGGCTACAATGTACATCAAAAACATCTTTACATTGATAGAATAAAATCTTCAAAACCATCGGTGAAAGATTTAATTGCGCCTTTAAAATTGGTGAATAAAAGAGTAAAAATGCAGGTTATTGTCAGTAAAGATTATGTGCGTTTTTTTGCTAATAATAATGAAGTAATGTTAGCTGATTCAATTGCACCAAGCAGTGAAGCAGTGATGTTTTCAATTTTTACTAAACATAGAAAAGTGAAAGTTGAGTCTTTGAAAATTTGGGATTTAGAACAACCTGCACTGAATAAAAATGATTAATCATTACATTCCATCATTAATAAATCACCTGTTTTATAAGTGATTTTGACTAAACCATCTTCTTTTACTTCATTGCTGCTTCCAGTTCTGTAGCCTATTTTTAGGCTATCATCTGATAATTCATACTTTAGGTTTTCTGTACTTATTCCAGTTACATCACCAATTGGAATCAATGAAATGGGTGTTTTGGATGGATACCATTTTTCATAAGTGTTTGGAAGGATAAAAATTTTGGAGTAATCATCAATCACAACAATTTTCAATTGTTCTCTAAATCTAACGATGTTGGTAACATTCGTTATGGTATGGTCGGCTCTTCGTCCTGTTGCCCAAATAACATTCACTGCTGGAAACCCTTTTTCAATCAAATAATCAAAAGCTTTTTCTAAATCAGTTTTGTTTTGGTCGGGCGTATGTACGATTTCAATCGGATATTGCTCTTCTCTGATTTTATCAAGATTTACAGCTCTTTTGATACTTTGTTCATCCAAAAGAGTAAAGTCAGAAGTGTTTCTAAGTACATCAAAATCGCCCAACAATACATCTATTTTGATACCTAACTCCAACACACGATTAATGGCAGAATCGAGTACAATGACTAATGGCGACCATTCAAGTAACTGTCCCATAAGTTCAAAACTACAGGCTTCACCGTTGGCAATAATAAGTGCAGGTTCTTGTTGTTCTCTGATAACGTGATGAGATGACATAAAATAAGAATTTGTTTGAAGCACAAATGTAACAAAAAAGGCACTAAGATTACTTAATGCCTTTTTTGCTAAATACAATATCAATTATTCTACCAGAAAGTAGTATAAAGAACAATTAAGATAATTACGATGGCAATTGCGCCAACTGTAAAGCTTTTTGTTGTTTTGAACATTGAAGCATCTACAGCCAAAGCTTTAGGGTTTTCTTTAGTAGATGGGTCTAGTAAACCTAAAATTAACATTACTAGTACGCATATTACAAAAGTAATCGCCATACGGTCAAGGAAAGGAATAATATGTTTGCCTTCTGCATCTAAGAAAGATGTATAGATTGGTGTTTGGTACAAGCCAGTCCAATCTGGAAATTCTTTTAATACTAAAGAGATAACTACTGAACCAATTGTTGCTACCATTGCACCAGCTGAATTGGCACGTTTCCAGAAGAAACCTAACAAGAATACAGCAAAAATACCCGGAGATACATAACCAGTCATTTCTTGAATAAAGTCGAACCCACCTTTTTTATCAATTCCTAAGAATGGAGAAATGAAAATGGCAAGAATCATCGAAGCTACAATTACAATTCTACCAGTTGTTACTAATTCTTGTTCAGTAGCATCTTTTTTGAAGAATTTTTGGTAAATATCAAGCGTAAAAATTGTTGAGATTGAGTTTGCCTTACCAGCTAAAGAAGCTACAATAGCAGCAGTTAAAGCAGCAAAAGATAAACCTTTTAAACCAACAGGAAGTAAGTTTAATAAAACAGGATAAGCGTGGTCAGGATTTACAGTACCATCTGCCCCTAACATTTCTTTTTGGAATAAACCATTTTGATATAAAACATAAGCCGCAATACCCGGAATAACTACGATAAGAGGCATTAATAATTTCAAGAAACCTGCGAATAATAACCCTTCACGAGCTACAGGAAGAGAAGCTCCTAATGCACGTTGAGTGATGTATTGGTTACAACCCCAGTAGTTTAAGTTTACAATCCACATACCACCAATTAACACCGCTAAACCTGGAAGAGAAGTATAATTAGGATTATCTTTCTTTAAAATCATGTGGAAATGGTCGTCTGCACGAGTAAACATTTGCTTCATACCTTCTACAGCTCCTACTTCACCAAATTGTTCTGATACCAATGTCAATGCTAAATATGTAGTACAAAGACCGCCTAAGATTAAGAAGAATACCTGAATAACGTCTGTAAAACCAATTACTTTCATACCACCTAATGTGATAATTACGGCAAAAAATGCTAAACCCCACATACAAAGTGTAAAGTCGATTCCTGAAATTGTTGTAATTGCTAAGGCTCCTAAATATAAGATAGAAGTAAGGTTTACAACCACGTATAGAATCAACCAGAATACAGCCATAATAGTACTTACGGTTGAATTATAACGTTGCTTCAAAAATTGAGGCATGGTGAAAATCTTATTTTTCAAGTAAATAGGCATGAAAAATACTGCGACAATTACAAGCGTTGCGGCTGCCATCCATTCGTAAGCCGAAATCGCTAAGCCCATTTTGAAACCATTACCAGCCATACCAATAAATTGTTCTGCTGAAATGTTTGAAGCAATCATCGATGCCCCAATTGCCCACCAAGTAAGTGAACCTTCGGCAAGGAAGAAATCTGTAGATGATGCTTGTTTTGATTTTTTCTGTTGGTAAATCCAGTAGCCGTAGCCTGCTACAACGATAAAATAGAAGAAGAATACTAGATAGTCAATGGATTGCAGTCCTTTTTGCATTGGGTTTATTTTATTTTTTTGGTTATATATTATTTTTCATCTCCGAAAGATACTGCATTAATTCAAAATTAAATAAATTAAATACTATTAAAAATATTGCAAAAGCTATGCAAAATCCATCATTAAGTATTTAATTAATTGTAAATCAATGAGTTGTTGATTGTTTTAATCATGTCAAATTGACACATTTTATTGTACTTTTTTACAATTCTGTATAAAAATAATCTAATTGTTATTTTCTGAAAATATAAGAAAGTGCTTTCTAAAAAGCTGATGAAATGATTAAATAAGTTTATTTCCCTCAAAATTAATATTTTTTGTAAATAAAAAAATACTTTATGCTAAAGTTTTGGCTCAATCATAATAACTTCTTCTTTGTCGATGATTACTTGTCCTTCACCTAAATCCCTAGTTTTTCTCACATATTTTTTAGGAGTAACGATTACTGGACAAAGTGTATCGTTTTTTCTTTTAGAGTAAAAAGCGGCTAAACCTGCGGCTTTTTCAATGACATTGATTGGGAAATTCCTACCCGCTTGTTTACGAATCACGACATGCGAACCTGCAACATCACGAGCGTGTAGCCATAAATCTTCTTTTCGGGCAAAACGTTGTGTCAGTAAATCATTGTTTTTAGCATTGCGTCCAACCAAAATTTCATACCCTTCAAATTGATAACATTTAAACAGTGTTTGTACTGTTTCTACCGCCTTTTGTGAAGGTTCTAGCTGATTTGCTTTTACGTATTTTCTAAACTCTTTTAAGGTTTCAAAACCTTCAATGTCTTTTATTTGCTGTTCAATTTCAGCCAAATCCATTTCTTTAGCTTCTACATTTTCCATCAATTTCTCGATTTCAATCTTTTCATTTTTGGATTTTCGATAATAATTCTCAGCACTTTTCTGTGGACTCAAATCTGGCTTTAAACGAATTTTAATTGGCTGGTCACGATAGAAATCATATAATTCAATTACTTCTGTTCTTTCAGGAATGGCATGAAGATTTGCCATGATAATGTTCGCAATTTCATCGTGTTTTACGCCAGTATCTAATCCAGAAAGTTGCTGATAACATTTATCAATATAAGTTTGCGTGCGTGTCTTTCTTTTTTGAAGTGCTTTAATGATTAGCCCTTTTTCTTTATCAATCACATTGATTTTGTTGTGGGCATAATAAAAGGCATTACTGGCTTCGAGTGGGTCAGAAAAAGTATTTAAAATCTCACCATCTTCATCAATTAAAGATAAAACAGGCTGAAAATCTATTGTTTTTATGTAAAAAGTAGGCGTTTCTAGTTGTTTTAGAATCGACTGAATTTGTTCCCAAGCAACAACTTCAGTACTGTTTTTTGTTAAGAATTTTGTGATTTCTTTACCGAAAGTAGGGAAGAGTACTTTCCAACCTTTTTCCTGAAAAGCTTCAAAACTTTGGTCGATTGGTCGGTCTAGTTTATCAATTTCTACATTATTATCAATCACCAATTTATTCTGGAACAAATCAATTACTTCGTTTTCTTGAAAAAGAATAATGTTTGAACGATTTCCATACATTTTAAAAAGTAAAACAAAGTTATTTTCAAAATATAAAGCAAAAGCACGCTCGTTTTCAAACTGACGAATGCTTAGTACTTTTAAATCTATGATTTCTTTGAAGAGATTAACAGAATTTCTGCCAGCTCTTTTGAAATCTTTTGGAAAAACTAGACAAGCAAAATCTGGATGAAGAACGCCTTTGATATAAAATTCCTTTTGGTCACGCCATTGTTTGCCTTCGCTACAAAAGCCTAATAGAATTTCGTCTTTTTCTTGAGAAAAACATTCTGCCAACACCAAACCAGTCAGTTCAGTTGAAAGCTTTTTAGATAATTGACGAAGGAAATAATAATTGGTTTGCATAAAATCTTGGAAAGCCGAAGCTTTTTATTGAAGTACAAAGGTAGTTGAATAATGTATTTTAAGATATTAACTGAACAATACGTTAAATAACTTAATATTTAGTTGTAAAACTGAAAAATAAGTTATAAGTTTGATTCATGGAAGAATTAACGAAAACAGAAGAGAAAATCATGCAGGCACTTTGGGAGTTGAAAAGTGCTTTTGTAAAAGATATTATCGAAAAAATGGATGAAGAACCCAAACCTCCATACAATACCATTTCGTCGGTAGTGAGAATTTTAGAGAAGAAAGGTTTTGTTGGCTACAAAGCCTATGGCAAAACTTACGAGTACTTTCCGATAGTTTCCAAGGAAGATTATGCCAAGAAGACCTTCAAAAAAGTATTAAGTAATTATTTCGATAATTCAGCGAGTAGCTTATTGTCTTTTTTGGTAAAAGAAGAGAAAATTTCTTCTGCTGAATTAGAGGCTTTGAAAAACATTATTGATGGAAAAAACTGATAAAATATACTAATTTTTAATCCTATCAACTATGAATTATTTATTAGAATCGAGCATCTCGATGGTGCTTTTGTATGCACTTTACTTTTTTGTATTTAGAAATTTTACTTTCATTCGACTCAATCGAATCTATCTATTGTTGAGCTTAGTTTTCAGTTTGCTCGTTCCAGCATTTACTTGGGAAGTTCAAGAATTGGCTTTTAACGCTAAAGACCTAGCCAATTATGCACGAATTTACTCTTTGAAACAAATAGATGAATTCGGAAATATCGGTTCAGAAGTAACAATAAATAAAAACGGAACAAGTTTTAATTGGTTTGAATTACTCTTTTCATTTTACTGGTTGGGCTTTGTGCTGATGTCAGGAAGAATAATTGTTTTAATTTTTAAGTTGATAAATCTCAAGAAAGGCTCTTCTCAACCTTATATCTCAAATACTGGAAAATTTGCCAATGCTTCGTTTTTTAACCTGGTTTTCATTGATGATTCACACCTAAATGCTGATGAAATCGAACAAATTTTAGCACATGAACGTTGGCATGTTCGTCTCTTTCATTCTTATGATTTACTCTTTGTTGAGCTTGTTAAAATAACTTTTTGGTTTAATCCTATTGTTTGGTTATATCAACGTTCATTAGCGGAAGTGCATGAATATGAAGTAGATATCCGAATGATAGAAAAGTATCATCCCCAGACTTATGCACACTTATTATTGAAACTAGCAGGTTTTCAAGTTTCGCCAATGATGATTCATTCTTTTAGTCGAAAGCCCCTTTCCGACAGAATTCATTTTTTATTTACTAAACAAAAAACAATACCTATGAAAAAGTTTGCTTACTTATCCGTTCTGCCCATTTTGGGGCTAATTATGATGGCATTTTCTTTTGAAACTGTCGTCAAGAAATTTCAAGAAAAGCCTAGTAAAAGTATTGAAAGGCCACAAAATAGTGCTTTGAATACCTATCCAGAAGTTAAAGTTACTGACAACAAAGAACTTTACACGATTAGAACTAATGAGAAAAAAGACCAGATTTCAATGACTTTGAGTCCTAGAAAAATTACTCCAGATTTGGTCAATGGAATTGTTGCTGAAGAATTTAAAAGCTATGGCTTTTTGGTGAAAGTAAAAAATGTTGAATACAACGAAGCCAAAAAATTGAGTAGAATTGAAATTAGTTTGGAAGAAAATGAAAAAAGTAAGAATGCAAGAGATAAAAAGAAAGTAAAAGTATCAGACTTACCAACGCATTTTAGTTTTAATCTCAGTAAAATGATTAATAAAAATCCTAAAGACTTGGATGCTACGATTGTTCTTTTTGCTGATAAAACCACTGGCGAACATTTTGTAGCGCCGCTTGGTCCACCGCCGCCACCGCCACCACCACCACCAATGACATCATTACCACCAGCACCACCAATGCCAAAGAAGATTAAAAAATAAACACGGAAGCTTGATAGTTTTATCTATCAGGCTTTTTTGCTTCAAATAAAGTATTTGGGTTTTGTCAAGAAAAATCTTCTACTATTATCACATCTTTACCGTTCCCCAAAATAAAATACCATTCTTCCTAAGTATTTTCTTATTGCAAAAATCCAGAATATCTTTGATGGACAAACCAAAATTTCACGATTTTTAAAATCGTTATTCAAAAACAATGACACCTTTACGCAAAAGTTCATTTATTCGAAAAGTCAAAGACATTACTGTTAGTAGTACTTTGGCTTTGGCTGTTTTGGGAAATACTGTGATGCTTCAAAGTTGTGGAAGTTCTAATCAAGATGATGAGGGCGACTATGAGGAAGTTGAAGTTTATACCAAAGGAGTAAAAACGTATATCACAGAGACTTCTAAAGGGGTATTCAAAATTACAGATGAAGTAGAAGTACCAGCGGATAGTTCTAAAGCAATTGTTACTTATTTGGATGGAAAAAAAGATACCCTTTCTCCAAGAGCAGTAAAAGCCTTGATTGATAATGAAATTGCCACA
The DNA here is from genome assembly GCF_040543805.1 of Arcicella rosea. NCBI lineage: Bacteria > Pseudomonadati > Bacteroidota > Cytophagia > Cytophagales > Flectobacillaceae > Arcicella > Arcicella rosea. The sequence goes on from NZ_JBEUMS010000020.1 coordinate 24,291, forward strand.
AATCAAACGCAAATTGGTCAAAGTAATAATTTGTCGAATGCTTTGTTATATGGTGGAATGGGCTATTTATTAGCAAAAACTTTAAGCCCGACTTACTCAAATTATCGCCCAGATATGTCGAATAATTTTAGTTCATCAAATTCTTCCTATAGCAGTACAAAGCAAGACAGTTCAAGAAGAAGACACCATGTTGGATATTATGGAGGGGGAATAGGTCGTTATTATGCTACAGCAAGTGCTTTTCAAAAATCTAGCACGATTCACGAAAACATCGGAAGTTCAAGAACAATTACTTCTCGCCCGATTTCGGGAAGAAGTGGTTTCTTTCATAGTTCAAGTCATGGAGGATTTCGTGGATAGTTATAAGTATAAGCTTTGAGCAATTAGTCGTGAGCTTTTAAGTTTTGTTTTCAGAGAAAAATACATTTTTACCATATTAAAAAAAGCTGAAGCTCACTGCTGACAGCTCATAGCTATTTACAATGAATCTCAAAAAATTAAATATATCACCTACACAAACGCTACAAAATGTTGGTTGGGATTGGATGCTTGGCGAAAACACTTTGCCCTACATTACCGACGAGATGGTTATAGTTTCTGAAAAAGAAGCCGAACAATACTATGAAGCCGTAAATCAATTATACGAAATGTACATTGAAGCTGCTCAGTATGTCGTTGAAAATGAACTTTTTGCTGAATTAGGAATTCCAGAAAATCTCATCAAATTAGTAAAATATTCTTGGGAAAATGATAATCATTGGCATTTGTACGGACGCTTTGATTTGAGTGGAGGTTTAGACGGAAAACCAATAAAATTGATAGAATTTAATGCCGATACAGCTACTTGTATTCCAGAAACTGCTGTTGTGCAATGGGCTTCTTTAAAGGCAAATGGTTTAGACGAAAGTTCACAATTTAATACTTTGTATGAAGCTTTAGTCGAACAATTGAAAGAAGTAAAACGTCAAAACCCAGTGCTTTCACCCACTTTGCTGATTTCAACAATGGAAGGTTTTCCAGAAGATGATACCAATATGAAAGTATTGGGAGAAGCAGCTTTGGAAGCAGGTTTTGAAGTAGCTTATGAAAATATTGAAAATGTAGAATTTTCGCCTGTGGAAGGAATTTTCAAGCAAAATGAAAGCGATGGGAGATTTACTCGTTATGATTTTTGGTTTAAGCTAGTGCCTTGGGAATACATTGGTTGGGATGAACCTGAATTGGCTGATATTCTTACCAAACTAGTTTACGATAATAAAGTAATTGTATTAAATCCCGCCTATACGTTATTGTTTCAGTCAAAAGGACTTTTGAATATTTTATGGAAATTATTTCCGAATCATCCTTTGTTGTTAGAAACAGCTAGAAAACCTTTGGCGAATAAAACTTGCGTACAAAAAGTACTTTTTGGCAGAGAAGGAGCTAATGTGAAAATACTTTCGAAAGATGGTGCAACGATTGATGCAAAAGAAGGAGAATATTTTGAACAAGAAGCCGTTTATCAAGAATATACTGAATTTTTGAGCGACCGTGCTGGCAATTTTTATCAAGCAGGTGTTTTTTTTGCTGGCGAAGCATGTGGTCTAGGTTTTAGAAAAGGTGGAAAAATCATCGACAATACAGCCCAATTTTGCGGGCATATTGTTGTATAAATATTAGAAATATGCCCATTATTCAAACGTCTTACAGAACTTCACATATCTGGAAAGATGCACATTTTTCAACAATATATCCAAGTACGCTTAGAAAAGTAACTGGAATTCAATACGAACGTGAACGATTAGAACTGTGGGATGGAGACTTTTTAGATTTAGATTGGTCGAAGGCAGGTGCTATTAATAAGAAAGCAAAATCAAAAAAGAAAGAGGAAACAAAAGTTGATGAAGTGGTTCAGCCTAGCAAATCTTTAGCGATACTTTCACATGGATTTTTAGGAAATACTACAAGACCTTATTTATTAGGAGGAGCAAAAGCTTTTAATTCAATTGGCTGGGATGTTTTGGCATGGAATCATAGAGGATTGAGTGGAGAAAAAAATCGCTTAGAGCGAATGACGATTCATGGGGGAAGCGATGAACTAGAAGCCGTCGTAAATCATGCTTTAACGAAAGATAATTACGAAGAAATTGTGTTGGTGGGTTACAGTAAAGGCGCAAATATTTCTTTGAAATATGCAGGTGAAAAAGGAGAGGAGATTCCCGATAAAGTAAAAAAAGTAATAGCAGTTTCTTGTCCAACAGATTTACAAGGAAGTGTAAATGCAATGGGAAAAACGGGCTTTTATGCTGAAAGATTTAAAAGTAAATTGTTGAAATTTTTGAAAAATCGTTGGGAATTGATTGATAACCAAATTTTTAGAGAATTTGATAAATATAAGTACCTAGACGATTTTACGAACAATTATATCGCTCCATTACATGGAATGAAAGATGCTGAAGAGTATTATGAGCAATGTGCCGCAGCGCCTTATGTTCCTAAAATCAGGATTCCTGCTTTTATTTTAAATGCCAAAAATGATCCAGTTTTATCTGAAAGCTGTGCGATGTTAGATGTCGCCAAAAACTCAGATTATATTTTTTCGGAATATCCAAATTATGGTGGACATTGTGGTTTTTATGCTTCAAATCCCGAAGGTTTATATTACGGAGATAAAAGAATGTTGGAGTTTGTGCAGGATAAAATTATTGTTTAGCTTTTAGCTCTGAGCCATGAGCTTTTAATATTAGAAAAACTCATAGCTCAAGGCTCAAAGCTAATCGCTACCTAAACCTTACAAATCCAAATACTTCACCTGCTTTAAAAACTTGTTTTTCAGCAGGTAATTCTACAAAACCATCACAATCTGTCAGATTGGCAAAATCTGCTGAGCCACTTCCTAAGAAAGGTTTAGCCATCATTTTTCCAGCTTCAAAATACGTTTTTACGGGTACGAAGTAGGTTAAATCTGGCTTGAAAATAATGTCTCTGTCTAAAATTACTTCTTCATGTTTAATCTCAGCTTTCAGCGTTGGCAATACGTATTTACAAAAACATAAAAAAGTAGAAACTGGATTTCCGGGTAAAGCAAAGATGATTTTTCCTGCTTTTGTTTTGCCAAACCACATAGGTTTTCCCGGTTTTTGGGCTACTTTATGAAATAGTTTTTCTAATCCTAAATCTGTTAAAATGGCTGGAACAAAATCTTTTTTCCCTGCTGAAACTCCCCCGCTCAATAGTAAAATATCGTATGAATGAATGATTTCTTTGAGCTTTTGGTAGAGTACTTTTTCTTCATCAATCAAATGAAAAGTAGTAGCTTCAACACCAATTTGCTGTAAAGCTGCCGCCAACATATAAGCGTTGGAAGTACGAATCTGATACGCTAATGGCGTTTCTTCAATATCAACTAATTCATCTCCCGTAGAAATAAGTGCTATTTTTGGCGTACTCTGTACTTTCACAATACTTTTGCCGACAGTTGCCATTACGGCAATTTCAGCGGGACTAATTTTGATGCCTTTTTGCAATAAAACTTCTTTAGCTTTTCGGTCTGATCCTTGCAGATGTACATTTTGCCCTTTTTTAATTTCTTCGCTTGGAATACTTATGGAAGCAAATTTTTTTTCGCCATCTTGCTGAATGTTGAAATCTTCATAACGGAGTACAGTATCACAACCCAAAGGTAAAATTGCTCCTGTCATTACTTCGATGCCTTTGCTGGTATCTTGTAAAGTCTTTTGAGCTTCGCCTGCGAATTGAATATTCTCAAGGACAATTTTTTGTAAATCTACTTCATTAAAACAAAAAGCCAAGCCGTCCATTGCTACTCTGTTGAAAGGAGGAAAATCTCGGTCGGCATAAATGTTTTCTGCTAAAATCCTACCGACAGACGACAATAGCGGAACTTCCGAAACTGTTGTTTCATGTTGGTTGGCTAATACAATTTTTAGAGCTTCTTCTACTGAAATCATAAGAATAGTTGGATTGTTAGCCAAAACTCAATTTCGACTAAACGTAGGGAATCAAGATTAGATATTTACCTTTGTGCAAAAATAAACAGGATTCCTTTGGGAATCGTTGATTCTTTAGATTTTGTTCAAACGGATTTTTGACGATAGTGATATGAAAACCTTTACACATTTAGATTCCGATAATCAGCCTTCGATGGTGGATGTTTCTGAAAAAGCGATTACAAAACGTACTGCCATTGCTCAAAGTATTGTGGTATTGACGGACGAAATCATGGCGAATTTTCAGGATGGAGACCTTAAAACCAAGAAAGGTTCTGTGATTCAAACGGCAATTATTGCCGGAACGATGGGAGCAAAAAAGACTTCTGATTTGATTCCTCTTTGCCATCCATTGGGTTTAGATTCTTGTAAGTTTTCAACTGAAATTGCTGGTAATGAAGTGATTATTACTTGTATTTGCTCGCTTACGGCAAAAACTGGCGTAGAAATGGAGGCGTTGACAGGAGCAAGTATTGCCGCTTTGACGATTTATGATATGTGTAAAGCTTTCTCGCACGATATCATTATTAAAGAAACAAAACTGATTTCAAAGACTGGCGGGAAAAGTGATTATAAGCTGTGAGCTTTCAGCTTTCGGTCATCGGATTTTCAGTTTTTTAGTAATGAAGTATTTAAGTAGAATTAGAAATGAATAAAAATTTAAGCCATAATGATTATCTGTTAGCTAAAAGCTCATACCCGAAATCTGACGACCGAAATCCGACATCCGACATCCCAAAACCCAAAGGATTAATTCTTTCTGGAGGAATGAGTACTCGAATGGGAACGGAAAAGCGTTTATTGAATTATCATGGAAAGAGTCAGGAACAGTATCTTTATGAATTGATGAAACCTTTTTGTGATGAAGTATTTGTATCAATTAATGCTCATCAACAAACAGAATTGCCTTATATTCAAGATGTTGAGCTTGCAGTGAAGAGTCCGATTGTGGGAATCTTTTCCGCTTTTCAACAATTTCCTGAATCTGCTTGGCTGATAATTGCTTGCGATATGCCTTTGGTGAGTCAAGAAACAATTGATTTTTTACTCAAAAATAGAAATCCAGAAAAGTACGCTACTGCTTTTGAAAATCCAGAAGAACAATTTCCTGAACCTTTACTTACAATTTTTGAAGCTAAATTTTACGAGCCTTTACAAGTATTTATTCAGCAAGAAAAAAAATCGACAATGCGACTTTTACAAAGTTTAGACATAGAATTACTTCAAATTCCAGATGCTAAAATGTTGAAGAATGTTAATACTTCGGAGGAGTTTAGAAGCTTTCAGCAATGAGCTGTGAGCTATCAGTTATCGGACTTCGGATTTCAGTAAAATAGTATATTTTTTAATTCTAAAATATTCATTCTTCGTTTACAAAACATACCTTAAAACTCAAGACTGAAAGCTCACGGCTCGTAGCTAAATAAAAATTATGTCCGAAATCCGAAACCCGAAATCCGAAATCCGAAATTCAAGTAAAACTCTCATCATCATCGTCGGTCCAACGGCTGTTGGGAAAACAGATTTGTGTGTAAAACTTGCCAAATTGCTTGATACAGAAGTGGTTTCAGCAGATTCTCGCCAATTTTATCGTGAACTTGCCATCGGAACAGCCAAGCCTACTGAGGAGGAAATGGATGGAGTACCACATTATTTTGTTAATTCACATTCTATTCATGATTATTATTCGGTTGGTGATTTTGAGCGTGATTGCTTAAAGGTTTTAGAAGAAATTTTTACTAGAAAAGATACTGCAATTCTAACAGGTGGTTCGGGAATGTTTATCAAAATGATAACTGATGGCATCGACGAAATGCCAGAAGCTGATTTGATTTTGCGACAACAATTGGCAGAACGCTTTGAAAAAGAAGGTTTGAGTCAATTAAAAGAGGAATTAAGAGTACTAGACCCTGTTTATTTTGAACAAGTAGATGACCAAAATACGCAAAGAGTATTGCGTGCTTTAGAGGTTTGTATATCAACGGGCAAACCTTTTTCAAGTTTTAGGAAAAATCAGAAAGTAGAGCGACCTTTCAAAATGCTAAAAATTGCTTTGGAACGCCCACGAGAAGAACTTTATGCGAGAATTGATACTCGTATGGATTTGATGTTGGAAGGGGGTTTGGAAGCCGAAGCAAAAGCAGTAATGGAGTACCGTGAACATTATGCGTTGAAAACTGTTGGTTATCGAGAAATTTACGAGCATCTTGATGGAAATTATGACCGTGAAGAAATGGTGAGATTATTGAAAAGAAATTCAAGAAGATATGCCAAACGACAAATGACTTGGTTTAAAAATCAAGATGAATTTCATTGGTTTGATGCCAAAAATGTAGCAGAAATTACAGATTTTATTACGAACGAGTTAAAACAAATGTAGCGAAACCTAAAAGGCTTCGCTACAAATCATCCTTAAACCAAAACTAAATAGATAATGTGTTCTAAAAATGCCAATCAAGGCAAATTCGACCAAAGGTCGAGTAAGATTATTGTTATTCTTCACGCTTAAAAGCTTGAAGTAAAATTCTGCTTCCGATACTTAATAAACGACTTTCCTTATTCAATATTGTTTTTTTCTGAATATCAGGAACAATATTTTTTGATTTCATTTCTTTTCTTTCAACCTTCTTTCCCGACAACAAATTATGTGGAAATCCAATGGCTAATGCGTTATTAGACAAAGTGATACACGTAAATAATGTAAGAGCAATTGTAAAAGATTTCATCTTTATGATTCGTTTTAAATGTTCTATGTATATGTCGTAGGAGTGGTTCTTTTATTACAATACAAAGTTAAGTGTTTTGTTAGGTACTATGCAATACATAATACCATAAATTTTGTTAAAATCCGTACGAATGGTTAAGGAAACGGATGAATGGATTTAGGTTTGTCTATAAGATGTCAAAAAAGTATAAAACGTTGCAAGCGAAATATTTTTTTTGAAAAAATTTCAGTATTTTATTTCTCATAAAAATACTACAATCCCTAATTTTAGCATAGCCTAAAATTTTTTAGCCTTAAAATAGTAATATTTTCGCTGCTTGCTTACGTATATTGTTAAGAGTTTAAATACTTGCAAATTAGAATAATTGAGCATACATTTCGGAAAAATCAATATTTGTTAATATTCTGTGCTAAGAAGCCCATTCTTAGAAAAATTAAATAAATCAACACAAAAAGTTGAGCTTTTTCGTCATGCAAACTATTTTAGAAAAATTAAACATTAAATCTGTCAATTTCGGAACGAGCACAGGCCTAAATGCTTGGTCATCTGGAGAAGAATTGCTCGCTTCGTTTTCGCCTGTCGATAATCAATTGATTGCAGAGGTGACAAAAACTACTTTTCAAGATTACCAACAGGTTGTTGAAAAGGCAAATGATGCTTTTAAAACTTGGCGAAACATTCCTGCGCCAAGGCGTGGAGAAATTGTTAGACAAATGGGTATGGCTTTTCGGGAGTATAAATCTGAACTTGGTAAATTAGTTTCTTATGAAATGGGAAAAAGTTTACAAGAAGGTTTAGGAGAAGTACAAGAAATAATAGACATCTGTGATTTCGCTGTAGGTTTATCTCGCCAATTGTATGGCTTAACGATGCACTCCGAACGTCCAGAACACAGAATGTATGAACAATATCATCCTTTAGGAATCGTTGGCATTATTTCAGCGTTTAATTTTCCTGTAGCAGTTTGGTCTTGGAATGCTATGCTCGCTTGGGTTTGTGGCGATGTTTGTATCTGGAAACCTTCAGAAAAAACACCATTAACAGCTATCGCTTGTCAGTATATTATTACTTCGGTACTCAAGGAAAATGATATTCCAGAAGGAGTGTCAAATATTATTACTGGTGATTATCAAGTAGGAGAATGGCTTACTTCAGATACCAGAGTCCCTTTGATTTCAGCCACAGGTTCAACCCGAATGGGAAAAATTGTTGGAGCGACCGTCGCTGCTAGAATGGGAAAAAGTCTATTAGAATTAGGCGGAAATAATGCCATTATAATTACAGAAAATGCAGATTTAAATATTGCTATTCCTGCTGTTGTTTTTGGTGCAGTTGGCACTGCTGGTCAGCGTTGTACTTCTACTAGAAGATTAATTATTCATGCGTCAATTTACGAATCAGTAAAAGAACGTTTAATAAAAGCATACCAACAATTGCGCATTGGTAATCCTTTAGATGAAAATAATCATGTAGGCCCATTAATTGATACGAAAGCGGTTGAAGCATATACTGAAGCTGTAGAATCGGTATATCAAGAAGGTGGAAAAATGTTAGTTGATGCAGAAGTACTTTCTGGAGAAGGGTATGAATCTGGTTGTTATGTAAAGCCATGTATTGCAGAAGTAAAATCCGATTTCAGGATTGTAAAGCATGAAACATTCGCTCCAATTTTGTACCTTATGTCGTATTCAACTATTGAGGAAGCAATTGATATTCAGAATGATGCGCCTCAAGGTTTGTCTTCTTCTATTTTTACTTTGAATATACGTGAAGCAGAGATGTTTTTATCAGTAAATGGCTCAGATTGTGGCATTGCCAATGTAAATATTGGTACTTCTGGTGCAGAAATTGGCGGAGCTTTTGGCGGAGAAAAAGAAACTGGTGGAGGAAGAGAATCTGGTTCTGATGCTTGGAAAGCTTATATGAGGCGACAAACCAATACCATCAATTACGGAAAACAATTGCCTTTGGCACAAGGAATAAAATTTAATTTATAGAATAGATTATTTAGTGAGTTGTGAATGAGTGAATAATTTCAATGATAAATAATAGAGTTACAAAAAATCACTCAATCACTCATTCACAACTCACTAAATCACAATTTACTCATTCACAACTAATTATATAATTATGAAAACGCAAGAAACAATCACTAAATCTCTCATGGAAAAGCTCTGGGAGGGCTATTGCCAAAGAGTAAAATATGCGCAACAATATGCAGACTTTGTGATATCTAAAGGTGGAAATGTGGTGAATGACCATTGTGCTTTCCGTACTTTCAATACGTTAACGGGTAAACAACCAGCGGGAATTCCTGCTATTGCGGAAATACTCGAAGCTTTGGGTTATGAAAAAATATCACCATACTCTTTTCCATCAAAACATTTGAATTCATTTCATTATCAACATCCTACCAATATTAATTTCCCAAAATTTTTTGTAACACAATTAGAAGTAACTGAACTTTCTGAAGCAACACAAGTTTTGATTAATGAAGCCGTGAAAGATGCACCTGATTTGTTAGCTGGCGAAGCTCGTCAATTATTAGCTTCTCTAAAACATAATAAAGAATTGATTACGGCAGAAGCCGATCGTTTGGTGGAAGCATTAGTGAAATACTTTGCTCGTCCTTGGTCGCCTGTTAAAAAGGAAACGATTCTAGCAGTCAATCAAGAATCTCAATTTGCTGCTTGGACACTCTTGCATGGTAATTCTGTCAACCATTTTACGGCTTATATCAATTATCAAAATGTACCAGAATGGGATGGAATTGAAGGCACAATGGCCGCTTTGGAAAGTATCGGTGTTCCGATAAAACCTGCGATTGAAGGTGAGAAAGGAAGTAAACTCCGCCAAAGTTCAACGCAAGCGATTGATGAAGATTGCCCAGTGATTGAAGCTGACGGAAGCTTGGGAACACTTAATTGGTCTTATGCTTATTACGAGTTAGCAGAAAGAGGATACCTTGAAACGGATGGTAAAAAAGTTTGGTTTGATGGTTTTTTAGGCGAACAAGCAACCAATCTTTTTGAAATGACTAAAAGAAATTAGGAGTTTAGATTTCGGAAAACGGATTTCAGCTTTTTTGATATAGTATTCTAATGGTAAGATTAAACCGCCAGAATACTTCACTTCACAACAAACAAATTTCACCCTCAGCAACTGTCAGCTTTTAGCCTTGCCTAAAAGCTGACAGCTAATCGAATAAAATCATGAAAAATATATTAGTAATTGGGATGGGCAAAGTCGGCTCATTGGTGGGAATTCTATTGTCCAAACGTTTTGAAGTAAAGGGTTTAGACAAGAGTTTTCCTTCATCAGAAGTGCCTTTCGAAGTAATCAAAGGTGATGTTACAGACTTAATTTTTCTGGAAAATTTGATTCCAACATTTGATGCTATCGTTTCTTGTATGCCCTATAATTTGAATTTAAAGATTGCTCAAACGGCTCATAAAAATGGGAAACATTATTTCGATTTAACCGAAGATGTACCAACGACAAGTGCTATCCGAAAAATGGCAGAAGAAGGAAGTTCAGCAGTTTTAGCTCCACAATGTGGCTTAGCTCCGGGTTTGATAGGAATTGTTGGAGCAGATTTAGCGAAACGTTTTATCAAGCTTCGAGATATTGAATTAAGAGTAGGCGCACTGCCAAAATACCCCAATGGGTTACTTGGTTACTCTTTTACATGGTCGCCAGCGGGTGTGATTAATGAGTATATCAACGATTGTGAAGTAATTCATAATGGAAAACTGAAATTAGTATCGGCTTTGGATGGTTTAGAAACCATCAATATTGAAGGAAATGAATTTGAAGCTTTTAGTACTTCTGGAGGCTTAGGAACAATGTGCGAAACCTTCGAAGGGAAAGTAGATACATTGAATTATAAAACAATTCGCTATCCTGGCCATGGAAAATTAATGAAGTTTTTACTCTATGAATTAATCTTGAAAAATCGCAGAGAATTACTAGAAGAAATTCTTACAGAAGCCAAACCGCCTGTGCAAGAAGACGTTGTTTACGTATATGCTGTAGTGGAAGGTTGGAAAAATGGTGTTATTGAAAGAGAAGAATTTTATAAGGCTTATTCACCTATTTTGATTGATGGAAAACATTGGCGTGCGATTTCATGGACAACGGCGGCTTCAATTGTGAGTGTTATTGAAATGGTAGCAGACAAAAAACTACCACAAAAAGGATTTATCAAACAAGAAGAAATTGACTTTAATGACTTTTTAACAACAACTACAGGAAAGTTTTTTAGATAAAATATTAATTTTAAATTCTTGGTTTTCAATTGGCTATTAAATGTTTTATTTAGCCAATTGAAAACTTTTTCTATTTTTGTGGAAAGACAGATTCAAATATTGGTTTTTGCCCTTTTGTATGAAAATACATCTTCAGAAAAGAAGTATAAAAATATTAGTTTATTGATAATACTTCTTAACACCTCCTCCAAACAAAAACTACTTAAAATTGCTTAAATAACCTTTATCGAAATGATTTTTTTTACTCGTGGAATAGTATCGGATGATGAGATTTTATCAGGAATTTTAGGGGACTCAGTGCTGAAAAGAGCGACTGAAAATAAGCTGTACGAACAATTCGCTTATTTGATTAAAGATGCTACGTTTAAACATCAACTATCTGAGGATGATGCAGCGAGTTTATACTCTGATACCATTCTTGTTGTTATCGAAAATATCTTAAATAAACGCTTTGAAGGCAAATCGTCCTTAAAAACATATCTTTTTCAAATTTTTTCTAATAAATGTGTTGACTTCTTACGAAAAACTTCGACTAACAAGATGAGCGTCTATAAAACTGAATCAATTGATGATTTACTAGTCGCTGTGCCAGATGAAACCAAGAGTATTTTACAAAAATTGGTGTCTGAAAACGAAGTAAATATTCTAAGAACCAAGATTAAACAAATAGGAGAGAAGTGCCAACAAATGATGATGGCTTGGAGTGAAGGTTTAGCAGATGAAAAAATAGCTTTTGAAATGGGTTATCAGTCTGCTGGTGTAGTGAAAACGAGCCGTTTGAGATGTTTAGAAAAATTAAAAGCATTATACAAACAATTTTAAAAAATGTAAATTTTTGATACTTGTCTCCAAATCGAAAGAATACGTTCTGTTTCTATTAATCAATTAAAAAATTAAGAAAATGTTAGAAAGAATTGAATCATATTTTAATCATACTTTAAGCAATGAGGAACGTCAATTGTTTGAAACACAATTAGCAACCGACGAAACTTTGGCAAATGAAGTAGCATTTTATTTGAACACTAAAATTGCTGCCCGTGAAAATGCTAAAGAAAAGAGAAAGCAGGAATTTGAAGAATTGAGAAAAAAGCTAGTAAAAAACAATAAAATTCGTTTGAACGGATGGATTACTGGTATCGCTGCGTCTGTACTTATTGCTATTGTTACTTGGATTTTTGTTCAAAAGAATGGCATAAATGCTGATGAAATTGCCGATGTATATATCCAAGAGCATTTTGAGAGTTTGCCTGTAAAAATGGATGGCAGCACAGATAGTTTACAAATGGGTTTGAGATTTTTCAATCAAAAATCATACAAAGATGCTCAGTCTATTTTTGATAAAATGTTAGAAAGAAAACCAGATGGCGCAGAAGTTTTAAAAGTATCGGGAATTACGGCGTTGAAATTAGGAGATTATCCAAAAGCTGTAATTCGTTTTCATGAATTAGGTAAACAAGAAAACCTATTTGCTAATCCCGGGAAATTCTATGAAGCTTTAGCATTGATGAAAATAAAACCTTTTGATAAAAAAGTTGTGGAGGGATTGCTTAATGAAGTGATTAGTAATGATTTAGAAGGGAAACAAACTGCTGTTGAGATACTTAAACAATTATAAATGCCTCAATTTTAACTTAACATTCAATCACTATGAGAAGATCTCTATTATTACTTCTACTCTCCATTTTTCTATTGGTTGGCCTATTTTTTTACTTTATGGGTTTAAAACCTATTAGTGCTAGGAAAGAAATCGTTGCACCAATTAAAACTAAAATTGATTCACTGATTCAAGCGAAGCCAGATGTGTTTCCCTACTCTTATGTAGAAGGTACTGGTTATGTTCTGAAAGATAAACAAGTAGTGTATTTTGGTAAATCGGACACTACCGAAGCTAGACGACAAGAAGTAATTGCTGAGTTCCAAAAAGAATTAGAGGCTTATTGGAAATGGGAAATTTTATTTGGCAATAAAAGTCTTGTTGTAGATTCAAGTGCTGTAGCTTCAGCTGAGGAGACTCCTGGAATTACAGACAGAGTTGGGCAACTTTTCGATGTTACTGATTTAATTAAAGTTGAAATCGATACTGTTAATAATTGTAAATGTGATAAAAATTTTATTTTACTTACAGGAAAAGATTTACACTTGATTAATACGATTCCTAATCCAGATGGAGGAGGAATTGGGAGCGGACCACCACCACATGATATTGTGCCAATTCCAAGTACTGGAAGTGTTCCGCTTGATTCTGTATCGTTTTTAGTAAATGCTAAAGGAGCAAATCAAACGACCGTACCAAATAGTGCGAATGGGAAGATTTTAGTAGGAATTATTGATACAGGTTTTAATGCTGAGGGTTTTAATAACGGTTATTTCACAACAGGTTTGGATTATAATTTCTTGAACAATACCAATCAAATTCAAGATAATAACTCAGAAATTCATGGTACTAAAGTATCAAGAATCATCATTCAAAATGCTCCTAAAAATGACCAAATTCAATTAGTTGGCTTAAAGACTTTTGATGAAAATTATGCAGGAGATTTATATCACAATGTTTGTGCGTTGATTTATGCACATAAAAATAACATCAATATCGTCAATGCAAGTTGGGGTACTTATTTGAAACAATCAGATGCTGTTTTTTCAGCTGTATTGAAAGATTTACAAAATGCTGGTATGGTTTTAATTTGTTCAGCAGGGAATGATAATTTGGATATTGATGATGAAAAATACTGGCCAGCTTGTTATGCAAGTAATGATACTTTAGGAACCAATGTAATTTCTGTAACCAGTAAAAGTGGTACAATTTGTCAGAATCAATCGAAATCAGGAAAGAATATCAATTTCACTGTAAAAGCTGATGAAAATTGTAAACATAATGTTCCTAACAGCTTGGCACAAAGTGGTTCATCTTTTGCAGCGCCTTATGTAACTTCTGAAGTAATAAAATATTTTTTAACTAAACCTGCTAGCTTTAATAAGACAACTTTCACTAACACCTTAACTGCAACGCCACCCGCCAGTGGTATTTCTGTCTATCAAAATCCATAAAATTTGATAGATATTACATAGTCTGATTATCTTTTTCGGAAGATATATCAGACTATTTTTTTATAATTTACTTTCAGCAATTCTAAGTAGGGGTCGCCTTTTAGCCCTAATAATTGAGCAAAAGCGGGTTCGGTTTTAATTCCCTCTTTTTTCAAAGCAATTACTTTTTCTTTGAACTTTTCACCATAATGCTCTAAGATTTGATGTTCAATGATTAAATGTTTGTAAGCGAACTGCTCTTTAGGATGTAGATTTTGTCCGAAAATCTCAATTTCAAAATCTTCAATCCTGAAATTTGCAATGACTGAATCCTGACCATGAATTTCACGAGACCAATACTTAAAATCTGTGAAATGACTGAAATGTGTTGTCAAAAAATCTATGAAATGTTGTTTTTCTGACCATTTGCAAATAATATCCAAATCACTTGTTTCAATGTCTATTTCAATCGGAATTGTTCCTACTAAAATAGGATTGAATGTTGTTAATGATTCAAAAATTGCATAATCACTCAATACTTGAAAAGCTTTTTGTTGTTTCTGATTGCCATATTTCAGGTAATCTATCGTGTCAAAATGTGTCATTTTATGCCATTACTGCTAGCATATCAAGTATTTTTTCACCAAATAATTGGTTTCCTTTAATACTTATCTGTTTGGCAGCTCTTTGTTTATTGATTCCTTTTGTAAAAATTCGCCAAGCAATTTCTCCTTCTATCGTCACTTCGGTAACAGGTTTTTGAGCAGGATTTGGCACTAAATACCATTGTTTTCCATCAAATTCAAGAAACCAATCTCCACCGCCATCACCGCTGACACTAAATTTTATTACCTCTCCTTTGGATGCTTCTACATTTCTATAATGATGAGGTAAAGCTCGCATGGATGTTTCTAAATATGGAAAGTAAAATTCTTTGCTATAGAGTTCAGCCGTTTGCCCAACTGCAAACCTAATTTGTTGTTGATGATGCCATTTTTCTGTGTATTCTCTTGCGATATGAAACCAATTTGACGATTGTTCTTCGCCAGCCCAAGCAACTGAAAATGTTGCTACTTCGAAAGGCTCAAGTGTTTTTAGGTATTCGCAATATTCTTTTCCAGTTGAAGTGAGTAATTCAATAATGATTTTTGGACTTACTCTTTTCATAGCCGCCACCCAATCATGATTTAGTTTATTCAGATAATCCAGTAAATCTTGATATGAATTAATACTTTCAGGAATTACGCCAAAATATTGGTCTCTCAGCATTGATAATGCCCTGATATTTCCATCTAATAAATGCACTGCAATATCTTTTACTCGCCAAAGCGGGGCGATACTTTGTTTTTCCCAATCTTGTGGAGAAAGTGATTGGAGAACTTCGATTAACTTTTCATCAAGTTTTGGTAAAAGGTCAACCGTGAAAATTGGCTTTGTTTGTGTCATGGTTTAGTTTTTAGATTTTCAATTTAATAAAATTTATTGAGGCTTCGATATAAAAATAAAAAGGTTGACAAAATGAATTTGCCAACCTTTTACTGATGAATTGTAATATTAAATCTTCCATCTTACGAAAGCTTCCATCGCTTCGTATTCTGCTAAGCCAAGTTTATTATAAAGTTTGGCTGTATTACTGTTTCTATCTTCAGCACGTTGCCAGAATTCACGGTCGTCAGAACCTTGGAAAGGAACGCCATCTTTTTGTGATTGGTGTTTGAAAATACCATAACGTTTCTTCAATACTTGGTCGGGCGACATCGGTACAGCCATTTCGATTTGGTCGATATCCCATTCTTGCCAAGCACCTTTATACAACCAAATCCAACAATTGTTCATGTACTCACGGTGTTTCAATTTTTGTGCTGCCTGAATGATAGCGTCCAAACATACTTTGTGTGTTCCGTGTGGGTCTGCCAAATCGCCAGCGGCATAGATTTGATGTGGTTGAATTTCTTCGATTAAATTCAACACAATTTCTACGTCTGCTTCACCAATTGGATTTTTCTGAACAGTACCTGTTTCATAAAAAGGCATATCCAAGAAGTGAATGTTTTCTTTTTTGATACCTACGTAACGACAAGTATTTTTGGCTTCACCTCTACGAATCAAGCCTTTAATATATCGTACTTCTGGCGTATCAATTTCTGAATCTTTTTTTGCTTTCAGGAATTTTGCTGCTTCACGATAAATACGGTTTGCTTTTGCATTGTTTGCTTCAAATCTTTCATTGAAGTCAACCACAAATTCTGCAAAACGCAAGGCTTCATCATCGGCAACGGCAATATTTCCAGAAGTTTGGTAGGCAACGTGTACATCATGACCTTGGTCGTGCAAACGTTGGAAAGTACCACCCATTGAAATAATATCGTCGTCTGGATGTGGACTGAAAATAATTACTTTCTTTCTAGCTGGATATGCACGTTCTGGTCGGTTAGAATCATCCGCATTTGGTTTTCCACCTGGCCAGCCCGTAATACTATGTTGTAAATAATTGAAAACTTCAATATTAATATCGTAAGCTTGTCCGTACAAAGCCAATAAATCAGAAAGACCATTTTCGTTATAATCTGAATTGGTCAATTTTAAAACAGGCTTATTAACCGTCAATGCTAAATGTATAACGGCTTTTTTAATCATTGGTCTGTCCCAATTCACAGCATCCACCATCCAAGGCGTTCTCATTCTTGTCAATTGCGAAGCCGCCGAAGTATCAATAACGAAACTAGCATTTTCGTGTAATTGTAAATAAGAAGCTGGAACATCTGAGCTTACAGAACCTTCAACAGCACGGGCAACGTTGGTAGCTTTGTGTTCACCCCAAGCCAATAGAACTACACGTTTGGCTTCCATGATTTTTTGGACGCCCATTGTGATGGCTTTCTTTGATACTTTGGCTAAACCACCAAAATCGCCAGCGGCATCAATTTGAGTAGTTAAATCAAGCGTCATCAAACGAGTTCTTGAGTTAATCAATGAACCGGGTTCGTTAAAACCAATGTGACCGTTTCTACCAATTCCCAATAATTGGAAGTCTAAACCGCCATAACGTTCAATTTGTGCTTCGTAATCTTTACAAAACTCTCCTAATTTTTCAAGAGGCAAAGTTCCGTCTGGTAAATGCCAGTTACCTGAAGGAATATCAACATGGTCAAAAAGTTGTTCACGCATGAAACGTACATAACTCTGCACAGAATCTGGTTGCATCGGATAGTACTCGTCAAGGTTATAAGTAACTACGTTTTGGAAACTTAAACCTTCTTCACGGTGCATTCTGATAAGCTCAGCATATACTTTTTTAGGAGAAGAACCCGTTGCTAAACCTAAAACTGCGGGTTTACCTTCGATACTTTTTTGACGAATAATGCCAGCGATTTCATGAGCAATTGCCCGAGACGCAGCATCTGAATCAGCATAAATAATAGTCGGAATACGTTCGTAACTAATGGCTTGTTCCATGTTAAATCAATTTGAAAATTAGAAAGATTGTATGATATTTTATGGCTTGTTTCGTGTTTAAAACACAAATAATAATGATATTCTTATTCCTTCTTGCTAACTACAATTACCTCTAATCCTAGATTATCTAGGATTTTATTAAGTGTTTTTATTGAAGGGTTAGCCTTACCTAATTCGATAGAGTGAATGGTTTTGATAGCAACATCACATTTTTCACTGAGGTTTTCTTGGCTAAGGGAAAGAGTATTACGTCTTTCACGGATAACACTGCCTAATTGTTCGAGATTCATATTTCAGAATTATTTTACTGATATTTTTGCAAATATACAATTATTATTTGAAATTAAAATTATTATTCGGCAATATGTTTCCGATATGTTAAATTAATTAATTGCTTTTGTTAATTTATCATTATGTATAGGGGTAGAATTACTTTTGGCTGTCAGATTAAAGAAATTACCATTCATCACATACTTCTGTTTCTTTCATCATAAAGAGAAGTAGTTTTGCATTATTCAAATGAATTGCCTTGGTTATGTTTTCATAAAATCTTTTTTGAAAAGCGATATTTTTATGAATTTATACCCATTTTTAAGATAAAATTAAAAAGTTTTTTTGCTGATTTTCTTTAATGAAAAGCGAATTATTTTTGAAGAAAATTGAATATTAATTTTGCAAAATGAAGTAAATCAGAGGATTGTGTTTTTGCTATTTCATAATAATCTAAAAAAAGAATAAACTAAAATGTGTTCAATTAGAAAAAAACTAAAAACCAAAATCGATTTCTTGAGTTTCTAAAGTACTAACATATTTCCAAATTTAAATTTCACAATTCCAATTTCAATCTATGATAAACCTTATTCGAAAATCCTTACTGATACTATTAATTTTACCGTTTGAAATGTTTGCCCAGTCTGATAAATTAACTGTCAGTGGCTACATAAAAGACAATAAAAATGGAGAAGGCTTGATTGGTGCATCCATTTTTGTGAAGGAATTAATGACAGGTACTACCACAAATACCTACGGTTTTTATTCTTTAACACTTCCTAAAGGCAATTATTCATTAATCATTAGCTCAGTTGGCTATCGCAAAGTGATTAAAGACATCAAATTAATCGACCAAAATGTTACTTTGAATGTAGAAGTCCAAGAAGATGGACAAGAATTAGCAGAAGTAATTGTGAATGCTAAACGTGAAGACGACAACGTACAAGCGATAGAAATGTCTGTCAATAAAATAGACATGAAAACCATCAAGAAAATCCCTGCTTTGTTGGGCGAGGTTGATTTGGTACGTGCTATTCAGCTATTACCGGGTGTTTCTACAGTTGGCGAAGGTGCAAGTGGTTTCAACGTTCGTGGTGGTGGAGTTGACCAAAACTTGATTCTTTTGGATGATGCCCCAGTGTATAATTCATCTCACCTTTTTGGTTTTTTCTCTATTTTTAACCCTGATGCTGTGAAGGATGTGAAGCTCATCAAAGGCGGAATCCCTGCTCAATATGGTGGACGTGGAGCGTCAATTCTGGATGTAAAAATGAAAGAAGGAAATGCAAAAAAGCTAGAAGTAAATGGCGGAATTGGCGTAATCTTCAGTCGCCTTTCCATTGAAGCTCCTATTGTAAAAGACAAAGCTTCATTTATTGTGGCGGCTCGTCGTTCTTACATTGATGTTTTAGCAAAACCATTTTTAACGGGTGATAATGCCGATTCAAAATTTAGTTTTTATGATTTAACAGCCAAAGTAAATTATAACATTAATCAAAATAATACTGTTTTCCTTTCAGGTTATTTTGGTAGAGATGTTTTTGGAAATGACTTTGGTTTCAATTGGGGAAACAGTACGCTTTCTGCTCGTTGGAATCATGTATTTAGCTCGAAATTATTCTTAAACTCTACAGCTTTTTATAGTAATTACGATTACTTGTTAGATTCTGATTTGGCTAACAAACGCCCAAATAATGCTTTCAGGTGGACTTCTAATATCGAAAATCTAAGTTTCAAGCCAGATTTTACTTACTATATTAATCCAGAAAATACGCTGACTTTTGGTGGACAAGTATTGAATTATGATTTTACGCCAGGTTCGGCTACGGCAAGTTCAAACGGAGATAAACGTACTTTTGGTTCTGCTCCTAAAAATGCTGTAGAGTATTCTGCTTATGTCGGAAATGAAATGAAGGTTTCGTCTAAATTGTCTTTACAATATGGAATCCGCTTTTCAAGATATGACTATACAAGTAAAGAAGATGTATATTATGAAAGAGTAAAAGTTGGTATTTCGGATGAATTCCCTTCTGGTTATGACCTCAACACCAAACCAAACGACCCTAATAAAGTATTACAAAGTTATCAAAACTTCGAGCCAAGATTTAGTATGAAGTTGGAAACAAGCGAAACGAGTTCTATCAAAGCGAGCTATAACCGCATGGTTCAGTATATTCACTTGCTTTCTAATACTGCTGCATCAACGCCTTTGGATGTTTGGACTTCTAGCACGAACAATATCAAACCTCAGTTAATCGACCAAGTTGCTTTGGGATATTTCAAAAACTTAGGAGATAATGAATACGAAACTTCGGTAGAAGTATATTACAAGGATTTGAAAAACCAAATTGATTATTCTGACCGTGCCGATTTGTTTTTAAATCCAGAATTCGAAAAAGATTTGATGTTTGGAAAAGGTCGTGCTTACGGTTTAGAATTGTACGGGAAGAAAAATAAAGGCAAATTGACAGGTTGGGTAAGTTATACTTTGGCTCGTACCGAACGCTTAGTGGAAGGATTGAACAACAGTAATTGGTATCCAAACCGTTATGATCGTATGCACACTTTAAACGTAGTTGCTCAATATGAAATTAACAAGAAATGGAGTTTTGGCGGAAATTTCGCCTTTATTTCTGGAGTGCCTTATTCATTAGGAAAAGGACAAGGTACTTATGAAGACCTAACTTATAGCATTACTGATAATGGTGTTAGAGGAAATGTAAGAGTTCCTTCTTACCATCGTTTGGATATTTCGGCGACCAAAAAGAATAAAAAAGCATTATTTGGGAAAGGTGAATCTGAATGGGTTTTCTCGGTATATAACTTGTACAATCGTAGAAATCCATTTTCAATTTATACAAGACCTAAAGAACAAACTGCTGGAGAAGCGGCACAGTCGCCAACAAGTGTTGTTCAAAATGAAGCGGTACGTTTATCAATTATTGGCTCATTTATTCCATCAATAACGTACAATTTTAAATTCTAACATCGAAACTTTAACAGTATCAATCATGAAATCAATTATTAAAACTATATTTTCCTTATTTCTTGGCATATCACTGATGAGTTGTGAGGATGTCATTGACTTAAATGTTCCTGAAACTGAAAAGTATTTAGTAGTAGAAGGAACAATAACGGATGTAGCGGGTGAACAAGTTATTAAACTGAGTGAATCTCAAGCTTTATTGAGTAGCACAACGCCAAGAGCCATTACAAATGCGGTGGTAAAAGTAACAGACAATACAGGTAAGATTTATGAATTCAAAGACTTGAAGAATGAAGGCAAATACGTTTGGACTCCTTCAAGCTCTACAGAAATAATGGGTGTAATTGGTAAAACTTATACTTTGACCATTGAAGCTGAAGGTGAAAGTTTCAAAGCGGTTTCTGAATTGAAAAGAGTTCCTAAAATTGATTCTATCGTTTATAAGTACGAAGATAGTCCTAACTTAAACCAAACAGGTGATGACAAACCCAAAGAAGGCTACGACGCTAATTTTTATGCCAAAGATTTTGTGGGAGTAGGAGACTGCTATCGTGTAAAAGTATATAAAAATGGGAAGTTGTTCAGCGGAGCTGAAAATATTGTTATTGCTTATGATGCACTTTTGAATAAAAGTAGTGTTGGCGATGGACTGATGTTTATTTTACCACTTCGTCGTGCTATTTCTCCAGAATTATATGCAGAAAACGATAAATTGAAAGTTGAACTAAGTTCGATTACGGAAGCACATTTTGATTTTTGGACTCAGTTACGTACTGAATTAAATAATTCAGGCTTATTTGCGACACCTGCGGCTAGAATCCCATGTAATGTAAACAATACAAACCCAAATTCAAAAAAACAAGCAGCAGGCTGGTTTGGTACTTCTGCCGTTACTTCTTTGGAAGTTACAATTGATAAAAACAAAGCGGTAAAGGAATTTAATGATTAGATTTGTAGCTTAGTATGGCTTTCAGTCGTCGGCTTTCGGCTATACACTTTCGGTTTTTTAGAATTACTGAAACCCGACGACTGATAGCCGATAGCAGACCAAAAAATAAAAATATGGAAACCAAGCAAAAAAATAATCCATTACATGGAGTAACCTTAGAAAATATAGTGAACCATTTAGTGGCTTATTATGGTTGGGAAAAATTAGGAGAATTAATCAATATTCGTTGTTTTAATTATGACCCTAACGTAAAATCAAGCTTGTCTTTTTTAAGAAAAACTCCTTGGGCAAGAACAAAAGTAGAATTGCTTTACATGAAAAGTTTAAGAGATATTGCTAAAGCAGAGAAGCTTAAAATTGCTAAAAACAATGAGATTTAAGCAATTTGATTTTTACGTCATAAAATAATTATCAAAAATCTCGAAAGTGAATTATTCATTTTCGGGATTTTTTTTATCCTCAATAAAATAAATTTTATCCTTCTAAAACTTCAATCTATCGGAAAGCATTTCTAGAAAATAGTTTTTATAAGTTGTTTTGAATCAAATAATAAATATAAAAGTCGATAGCTGATGACCGAAAGCTAAAAGCTTCAATCTCAATCTAATCAAAACAATTCATTAAATTTAAACTTGCATCATTCGCATAGGCTGATGCTTTCTGAGCAATGAACTATAAACCAGTAATTACCAAAAAATACGACGTTGAAAACCTCAAAAACCTTCAACTAAAAACTTTCTCTGGCGATATAGAGATAGTCGGACATGATGATAATACCATCAAAGTAGAAGTATTTGCTACTGTTCGTAGTTTGTTTACTTTTTTTATCATCAAAGACCCATTACTGGAATTTGATTTTGAGGCTCATGATTTATCAATGAACGTGGTTAACGATACATTGCATATTTATTCAAAACCCAATTATCTTAATATTTATAATTGGTTTAATTTCCAGAAAACCTCTTTCAGTATTTATTTGCCAGCGTCTATCAATTCTTATTCAAAAACCTATGGGGGAAAAATAGCCTTAAAAAACCTTGAAGGGAATCATAGTTTTTCTACTTGGGGAGGAAATATTTCTGCCGAACAGACTCATGGTAATATTTATGGAAAAACGATGGGCGGTAAGATTAATTTATTAAGATGTGAAGGAAATGTTGAAGCTACTACAATGGGTGGAAATATCTTTTTAGCAGGAAACAACGCTGATATTAAGATAGATACCAAAGGTGGAAATATGTATATTCAGAACCATGAAGGAAAAATTCACTGTTCAAGTTGGGGAGGGAATATCGAAGCTTTCAATGTTTCTGGCGCTTTCGAATGCAACACCGCAGGTGGAAATATTGCTTTAAAAAACATAAATGGTAATATCGGAGCAAGTACCAAAGGCGGAAATATTCGGGCTGAAGTAAATGCGATTAATCAATACGCTTGGTTTGATACGGCTGGTGGAAACATCAATATTTCGCTCCCGCTCGAACATCCCATAGATTTGGAAGCATCTGCCAATAGAATATATTTGCCCCCACTTCAAAATTTTTCGGGCTATCAAACCAAACAAAGTATCAGAGGAAAATTGAATGGGGGCGGAGCGAACGTAACCATTAAAACCTTGGCGGGTAAAATAAATATCTTTCATTCAGACTTTGCCAACGATACTTATCGTCCGAATGCTCCGAAAGATAATCCACAGCAACCTCCTGAAAAAAAAAGCCCTGAGCCTTTTCATGAAAAACCTATAAAAAACGCTAAACCTTTTGCTAAAACTGAGCATGAGTCTCAGTGGAAACCATCATACAATATCTATTTTAACATCATTTTTTGTTTACTGGTAGGTTATGCTTTTACTTCTGTGATTTTCTTTTCACTTCAAATCAGTCATTTACCTTTAGATTTTTCTGGAGTTTATCAGGATGTTTTTTACTTGAATCTGATGAGTTCCTTCGCTGCTGTGGCTTCTATTTATGTTTTTATAAACTTTATTGAAAATAGAATTCCCGTAGATTTTGTGAAGTTTTTCCCTTTAATGGGCTGTTCTTTACTTTTCGGCAACCTTTTTCATACAACTTTAAGCTGGCAAAATGTTGATAAAAGTATTTGGGACCTTGATAATGGGACTGCTATTTATTTTTACTTTATTCTTCCTGTGCTGATTAGTTGGGCGTACCTTTTTTATTGGCTAAGAACACGCAGTATTACTCGTAAAATTTCTGAACAAGAGTACCAATTATTGAATTTAGAAAAGCTAAAATCAAAAGCACAATTAGATGCTTTGGAAGCCCGAATCAATCCACATTTTTTGTATAATTCGCTGAATAGTATTACAGGTTTAATTCACGATAAACCTGATAAAGCGGAGGAAATGACGATTCAATTATCAAAATTGTTTCGCTACACAACAGGACGAACCGAAGAGAATTTTCATACTTTGGCAGATGAATTAGAAATCATTAAAGCTTATCTAACAATTGAAGAAGTACGTTTTGGACATCGTTTGACTTATGCTATTGATTGTGAAGAAAGTATTTTGGAAGAAAAAATTCCTCGATTTTTGTTACAGCCTTTGGTAGAAAATGCTATTAAACATGGTATTTCTAAAATTGCCAGTGCAGGAATTATTTCGGTTAAAATCACAACGCTTGAGAATAAGATTTTGATAAAAATCCATGACAACGGACCAGACTTTGGCGAATCTTTCGGAGGAGGTTTTGGCTTGCGGAGTATCAAGGAAAAACTAAAAATTGTTTATGGTGACAAGGCAACTATTGACATTAAAAATCAACCGGAGAAGGTGGTGGTGATTTATTTGCCTTTGTAGCTTTCAGCTATGAGCTTTTTGCTTGAGATATAAATTAATAAAAATCGAAAACTGAAATCCGACATCCGAAATCCAAAAATCATGCAATACAAAACCATACTTATAGACGACGAACCTATTTCAATTAGTCGAATGCGAAGACTTTTGAATGATTATGACGATACTTTCGACATCATTGGCGAGGCTTTGAACGGACAAGAGGGCTTGGAAATCATCGAAGATTTAAAGCCTGATTTAATTTTCTTAGACATCGAAATGCCCATTCTTTCTGGTTTTGAGATGCTGGCAAAGCTTACTTATATGCCGATTGTGATTTTTGTGACTGCCTTCGACCAATTTGCGATGAAGGCTTTTGAAGAAAATTCTATAGATTATTTATTAAAGCCTATCGAAAAATCAAGGTTGGATAGAACGGTACAAAAACTGCTGAAATTTACGGAAAACCAATCTTTAAAACTTTCTTCCGAGAGTATTCAATCTATTTCGGAATTGCTAAAACCTAAAAAAGAAATACATTCTATTTCTGTAAAGAATGGCGATAAAATTTTAATCATTGCTTTCCACGAAATCGCCTTTTTTCAGGCAGATGATAAGTATGTATTTTTAAATACTGTCGATGGAAAACAACATATTACCAATTATACCATTGCCAACCTTAGCGAAAAACTACCAGACAGCTTTATCAGAATCAGCCGTTCGTGTATTGTAAATGCTACCAGAATTAAAGAATTAGAAAGACATTTCAACGGCAAATACTTGGTAGTAATGCAAGACCAAAAACGAAGTAAATTAGAAACAGGCGTTTCTTTCCACGATAATTTAAAGCGATTGATGGAGATTTAGGAAGAGGCTTTCGGGTTTCGGATTCCACCTTCGTTGGAGTTATCTCCAACGAAACGAGCGTAAGCAACTCGCCAAATGTGAAGGGAGAATTAAACTATCAAGCTGGTGTGTTGCTTACGCACATCCTGTTGGAGATAACTCCAACAAGGGCAAAATAAAAATCAGTCTCAGACTGATTTTTATTGGAGCTTCCAAGTTTAGAAACTTAGAAGAGCTTGGGAGATTAGTTGTTGACAATAATTTTTATTTATCCCATAGTTTGTCAAATAATTTCGGACAAATTTTCTTCATACTCTGAGGTTTGTCTTCTTGCCAAGTAAATTTAAACTGAGGATAATTTCCTTCATTTTCTTTAAACTTTTCTTCATCAATATAGTCATATAAATCCTTACCTGTCTTTCGTTTAAATGCTTCCAGAGCTACATACCAAAAAGCTTCAAATTCATACATTTCTAAATCTTCGTTCACTTCGTTGATTAAATTGTCTGGATTTTTTTTGCATTATAGTAAGCTTTTTTACCTCTTGAAATCACCCAATTTCTAAAATACTCAAAACCATCGTCCGAAGAGCCATTATTCATAATACATCCTGCACACCACATTTCTGAATTATAAGTGTCATAAAGTAACTTGTCTGTTCGTAAACGAAAACCAATCATCTGTTTTGGTGTCAAGGTACCAATTTCATTTATTAAATACTGTTCTTGGTCATCTTGGTTAGAAGTGTTTTTTAATGATTTGTCAATAATTTTCCAATACAAATCTTCATCTAGCATTTCTGCTGTTTTTGCAAGTTGTGTCGTATCAAAACTTGTAATATTGTTTACATTTTGTTTAGGAATTTCTTTTTTCCAAAATAATCCCATTTTGTTATTGCCTTTTGTTGAACAACTTAAAAAAGTCAAGGTTAGTACTGTGAATATTAGTGTTTTCATAATTTTATTAATCGATGTGAGGATAAGTATGCTTTACAAAGTTTAAGACTGATTTTATTGTAGCTTCTAAGTTTAGAAACTTGGAAGAGCTTGGAGTTTTGATTTGTTTTAATCAATAGACTTATTTAATATATCCAAAGAAACATTTAAACCCAAAATTGAGCTTTTCATTTCATTGTATATTCGTTGTCTTAAACCTTCTGAAAGATTCCCACCTTGAAACGAATTAAATGAATTTATAAAATTCTCCATTTTCTTTACTTCTAAATTTAATTTTCTTAGTGCTTCAATAGAAATAATATTAACATTTTGATGATACCCTTTTTTACTTAATTTAGGTTTTCGAACTTCAAAATTCTCCAAGTTTCCTTGTGGGTCACCCGGAAAAAATGTTCCATGTGCTAAGAAATTTCTAATTTCTATTACTTTTAAGAAGTTTTTGTGAAAATTGTCAATTAAATCTGTAATTTCTTTATCCTCAGAAATATCTAGTGTCAGAAAAAGACTTTTAAACTTAGAAAGCAAGGGATTTGCAGTTAAACCTTCTAATAAAATTTCAATTTTTTTATCATCCTCTGAAAACATATTATGATTTGTACAAATGTTACGTATTATATAACAAAGCCTAAAATTTATGTTTTCAAAATTTATAATAAATTTACCATATTCTAAATAGAATTTATCGAGTTCTTTCATTGAGGAAACAAGTTGACAATATTGTGTTTAACAGATAAGATTTTTTATTTTTTAAATTGATTTGTATTATACACTTCATAATGAAATAATATAAATCCAAACACTCCCACAACCTACCATTTTCCCACAAAATACCCAAACCAATAGCTAACAATTTCCCAAAAACTTATTAAACGGTATTTTGTCTTATGATAAGGTGTAGCGGTAAATCTTGCGGTTACCTTTTAGGAAAGTACAGATACAAAAACGGTAACCGTAAAGGTTTACAGCTACATATCATTTCTTAGTTGTAAACCTATATTTCTCAAATGTAATTATCTGATTATCAATTGCTGTTTCTCTTTTCTTTAGTGTAGATGGCAATTTCTTCATTGTAGTCACCTGTTTCTGGAATGTAAGCAAGTGTTTAGGGAGTGTAATTATTCGTTTCTTCAATGTAAATGGTCATTTCTCAATTGTAAGTTACCATTTCTTAAATGTAAATAGTCGTTTCTCGATTGTAAGTCTCTATTTCTTGAATGTAAATGGTCGTTTCTCGATTGTAAGTTGCCATTTCTTCAATGTAAATGGTCATTTCTTTATTGTAAGTCGCCATTCATTGAGTGTAATTCCCATAAAAATAAAAATCCCCTTCACATCGCTGTAAAGGGGATTTTTATGTTTGGAATTACTCCGCAATATTGCTCGTGGAGACACGAGCAATGGCAATCAAAAGCTCAAAGCTCAAAGCTCATAACTCAAAGCTAATAGCTGACTGCTACTAAACATTAATATCACCAACCATATCTTCAGGAATTACCCAAGCGTCAAATTCTTCTGCTGTTAAATAACCTAAAGCGATAGCTGTTTCTTTTAACGTTGAGCCATTTTTATGGGCAGTCTGAGCAATCTCAGCCGATTTATAATACCCAATCTTAGTATTCAATGCCGTTACCAACATCAAAGAATTGTTTACGTGTTTCTTGATATTTTCGTGTAAAGGTTGGATACCTTCAGCACATTTATCATTAAACGCCACACAAACATCGCCAATCAAACGAGCAGAGTGTAAGAAGTTGAAAATCATTACTGGTTTGAAAACATTCAATTCAAAATGTCCCATCGAACCACCAATACCGATTGCTACATCATTACCCATTACTTGTGCTGAAACCATTGTCATCGCTTCGCATTGTGTTGGGTTTACTTTTCCTGGCATAATTGACGAACCCGGTTCGTTATCAGGAATATAAATTTCACCAATACCCGAACGTGGACCAGAAGAAAGCATACGAACATCGTTACCGATTTTCATTAAGCTAACTGCTACTGTTTTCAAAGCTCCATGTGCTTCTACGATAGCATCGTGTGCCGCCAACGCTTCAAACTTATTTTCTGCTGTTACAAAAGGTAAGCCTGTTAAATCAGCAATGTGTTTTGCTACATTTTCAGAATATCCTTTTGGCGTGTTGATACCTGTTCCTACTGCTGTACCACCTAAAGCTAATTCAGAAAGGTGAGCTAAAGTATTGTTGATAGCACGCAAACCGTGGTCAAGTTGAGAAACATAACCAGAGAATTCTTGTCCTAAAGTTAAAGGCGTAGCATCCATAAAGTGAGTACGACCAATTTTTACAACATTTTTGAATTCTTTTGCTTTTGCGTCTAAGGTATTACGTAATTTGGTGATTCCCGGAATCGTTACTTCTACCAAGATTTTGTATGCCGCAATGTGCATCGCTGTTGGAAAAGTATCGTTAGACGACTGCGATTTGTTTACATCATCGTTCGGGTGAACGTATTTACTTTCATCTAACAAGTTACCACCGTTAATTACGTGTGCTCTATAAGCAACCACTTCATTACAGTTCATGTTTGATTGTGTTCCCGAACCAGTTTGCCAAACTACCAATGGAAATTGGTCGTCTAATTTTCCTTCTAAGATTTCATCACATACTTGTCCGATAAGGTTTTTCTTATCTTCTGCCAAAACACCAGCCTCGAAATTTGTGATGGCTGCCGCTTTTTTCAAATAGGCAAACGCACGGATAATTTCTTTTGGCATCTTGTTGATGTCTTGAGCAATAGGAAAGTTCAAGATTGAACGTTGCGTTTGCGCTCCCCAGTAAACATTCGCAGGCACTTGTACCTTGCCCATCGTGTCTTTTTCTATTCTGTATTCCATTTCTACCTTTTGAAAATATGAGAATTAGCGAATAAGCTTGCTTCTATTGAACAAGATTATCCTCCGATTAAACTTGACTGCAAAGGTAGAAACGAAAAGGAAACGTAGGACGTTTTTTTGATTTTTTTGTGGTAAAATGATGAAGGTCAGTTTTTCGCTGTTGGCTTTCGGTAGTCGGCTATCAGATGTCGGCTTTGAATTTTTACTTTACTGATGGCATGACTTCATTCATGCCATCAGTTGTACTTTATAATTTATAAACAAAACCCGATGACTGAAATCCGAAAGCTGAAATCTGAAATCCCAAAATCCTACATCACTTTCGCATCAAATGTTCCAGTCAGGATTTTGCCATTTCTTTTTACTTGTAACCAAATTCTATATTTTCCTGCTTGTGGGAAGACGTAAGGGAAATTTACCGTATTGTGATGTTCGGCTTTGTCGTTTGTATGTAACATATTTGGCATCAAAAAATTGTCTCTTTCTGCTTCTGTCATCATACTTAATTTTGTCATGATTTTATCTACACTATCTTTAAAAGCGATAGCAGGTAAAATATTAGGTTTCTTTGATGTTTCGTCGAGTCTTTTTTGCATGACAGAAACAGAAGTACTTGAAACCGTTCCAGTTGGATGTAAATGTATATAAACTGAGCCATCATCTTTTACAATAGCGGCATGTCCCATCATTCCTAAATAAGGTTCAAGTTTAGCTTTTGTACCATCTGGACTGAGAATACTAAACTTTAAATCATAGACTTTTCCCATCATTAAAGGTTTATTGGGGTCTTCCTCCCAAACAATACTTGAACCATCTTGTAATTTGGTTTTAACACCGGGCGTTCCACAAATTGTAATCAAATCACTTTTGATACTTGCCTCTTTGGTATTTAACGGATTAGTAATGGCGTAGGCATCGTATGGGTCTTTTAAAGTACTTGAATTATTACCATTACTAATTTGCTTTTTGATTTCTACAGTATCAGCAATGGTATATTGTGCGCCTTGATAACGCATGACATCGGCATATAATAAATATTTGCCCGCAGGTAAATCAGGTAATTGTGCTTCAAAATTTAAAGTATCTTTTCTGGAAGGATGTAAATGAGCAAAAACATCCATCGTACCTTGACGAATTAAAAACAAGTGCATTAATTTTCCATGATCAGGAATGGCATAACTTAGCCAACGTCTTTGTACAGAATTACTATCAATTTGTAATTTTAAAACTGAGACACCATTTTCTTCTATCACTTTTGTGTTGGCAGTATAAGGTTTATAGAGATTTCTTTGATAATCATCCGTCAGACCATTCCACCAATTATTACCCACAAAAAGTAAAACACCACAAAAACTTGCTCCAATCACAGAGCCTTTGATTCTCTTTTTCATGGTAGTTCCACTAATTGGTTCACCAACAGTTTGTAAACTATCGCTTGTACTTGCACCAATAATGGTTGTTAGCAAGCCAACTAACAATAAACCTAAACCTGCTAAAACCCAACCTAAAGATGGTGACATCGCACGTTTGGCAGTAGCAATGGCAACTAAAGGAACTATCAAACTTCCTTTACCACGACTACCGATGATTTCTACTTGTACACTGGCAGCACCAGAATTCATCAACCAGATTTGTCCTTCGTAACGCCCAGCTTGGTTTGCTACAGGAAAAGCTTCATCTGAACGAGGAGAACCTTCATCACCAAACCAATAATAAATAGGTTTGATATTTACTTTCTGAATATCGTTAGCATCTGCAATCACCGTTACTTTTGCTGTTCCCGGAATAACATCAGGCGGTTGAACATATACTTGCAAAGCATATTTACCAGCATTTCCTTCAAAAACAACACCCGAACTACCAATATGAGCTTGAATTGGATAAGTAAAACAAAAACTTAAGAGTAATAAAAAACTGTTTAACAATATATTTTTCATAGTATAATTTTCTTTTAAGGCTTGTAAAGAAAGAGTAAATAGAAACCTACAAAAAGCAAAGAAAAATATGTTATTATTCTGGCGTCAGCATTTTTCGAAATTCCGCTGTTTGAGCGGAGCGAGGCGGTTCGCCGCTGCGATTCGGAATTTCTTGACTTTCTTTTGTTACTTTTCTTGTGTCAAGACAAGAAAAGTAAGGTCTTTAAGAATGAATAATTAAGATTAAAAAAAACATTTTTCCTTTTGCGTAAAATTGATAAATAACGGAATAGTTCCAGTTATTTATCGCTGAACCTTCTGCATCCATTTCCCCCAAAGCAAACCAACTCTTGCCGATAAAATACCAAGTAACAATGCAATCCCTCCGCCTTTTGCCCAAGCTTCTATTCCTTCAGTAACATCCCAAGGAGCAAATTTGTAACGATATTCCCAATCTGCACTGCTACTATACGACCATGCGTCTGACTGGAAGAACCAGTTACGTGCATAAGGTGATTCAAGTAAGAAATTTCCTGCTGGATATTGAATAATCAAGAAAGTAGCTAAGAAACCAAAGCCCATTAGTATTGCTAAAAACCAATCATTTTTCGCACCGAATTTTGTAGTCAATATATCAATCACCATTGCTGGGAAAACTAATAATAAAGGGAAAGCCGTTGTCTGATAGAAAGTAACAGGATTGGCAATAGGTCCTAATAAAGGTTCTGCGGGGAACATTCTAAGCGTTGCATTGATAGTAATGTAATAAATCATGTAAATTAAAGCGGAATAAGTAGCGCCCCATTTACTGCCAGATGCCCTTGAAAAAGGAATAATTAATAAAGGAAATAAAGCAGAACCTATTTGGTAAAATAATGCACCGTGCATATTCCATCTTCCCAAAAATTCAAACATAAAAGTATAAGCAGTTGCTAATACCATGCCTGCGGTAAAGATAAAAATCCAACGCAAACGGATGTTTCTTGCTTCGTTTTGTTCCTTCGTTAAACTCGCTACTTTTTCTTTTCTATTCAAAATGGCTAAAACCATAATCATCGCTCCAATCTGAATAGAAATTAACCCCAAAAGCAAAACTGTATGCGGAGGCGAAAAAATTTGAACATCTAAGCCATAAGTATTATGCCACCAATCATCAAAAGGAGCAGAAGTTCCTGCGGCAAAACCTCCCCAAATACAAAACATTCCGCCCAATGAGCTATAGAAAATCCCCCAGAAATTTACCATTTTACCTTTTTCTGTAGCATTTCCCCAAAAAGAAGTTTTTAATACTTGAAACCCTGAAATAATTCCTGCGAAAGCCGCACCAATATAAATTAAATTATGTGGCGCAGAGAAAAGCCCGTCTCTGCCAATCGTCATGTGCCAAGCAATATCCCACAGAATACCACTGATGACTAAACATGAACAAATAGCAACAACATAAACATACATTGGAATGCCTAAAAGAAGACTGGCGAAACTTGTTTTACTTTGATGAGTGTGTAATGGATGACTTAATGTGCTTGTTGATTCCATTTTGTTAAATAATTTTAGAAGAGGATTTATTGAATTCTGTAATTAAAATTAAGGAATAAAATCAAGATAATCAGCCTGTAGAGATTTTAGTTTGAAAGCATAGATGCTAAAAACTATTCAAGGGTTGCAAGAACTTATCCCTCACAAATTGTATTCCTCCATAAGTCTTGATAGTTTTGTGTAATTGTAAAAAATACAAGGAAAAGGTCTTAAATAAAATTTGGCGAAGTAAACCTCACCCCCAACCCCCTCTCCTGTTGAGAGGGGGCTTATCAAAATTAAAGTTCCCCTCTCAACAGGAGAGGGGTTAGGGGTGAGGTTGTTCATATTAAAACAACAAAACATGGCAACTTGGTATTTAGGTAAAATACGTTACCAACGTGAAGACGAAGCGGGTTCTTTAAAAACAATTAATGAAGCATACTTAGTTGATGCAGTTTCTTATACAGAAGCAGAAGCAAGAATGTTTGAAGTAGTAGCAAGTAATACACCTGATTTTCAGTTGATTAATTTAGCTAAAATGAAGCTCAGTGAAGTTTTCTTTGAAGAAAATGGTTCAGAGATTTGGTATAAAGCCAAGGTACAATACATTACTTTCGACGAAAAAACGCAGAAAGAAAAGAAAGTACCACACATGATGTTGATTAATGCTGATAATCCTAAAGATGTGTACGAAGCTTTAGTGAAAAACTTAGGTAATCTGAACGATTATCTGATTACAGACATTAACCTAACAACCATTTTGGAAGTATGTCCTTACGTTCCTGAAAATGAATTGTTGAAAAAAGGAAATTTTAGACCAGTAGCAGAGGTTTTGGCTGAACAAGAAACAAAATTATCAGAACAAGCGAATCAATAAATTGAATCAGCAATGAATAACGAAGACATTGTCGCCTTACTTGAACTCTCGGTAAAGCTGCTTGAATTACACGACGAAAACGAATTCAAAATCAAAAATCTTGGTTTTGCTGTTCGTGCTTTGGATAAAACTACCGAAGATTTATTGAATAAGTCGGTAGCTCAATTAGCTACTTTGCCAAGTGTTGGGAAAAGTATTGCTGGAAAAATTGATGAAATCCGACAAACGGGAACGACACAAGAATTAACAGAATTACTTGCTCGCACGCCCGAAGGAGTATTGGATATGCTCAATATCAAAGGCATCGGTCCCAAAAAAGTACGCACAATTTGGCAGGAACTCAATATTACTGATACTCGTGAATTGCTTTTAGCTTGTGAAAATGGCGAAGTAGCAAAATTGAAAGGTTTTGGAGATAAAATTCAAAATACCATCAAAGAATCTATTTTATATGCGCAGTCGAATACAGGAAAGCTTCGCATGGAGAAAGGAGAGGAGTTGGCGCAAGTATTATTCGATGAGCTGGAAAAACATTTTGAACAAGTATCTATCGTTGGCGATGTCAGACGTAAAAATGAAATTGTAGAAACCATTCAATTGGTGGTAGGGCATGATAAACCTTGGGAAGTTCAAAAGTTAATCAATTCATTGCCTACTTTACAACAAGATGAAAAGGTTTCTTCTCCTTTTGCATGGAGAGGACATTTTGAAGGGAAAGCTATTGATATTGAAGTGCTTATTTGCTCGCCTGCTCAGTTTGTAAACCAAGTATTTATTTACTCAGCTTCTCCAAAGCATTTGGCAAGTCAAAACATTTTAAAGACTGTTCAAAAACAAGTTTTTGATTCGGAAGAAGCCATTTATTCAAGTGTAAATATTCCTTATATCATTCCAGAAATGAGAGAAGGTAATTTTGAATTTGATTGGGTACAAAAACATCAGAATGATGAATTAATTACTTGGGATGGTCTCAAAGGTATTTTGCATAATCACTCTACTTATTCAGATGGTAAACATTCTTTAAAAGAAATGGCTGATTATTGTAGAGAATTAGGCTTTGAATATTTGGGAATTGCAGACCATTCAAAAACTGCTTCTTATGCCAAAGGACTTTCGGAAGAAAGAGTGTATGAGCAACATGCTGAAATTGATAAATTGAATCAAGCTTATTCGTTGATGACAGACAGACCTTTTAAAATACTAAAAGGCATAGAATCTGATATTTTAGGAGACGGTTCTCTGGATTATCCAGATGATGTACTAAAAAGCTTTGATTATATCGTTGCTTCAATTCATCAAAATCTTAAAATGACAGAAGAAAAAGCGATGTCAAGAATTATTGGAGCGATTGAAAATCCTTATACAACTATACTTGGACATCCAACTGGAAGATTATTATTATCAAGAGCAGGTTATCCCGTCGATTATAAAAAGATGATAGATGCTTGCGCTGCCAATAATGTAATCATTGAAATCAATGCCAGTCCATATCGATTAGATTTAGATTGGCGATGGATACAATACGCTTTAGAAAAAGATGTAAAACTTTCTATCAATCCAGATGCACACGAAAAAGATGGATATTTTGATATGCACTATGGTGTTGCAGTGGCTCGCAAAGGAGGTTTAACCAAAGAAATGACATTCAATGCCTTGAATCTGCAAGAAATTGAAACGTATTTAAAAAAGTAAATCTTTAAGATAATTGATAAAAACACAAATGGCATAACCTTCGGTTGTGCCATTTGTGTTTTAAAGCTGCAAACAATTCATTAAAGCAGAGACTCTATTTTCAATAAGCCTAGCCTCTTTTTATTCATTTTATCCTTTGACACTATTCAAATTTTTTGAGTTATATCCCAAGCATTGTTAATCTACAATATCCCATTGTAGATTAATGATAGACTTTTTCTTGTCAGAAAAACTTTAAAGAAGGTTAACGATAGACTTTTTCTTGTCAGAAAAACTTTAAAGAAGATTAACGATAGACTTTTTCTTGTCAGAAAAATTGCAAAGTAGATAAGAAAAACTCCATCACTTACTAGAAAATGTTTAGAGTAAACTAGAAAAATAAGAGTTCTTTTTAGAAAAATTCTCAGGAAGACAATTGTACTAATGGGTATAATAAATAGAATGTTTTAGGAAGAATACGGAAAGGCAAATAAAACAAAAACCGCTCATACACATTGTATAAGCGGTTTAAGGAGTGGAGACGGAGAGATTCGAACTCTCGTCCAGACAAGGAACTCGATAGCTTTCTTCACGTTTAGTCTTGATTATTTTTTCGAGATAGGCAGGGTTCAAGCCGGACCTTAAACTATCCTTATCCTCTTTGTACTAAATGTTTGCTTAGAGAAATCACAACATTCGACTCTGCGTTTCGACACCCCGTATCCCAGCGGCAGAGTTTAGCCGAGTGGGGTGTGGCGAATAGCTCCAACTCCGTTGATAACTATCCAAAACGAAATCCTTTAAGGATTAAGCTGCCATGGCATACTGAGTATTGCCGATTGTTTTTCGGACTAATTTTTAACAGGAGATTAGACCAACTCCCGACGTGCTTACCACCGACCTGCACAAGCTGTCAATACCGGTCGCCCCCAAATGATTAAAAGAACATCAAATGAAATGTAATTATTTCATTCTTTGGGATGGCGAAGATAATATAATTTTTGAAGAGTTTGGAAAAAAATATTTTACCCGCAGATTTTCAGAGATAATAATTGTAGATTCTCTTAGAGAAATGCAGGGAAATAATCAGTGTGAATCACCCAGTGAAATTTCAGGATTTTGTTCCATTTTATCGATAAACTCAATAATGGCTTTTTTTTGTAGTAGCCAATTCAAACACCAATTTATATAATTATATCGTTGCTCATTTTGGGCTGTTGATTTTAATGTATTATTAATTAACAGAATAGATGTGTTTATATCTTTTTTTGAAACTTTTCCTTCATATTCCTTCAAGATTAAATGAATCATTTCAAAGGCTTCAAAATTGTCATTTTTAGGATTAAGGTTACATAAAATGTCAATTATATCAACAATATAATCTCCTATATTTTTATCAAGTAGGAAATATATTAATGACCCAATGTCTTCACCATTAAGATATTTTTTAATATCATTAATAACAATTGGAACAAAATCTTCATTACTCATTTCAGAAAGTAAAAGAGCAATATCATTTTTTACCTGACATGGTTTTAATAATACAAATGAATCAATTAAAGAAGATGAATACATTGCTATATCCAGTTCAATACTCTTTAATAACTTAAATGCTTTTTCCTCATCTTCATTTACCAATGTATTTTTAATTTTTTCATAATTTTTCATAGATAAGTATTTAGAATAAATTAATTGAGAATATAAACCTATAAGGATTTGAGGTTAAAGTTCTTATTATTAGTCAATTATATAAATCCTTATAGGTTTAATTAATCCGACGACAGAAATCCAAAATCCCATATCTAAAACGCTCTCACACTAATTCCTCCAAACAAAAAGCTTCCAGAAGCAGGTTCAAAGTAACGATTGGCTGTAGCGTTGATTTGAACATTGGCATTGTAAACGGTATTCGTTAAGTTGTTAATACCGATAAAAGGTTCTAAAGTTAAAGCTCCAATTTGCTTACGATAGCCCAGTCGTACATTTGCTGTAAAATATCCATCATTAGTTACAGTATTGGCATCATCCGCATAAATCTTGCTGATACTTCTTAACTGAACAATGCCAAATAAACCAGATTTATCAAAATATCTAAACTCCGAATAAATATTATGTTTCGGAATGCCAGGCAAAGTATTTCCATCAAATTTTCCAGCGGTTGTTTGGTATTCTTTGTAAGCAAAATCGGAGAGAGTATAATTCAAATAAGTAGTTAAACCTGTCAGTATTTTGTAGGTTAAACCAGCTTCAATACCTTTTCGGTTCGATAAACCTGCATTTCTAAAGAATGTTCTTCCTGCTTGTCCTGCAATTTGGTAAGGAACAATCTCATCTTGTACTTCAATCGTGAAAAGAGCTAGGTCAAATCTTAATTTTTTACTAAGAATACCTTTATAACCCAATTCAAAATTTCTTGATTTCTGTGGACTTAAATCAGGATTAAAACCGCCAGTATTCAATGGATTATTGGATAATTCATTCAAAGATGGCGTTTCAAAACTGCTTGAAATATTGGTATAAATAGATTGATTGACTGTTGGAGCAAACGAAAATCCTAACATCGGACTAAAACGCTGAAAAGATTGCGTAGCAGATTGGTCGCCATCAGTCAAGAATTTATCCGAAATTTTTAATTGAATATCATCAAAACGAGTATTTAATGAAAGTCTGAATTGGGGATTGAAAGTATATTCTTGCAAGATAAATGTACCGATATTGCTGAAAGATTCAATTTGGTCGAGTTTTAAAATCCCTCTTTCACCCAATAAATTATCATATCTTTGGCGATTATCTTGTTGATTTTCAATGTCTAATCCTGCTTTTAGCCTATATTTTTTTTCAGTGAATTGATAATTAAAACCTCCGCCAGAAAAATCTCTTTTGAAAGCAATTTGTCCATTATCTTTGGTAGCTTGTTGACTATTAAAATCACGATTTAAGTAAAAAGCACGAGCATTGATTTGATGTTTTTCGCCAATTTTTTGGTCGTAAATCAAGGCTAATTTACTTTGTTTAAAAGTTTCGTAAGCATTATAGTCTATGTTTACTTGTCTGGCTTGTCGTCTATCTTTGTCAATATCAGCTTGCGTCAATCCACCTGGGTCTTCTGCTTTTGGGCTATCCACATAACTCATCAAAACACTCAAATTACTTTTGTCCGAAAACTTATAAATTACTTTTCCATTGAAAAAATTACGTTCTAAAGCACTGTGATTACGATAACCAGTACTTGTCAAACGAGAAGCATTCAAAAAATAAGTGACTTTCCCAATTTCTTGGCCCGTTTTAAATTGTAATCTTTGAAACCCAAAAGAGCCGAAAGTAGCTTGTGCTTCGGCAAAAAAAGTTTTAGGCGTTTCTGAAAAAAGACTGATTACTCCACCCGAAGCATTGCCATACAAACCTGCAGTTGGCCCTTTGATTACTTCCATGCGTTCCATTAAACCCATGTCTAAATTGCCAACTTTAGCTGTTCCATCAGGAATAGATTCTGGAATGCCATCCATTACAACCTTCAAGCCACGAATACCAAAAGAAGCTCTTGCGCCAAAACCACGAATAGAAATGCGTAAATCTTGGGCAAAATTTTCAGAATTCATCGCAAAAACACCCGGTACAGCACCCAACGCATCGAACATAGAAAGTTTGGATTGTCCAGTTTGTAAACGAGTTTGGTCGATAACCGTAACAGCCAAAGGCGTTTGAATATCCTTTCCAACAAAACGAGAAGAGCTAATAATAACAGGTTGAAGTTCAGTGACTTTCAAACTTGAGTCTGTTTGAGCCACTAAAACAAAGGAATTTATAAAGCAGAGTAAGGATAAAAGTATTTTCATTTTTGAATTTTTCTGAAAGATAATTCAAAAAGTGGAATGATTTAGCTGTAATTGGTAGGAGAAGAGTAATCTCATTTACCGTTTCAATTGTGCTTCATAAATCTTAATCCATTCATCAACTGTTACTTTAGAGGCTAATTCTCCAATTAATTCAAATGGAATTTGGTCTAATTTCTTGAATCTGATACAGCTTTTTCCCATATCCAATTTAGCTTTTGAATGCTTGGGAAATTCGTTTACAAACCATTCATTGAGGGTTGGGTCAAAATATACCAACATGTGATAAACTGCAATAAAGTTTTTCTGTGATGCGATACTCAAAAAGGGCAAAGGAAGATTCGGGGCACAATGATAACCATTTGGGTAAAGAGAATGAGGAACTACATAGCCAATCATACCATAGCCCATAGTTTCTTGAAAACCTTCAGGTAAGTTTTCCTGAATTACTTTTCTTAAATTGCTAATGGCGATTTTTCTGTCCTCAGGCAATTCTTCAATGTATTGGTCGGGAGTTTGGGCATTACTTTGCATCAATAAAGTTGTTTAGTGTTAGGATAAATTTACACAATACAGATGACATTAAAAAAGGCACAGTAAATAAATACTGTGCCTAATATCATTTATAAAACTCTCTTCTGAAACTCCTCTAAATGTTCATCCGTAAAATCTAAATGCGTTACAAATCTAACTAAGTGTTTACCAAAAGTAGCGGCTCTAATACCTTTTTCGTGTAATTGCTGAACATAATCAGATGAAAGTATTTTATCATTTAATCTAAAAATGACGATGTTGGTATCCACTGGTAAAATCTCTTCTACTTCTGGTAGTTTTGCCATCGTTTCGCCAATAATTCTAGCACGAGCGTGGTCTTCTTTTAAACGATTGATGTTATTATCAAGTGCATAAATACCTGCTGCTGCTAAATATCCTGCTTGTCGCCAACCTCCGCCCAAACGTTTTCTTACTCTTCTTGCTTTTTTGATAAAGTCTTTTGTGCCTAATAATACAGAGCCAATGGGCGTTCCTAAACCTTTTGAAAGACAAACTGAAATGGAATCAAATAATTTGCCATATTCCAAAGGACTTTCCTGTGTTTCTACCAAAGCATTGAAAATTCTTGCTCCGTCCAAATGCAAAGGAATGTTGTTTTCGATACAAAGCTTTTTGATGTCCTGAATATCAGCTAATTGATAATAAGCACCGCCACCTTTATTGACAGTATTTTCCAGTGAAACCAAAGCTGAAATAGGATGATGGATATTATCAGGCTGAATTACTTCTTTGATTTGAGAAGCCGTTAATCTTCCTCTATCGCCTTGCAATAAATTAACAGAAGCCATAGAATTGGCTGAAATACCTCCGCCTTCGTACAAATAAATGTGAGAGAGAGCATCGCAAATTACTTCGTCACCTTGTTTTACGTGGACGTTGATGGCAATTTGATTGGTCATTGTGCCAGAAGTACAGAATAATCCTGCTTCGTAGCCAAACATGCTAGCTGTTTTTTGTTCGAGGGCAATGACGGTTGGGTCGTCTTCAAAAACATCATCTCCAACTTCCGCCGAAAACATTGCTTCTAACATTACAGGTGTAGGTTTTGTAAAAGTATCGCTTCTTAATTCAATGGTCATATTGTTGATAGTTTTTGATGAAATAAATTCTTACAAAGATAAAGAAGTGATTTGCTTTGCGCTTTATGACATTCTCTTTTTTGAATGGAATAAAACCAGAAGAGCCTTGAATTTCTCCAAGGCTCTTCATGAATTTTCAAGTCAATGATTATTTAGGCTAAAAAATCACCGCTTGTTATTTCTGGTAAACCGTCTGTCGGATGATTGTACAGATATGCGTATGCTTCATAAGTTGTTCCATCAATACTCACTGAAACGGCATTTCTTACAAAAACACTTTCAGCAATATTTTCTGGATAGAATTCTTCATACTCATCTAAAATTCTGATTAATCTTAAAGAATTTGAAAGTTTATACAATTCACCAATTACTTTGCTATTAGCATCATCAGAAGCTACAATACCCGGATATTCACCGATATTGTACATTTTTCCTTGATAATCAGCTATTCCGATAAATTCAGAATTACGAGTAATTAGTTTATGTAATTCATTTCCGAAGTCTTTTCTAAGCGTACCATAAACGAATAAGTATTCTTCTTTGTCTGGCTCAGGTAAAGTGGCTTCTTCAACGGCTAACACTAAATCTTCTTGTTCAACAACTGTTCCTTCATTCAGAACAACTCTTGAAACGATACCTTCGAATGGTGAAGAAACGATTGATTCCATTTTCATAGCTTCAATGATATACAAAGGAGCATTTTTCTTTACTTCATCGCCTGGTTTCACCAAGATTCTACTCAAACGACCTTGTAAAGGTGCGCCAATATCGCCTTTAGCCGAAGCTTTAGCATGTTGAGCACGTTCAATTTTGATGTTTTTATCTAATACTTTAATTCTTCTAGCTTGTCCGTTCAATTCAAAAGTAACAGTACGAAGTCCAGATTCGTCAGGTTCAGATTTATACAAATATTTTACAATAATTGTTTTTCCTTCATCAATTGTAATCAAGATTTCTTCGTCTGGTTTTAAACCATACAAGAATGCAGGCGTCGGAATTAATGAAACTTCACCATAAGTTTGTTGCGCTTTGTAGTAATCTTCATATACTTTCGGATACATTTTGTATGAAAGATAATCTAATTCTCCTTGCTCGTTTTCTGGGAATTTCGTTTTGAAATCTTCAAAATCCTTTCCAAAATCAATTGGAGGAATTGTATCGTTCGGACGAGTAGTCAATGGTATTTCACCTTTCAAGATAATTTCTTGTAATTGTTTCGGGAAACCGCCATAAGGCTGACCTAAACCACCTTTGAAGAAATCTTTTACAGACTCAGGGAAAGAAAGCGTTGCCCCTTTCGCATATACATCCTCCGCAGTTAAAGAGTTGGCAGTCATAAAGATAGCCATATCACCAACCACTTTTGAAGACGGTGTTACTTTTACGATGTCGCCAAACAATTTGTTAGCTTCAACATAATTGCTCTTCATCAATTCAAACTTATCGCCTACACCCAAAGCAATGGCTTGTCCACGTAAGTTAGTATATTGTCCGCCAGGAATTTCGTTATCGTAAACCTCGGCAGTTCCTGCTTTTAATTCAGATTCAAACGGATAATACAATTGACGAATATCTTCCCAATAAGTAGAGTATTGATTCAATAATGGTAAATTGATTGGGCATTCACGCTCGTTTCCTTGCATCATTGCCACTACAGAATTGAAGTTCGGTTGAGCCGTTAAGCCAGACATTGAACCTAAAGAACAATCCACAATATCAACACCAGCTTCAATGGCTTTTAAATAAGTAGCCGCTTGAATCGAAGCAGTATCGTGTGTATGTAAGTGTACAGGAATTGAAAGAGCTTTTTTCAACTCTGTTACTAACAATTGTGCTTGGTAAGGTCTAAGTAAACCAGCCATGTCTTTAATTGCCAAGATGTGCGCTCCTTCGTCTTCTAACTGACGAGCCATATCTAAGTAATATTGTAACGAATATTTTTCATTCGTAAAGACATCACCTGTATAACAAATAGAAGCTTCTGCGATAGCGTTTGTACGTTCACGAACAGCTTTGATAGATACTTTCATAGCTTCAACCCAGTTTAGTGAGTCGAAAATACGGAAGACATCAATACCTGTTTCGGCAGATTTTTCTACGAATTTCTCAATTAAATTATCTGGATATGCTGAATAACCTACCGCATTTGAACCACGGAAAAGCATTTGTAAAAGCATATTTGGCATTGCTTCACGGAATGCTTCTAAACGTTTCCAAGGAGATTCGTTCAAGAAACGCATCGCTACGTCGAAAGTAGCACCGCCCCAAACTTCCATTGAAAATAATTGAGGGAAGTTTTTAGCATAGCTTTCAGCA
This sequence comes from Arcicella rosea, assembly GCF_040543805.1. Lineage (NCBI taxonomy): Bacteria > Pseudomonadati > Bacteroidota > Cytophagia > Cytophagales > Flectobacillaceae > Arcicella > Arcicella rosea. Next base: position 67,186 of record NZ_JBEUMS010000020.1, read on the forward strand.
ACCGCTACCATATCTTTAGTACGGACACGTGTTGCTAATAAAGATTGGTGACCGTCTCTGAAAGTAGTATCAGTATATAAAATTTGCTTTTGTTCTTTGATGTACTGACTGAATTTATCAGCACCCATCGAATCTAACAATTGTTTGTTTCCTGCTGGATATGCTGCGAAAGCATCAAAAGCAGGTACAACTGGTGTACGGAAAGTACGCTCGTTTTTAACTTTTACATCTGGATTACCATTTACTACAACGTCTCCCAAATAACGAAGTACTTTTGTTGAGCGGTCTCTTGAAGTTTTAAAATCGAATAATTCAGGATGTGAATCAATGAATTGTACCACACATTTTCCTTTTTGGAAAACTGGGTGCGTAATTACATTTTTAAGGAAAGGAATATTCGTTTTTACACCACGAATACGGAATTCTGTTAAAGCACGAGAAAGACGTTCAGAAGCTCCTTTCAAGGTTCTACCACGAGCAGATACTTTCACCAACATTGAATCAAAGTATGGAGAAATTTTTACACCTGGATATGATGAACCTTCATCTAAACGAATGCCAAAACCTGCTGCATTTCGGTAAGCGATAATTGTTCCGAAATCTGGTTTGAAGCCATTGGCTGGGTCTTCAGTAGTGATACGACACTGAATTGCATAACCATTCAATGGAATATCTTCTTGTTTTAAAATAAAGATATTACTGTCTGAAAGTTTATAGTTTTGGGCAATTAGAATTTGTGTTCTAACGATGTCAATTCCTGTTACTTCTTCGGTAATGGTATGCTCTACTTGAATACGTGGGTTTACTTCGATAAAGAAAATGTTTTCATCTTTATCCACCAAGAATTCTACCGTACCAGCATTATAATAATTTACAGCCTTACCGATTGATAAAGCATATTGATATAATTTTTGACGAGTTTCTTCTTTTAACCCAAAAGAAGGCGCTACTTCAACTACTTTTTGGAAACGTCTTTGTACTGAACAATCACGTTCATAAAGGTGAACTAAATTTCCGTGTTGATCGCCCAATAATTGTACTTCAATATGTTTTGGTTGGTCGATAAATTTTTCAATGAAAATAGTATCATCACCAAAAGCATTTTTTGCTTCGTTTTTCGCTTCACTGAAAGCTTTTTCTAAAGCTTCTTCTTCACGAACTACACGCATTCCTCGTCCGCCACCACCCGCAGCAGCTTTTACCATTACTGGGAATCCGATTTTACGTGCTTCCGAAAGGGCAATATCAAAGCTGGTTAAATCTTCTTTAGAATCTTCAATCATTGGTACTTTTGCAATCCTGGCAGCTACTTTCGCAGCTACTTTATCGCCAAGTGCATCCATTGCTTCTGGTGAAGGACCAATAAATTTGATTCCTTCTTCACGGCAACGGCGAGCCAACGTTACGTTTTCAGAAAGAAAGCCATATCCTGGATGAATCGCATCAATTTTTTTCTCTTTACAGAGTTTAATAATTCCTTCAATATCCAAATAAGGTTTTAAAGGCTCATCATCTTTCCCGATTTGGTAAGCTTCATCGGCTTTGTATCGGTGAAGAGAATAACGGTCTTCAAACGTATAAACGGCAACGGTGCGAATACCTAATTCAGAGGCAGCACGCATGATTCGGATAGCAATCTCACCACGATTGGCTACCAAGAGACTGTTGATTTTTTGGACGTAAGGCTGAGCCATATTTCAGAAATTGGTTGTCGATTATTGGTAAATGCTTTATTTGAAAGGGTCTTGTGTTTTGAAAATCTCTTACTAAGGCTAACTATTAAGAAATTATAATCTACAAAACAAAAACATATTAAATCATACAAAAATCAAAAATAAATTGGGTATTTGGTTACTTCTACACAAGAAAATTTGGTAGATATTAGAAAGATGCAATTTAGTTCTGGTTAGATGCTATTTTTGTAAATCTAGTTGACGTTTGAACACATAAATCAATAAAAATATGCTTTCCCAATCTTTACAATCGTACATTCTGTATGCAACCTTTCTAAGAATAAAAGCATCATAAACAAAGTAAAAATAATCTCTAACAGTTAAAAAAACTATGAAAATACGATGAAACAAAGAATTTTACTTGTAGATGCCCTCAGAGGCTTTGCTTTATTCGGAATTATTTTAGCTCATATTGGTGGCTGGTTTATTGCAGGTGCTATGCCTAGCGAGGTTTGGCAAAAATACCAAAATGATATTGGCAGTACGATTGTCAATTATTTTGATGCCATTTTTATCACAGGTAAATTCTATACATTTTTCTCCTTTTTATTTGGGGTGAGTTTCGCTTTACAATTACTTCAAAAGAAAGAATCAGACAAAGCTTTTATCCCTAGATTTATGTGGCGATTAGTAATACTTTTTATCATTGGTTTCGTTCATCATATTCATTGGAAAGGCGATATTTTAGGGATTTATGCCTTTTTGGGCTTTTTTATGCTACTTTTTAGAAATGCCAGCGATAAGATATTACTGATTGCTATTTTATTTTTCACCTTGAATGTTCCTAGTTTTATTCGAGAAGTAATTGCCTATAACCAAGCACCCGAGAAACCTAAAACAGAAAAAGAACAAAAGGCGGAAAATGAAAAATCAGAGCGAGAAAATGCTAAAAGTTATTATACTTTAAAGAAAGGGAGTTATACTGAAATCGTTGTTCAGAATTTTAAAGACCTAAAATTTAAGGCTGATTTTCAATGGAATTCTGGAAGGATTTTCGTCACTTTTGGGTTTTTCTTACTGGGATTATTGGTCGGTAAACGTAAAATCTTTGAGCATTTGAATGAAAATAAGAAGTTGATAAAAAAGATGATGTGGTGGTCTATCGGAGTAAATTTTTTCATCATTGCTTTCTTTTTAACAATTGATATTGCTCAGCTTTGGGATAAAATGCCCAAGTGGTTTGGCATGGTAGGTAATTTTCTATTTTCGTTACATTCTTTACTTATGACTATTTTTTACATCACTGGATTGTCATTGTGGTTAAGTAAAACGTACATGGAGAAAGTATTAATCAACTTTTCAGCCATTGGAAAAATGGCGCTTAGCAATTACTTATTACAAAGTGCTATTGGAGTAATGTTGTTTTACAGCGTTGGTTTTGGCTTGGCTGGCGATATTAGTCCCGCTTGGTGTTATGTAATTGGTATCGGAATTTTTATTTTTCAAATCATTTTTAGTAAATGGTGGCTAAGTAAATTTATTTATGGACCAATGGAATGGCTTTGGCGTTCAGCAACTTATTTGAAATGGCAAGCTATCAAAAAGTAGTTTTAGGGCAATTCAATCTTGGGTTCAGCGAAGCAATTCGTTGAACCTTTTTTATTTCCCCTACTTTTAAGATAACTTGCAACTCAAATTTACAGAATGGGGAATGCTTCGTTATTTCAAGAAAACAACCATTCACTGATTACAAAAACAATGGAACAACAAAAACCAATCATAGGAATAACTTTAGGCGATTATAATGGTGTAGGGCCTGAAGTAATTTTAAAGGCATTAACAAGTAACCGTATTTTAAAACTTTGTACGCCTGTAATTTATGGTTCGCAAAGAGTATTTACTTATTACAGAAAAGCACTTGAATTAAAAGATTGGACTTTGCACGGAATCCACGGAATCGATCAAATCAATCCAAAGTTCACCAATGTCATTACTTGTTGGGATGATAAACAAACCGAAGTAACACCGGGTAAAGTAACGCCTGAAGCGGGTGCTGCGGCTTTAGCTTGTTTACAAAAAGCAACGGAAGATTTAAAAGCTGGGCATATTCATGCTATCGTGACGGCTCCCATCAATAAAAATAATATTCAATCTGAAGAATTTAAATTCCCTGGGCATACTGAATACTTCACTGAAGCGTTTGATTCGAAAGAATCTTTGATGTTCTTGGTTTCTGATGTGTTGAGAGTTGGCGTAGTAACAGGACATATTCCTTTAGGAAGAGTACGTGGAGCGATTACTCAAGAAAAAATTACGCAGAAACTGAATTTGATGTTTACTTCTTTGGTAGAAGATTTTGGTATTCAAAAACCAAAAATTGCTGTATTGGGCTTGAATCCTCACGCTGGAGAAGATGGCTTATTGGGAAACGAAGAGAAAGAAGTAATCTCGCCAGTTTTGGAACAATTCAGAAAGAAAGGTAATCTTGTTTTTGGACCTTTTCCGGCGGATGGATTTTTCGGAAATGCTCAATTTAAACATTATGACGCTGTTTTAGCAATGTATCACGACCAAGGGTTAATTCCTTTTAAATACATTTCTTTTGAAAATGGTGTCAATTTTACAGCGGGACTTTCGATAGTACGTACTTCGCCAGACCACGGAACGGCTTATGATATTGCTGGAAAAAATATAGCCAAAGAAACATCCATGCTTGAAGCTATTTTTACAGCCATTGATGTAGTAAGAAATAGAAAAGAAATAGTTAGTCCAGTATAAGGAAAATTCAAAAAAGCCTTAATTTGTAAGGGTAAAATATTTTCTAAAAATATTATTCAATCTAAATTCAACCTTAATTAACAATGTCAATCGAACAACAATCACGTCGTGACTTTTTGAAAAATAGCTTAATTGCTACTGCTGGTGCAACGCTTCTTGCGAATGATTTATGGGCTGCTAAAAAAGAGGCTCGCCATATTGGGGTACAGTTATATTCTGTGCGTGATGCCATCAAAGTAGATGCTAAAGATACTTTGGCTAAAATTGCTAAAATGGGTTACAAAGAAGTAGAAGGTTTTGGTTATTCAAACGGAAAATTCTTTGGGTTAACGCCTGCTGATTATGCAAAAACTTTGGCTGATAACGGTTTGAAAATGCCATCTGCTCATGCTATGGTTACTTCAAAAGACTATGTTAACGGACAGCTTTCTGATGATTTCAAGAAATTGGTAGAAGATGCTATCAAAGTTGGTCAAAAATATGTGATTGCTCCATACATGTCTGACCCAGACCGTCTGATTGGTAAGCAAATGGCAGAAACTTTCAACAAAGCAGGTGAATATTGCAAGGCTTCTGGTGTGAAATTTGGCTACCATAACCATGATTTTGAATTCAAAAAGTACAATGGCGAACAACTTTATACAACCCTTTTGAATAATACTGATAAGAATTTAGTAACATTCGAAATGGATTTATACTGGGTAGTTGTGGGTAAAGAACAACCGATTGAATGGTTCAAAAACCATCCGGGAAGATTTACGCATTTCCACGTAAAAGACCACGATCCAGTTAAAAATGTAACAGTAGAAGTAGGAGAAGGCGATATTAATTTCCAAGAGATTTTTAATGCTGCTAAAATTGCAGGTACAAAATACTTTGTAGTTGAATTAGAAAACTACAAACGTACTCCAATGGAAGGCATCGAAATTGGCTTAAACAACTTGAAAAAATTAAAGTTTTAGTCGCTAATTTTTCTGAAAAATATTTAATCTGTTAAATTTGTAAACAGAAAATGAACCTGTCACCTCAGTGGCAGGTTTTTTTAGTACTTATTCATACCGAAGCGGAATTAATTAATCGGTACGAACAACAAATATGATGAAGAAAGTTTTAATTGCTGATGATATGCACCCAAGCATCCTGACGATGCTGAGTGAAATAGGTTTTTCTCCAGATTACCAACCCAATATTCAACGTCCTGAATTATTGAATATCATAAAAGATTACGAAGGATTATTGATTAGAAGTAAAACTAAAATTGATAAAGAGTTTTTAACGCATCAACAAAAATTAGAATTTATTGGTAGAGCTGGCGCAGGTTTAGATTTGATTGATATTGAAGCCGTAGAGCAATTAAATATTCAATTATTTGCAGCAAATGAAGGAAATTCTGATGCTGTTGCGGAGCATACTTTAGGAATGTTGCTGTCACTTTTCAACAAAATCAATTGGGCTGATGCAGAAGTACGTCAGAAAATTTGGTTGCGTGAAGCCAATCGTGGCATAGAATTAAAAGGCATGACGGTCGGTATTATCGGTTATGGTAATATGGGGAAAGCTCTTTCTGAGCGACTAGCGGGCTTTGGTGTAGCAGTATTGGCTTACGATTGTTTCAAAACAGATTATTCATCCAACTTGGTAAAAGAAGTAACGATGGAAGAAATCTTTGAGAAAACGGATGTACTTTCTCTGCATATTCCTTTAAATGAGTCATCGAAAATGCTGGTGAACGATGCGTATTTATCGAAATTCAAAAAGAATATTTTTCTAATAAATACTTCTCGTGGAGAAGTGGCTTCTGTTACGGATATTCTGAAAAACTTACAATCAGGTAAATTAAGAGGGGCTTGCTTGGATGTATTAGAAAATGAGAAAATGAAACAATTAACGGCTGAACAAGAAGAGGTTTATGAACAATTGTTTCAAATGAAAAATGTAATATTAACGCCACACATTGCGGGTTGGACGGTTGAAAGCTACCGAAAAATTAACGAAGTACTTTTTGAGAAAATTAAGAAGATGTATGGTTTATGAATTTGAAAATTTGGTGATTTGAAGATTTGAAAATGTGATTGATGAATAAAACCTGCTTGTTTATTTCTTACCATTTTCAAATCTTCAAATTAAAAACTATACTTTTCTTCCCAAATAAACAGAATAATCTGTCAGACGAGATTCGTATTCATCATTCATTAATGGCGAAGTCAACATAAAATCAGCCGTAGCACGGTTACAAGCCATTGGGATATTCCAAACTACACCCAAACGCAACAAAGCTTTAATATCAGGGTCATGCGGTTGTGATGCCATTGGGTCCCAGAAAAAAATAATCATGTCAACAGCACCTTCGGCTACTAAAGCACCAATTTGCTGGTCGCCACCCAACGGACCACTTAATAATTTTGTTACTGGTCGGTCGATAGATTCTTCAACTAATCTGCCTGTAGTTCCTGTTGCAAATAATTCATGTCTTGAAAGTACGCCTCTGTTGTAATAAACCCAATCAATTAATTCGGCTTTTTTATTATCGTGTGCAATAATGGCAATTCTTTTACGAGGCTTTAATGTTCTAATATTCGACATAGTATCGTTGGATTGTTTTTAGGTAAGTTAAGTGTTTAGGATTTCTAGCAACAAAAGTACAGTTTTTAGTCTTTAATGTTAATTTATTTCATTTGATGTTTTAAATCAAAAGCCAATTAAGTATATCAATTATTTAGGTTTTAACTTTGTAGAAGAATCTACAAAAACTTTCTTTTCTCAATCATTTCTTTTGTTTGTATCAACAATCTCTTAAAAAATATACCCTTGAAAAATTTATTTAAAAATTATCAGCCCGACCTTATTGCTACTTATCGTTTGTCGCTTCCCATCATTGCGGGGCAGTTAGGCATTATGATTATGGGTTTGGTAGATACCATACAAGTAGGACGCATCGATAAAGGTGCGGTAGAATCCTTGGCAGCGGCGGCTGATGCCAATGGAATTTTGATTAATATTTCTATTATTGGTTATATCTGTTTACAAATTGTTTCGCCAATGGTTGCCAAAGCCAAAGCTGAAAACGATTTCGCCAAATGTAATTTATTATTAAGAGCAAGTTTGTGGGTAGCCTTGTTGATGGCAATTATTTGTTCGGTATTAGTAGTGGCATTTGGACTGAATATGGAAATACTGCAACAGCCTCCACAGATTAGAACACTTACACAAGAGTATCTTTGGATAATGACAGCCTCTACCATTCCAGCTTTTCTTTTCTCGGCGATGAAAAGTTTTACTGATGGACTTTCACATACCAAAGTAGCCATGAATATTACTTGGACAGCCCTTTTGATGAACGTTATTCTGAACTATTTTTTGATTAATGGTATTTGGATTTTCCCAGAATTGGGATTAAAAGGTGCTGGTTATGCTACTTGTATTGCTAGGCTTTATATGTTTCTTGCCATCACTTATTATGTTTTTCGTTCAGGTAAGTTTAAAGAATATTTAGAGGCAAAAATTCATGAAAATGAAATGTCTAAACTGATTAAAAACATCCTGAAAGTAGGCGTGCCAAGTGGTTTTCAGGGCTTTTTCGAAATTGCGGCTTTCTACGGTGCGGTTGTAATGATGGGTTGGATAAGTATTGAACACAAAGCGGCGCACCAAGTAGCAATTGGTTTTGTGTCACTTACTTATATGGCTGCCACCGGAATTGCTACCGCTGGGGGCATCAGAGTTGGGGCAGGTGTAGGAGAAAAAAACCGTACTGCCATCTTTAGAGCTGGAACCGCTGCATTACTCATGGGCGTAAGTTTTATGGGTGTTTGTGGCGTATTGATGTTGACTTTCAATGACTTTTTTGCGAGTTATGTAAAAGACGAAGGCGTAATATTATTGGCAGCCCAATTAATCATTTGGGGAGGAATTTTTCAATTATTCGATGGCGTTCAGGCGGTGAGTTTGGGTATTTTACGAGGAGTACAAGATGTAAATGTTCCTACTTTAATTACCATTTTTGCTTATTGGGGCGTTGGCTTGCCTTTGTGTTATGTTTTAGGATTTATTTATGATTTAAAACATATTGGTATTTGGATTGGGCTAACCCTTAGTCTTTTCGCTTCTGCCAGTTTATTAAGCTGGCGATTTTATAATAAAGTCGGTAAAATGAAATTATAAAATTGGGATTGAAGTAATAAGTATATTGATACTAAAAACCGTAATTTTCCGCAAAAAAGAAAGGATTTTTATATCCAGAGAAGAAATTTCCTTATTTGAAATAGCAAAATTGCTATCTAAAACCGCAACAATCCGAAGTTTTGATAGGATTTTGCTGTTAAAAACCGCAATATTCCGCAAAAAAGTAGAAGTGTTGATACTTGGAGTACCAATTTTCCTACTAAAAGAGGAAATTTTTCCTCTTTTAGTAGGAAAATCCCTTCAAAAAGGATAAAATTTTATCCTTTTTGAAGGGATTTTCTATAGAAGACTTTAAAACTTTTTGTATTAGATAATTTCTATGATTGGGCAATTCCCAGTGCAATTTTAATATGTGCCAAATGATGTTGACTATGCCAAACGCCAATATCAACGGCATCTTTCAAGGTCATGTACATCTTACGTGTTGGATGATAAAATCCTTTTTGAAAATCTTCTTCCGTCATTTGTTCTAAAAGATACGTCCAACGCTGATGAACACCTGCTAATAAAGTCAAAGAGAAATCAATAGGAGCCGTTTTTGCTTCCTCTAAATTTGCCCAAGCATCTACTTTTCCTACCACAGCTTCCGAATTCACTTCAGTAAGGGCATGTTTAAAACGAACAAAATACAAAACGTGCATATCGGCAACATGGTGAATGATTTGTCTGACCGACCAACTACCTTCACGATATTGTTTCAATAAATCCTCCTCGCTTAAATCAGCACTTACTTCCTTATATTTTGCAGGAATCGTTTTTAACAAAGCTATTTTTTCTTGAATCTCTTCCCAAGTATGCGTTTCTTGAGGAACCCATTTTCCAATGGGATATTGTAAGGCTTGTAATTCCATAAAAAAGATAATTTGATGAAAGGTATATTTTAGTTTTTGAAGTTAAGGATAAAAAACTAAAAGCACTTGAAGAGATTGTTATTTTTAGAAAACAAAAAAATCCTATGAGGTTTCAAAAACCTCATAGGATTGAATAGAATTAAATCTTCGTCGATAAATTACTTTACAACACTACATTCACAATACGTTTTGGAACGACAATTACTTTTTTAGGAGCTTTGCCGTCTAACCATTTTTGTACTACTTCATTAGCTAATACGCCTGCTTCAATATCTGCTGGAATAGCATCGGTTGGGAAAGAGATATTGGCTCTTACTTTTCCATTGATTGAAATCGGATAATCGAAATTAGCTTCTACCAATAAAGAAGCATTGAATTTAGGGAAAGTAGCATAAGAAATTGTTCCTGCTTCGTTGCCTAACAATACCCAAAGTTCTTCGGCAATGTGTGGCGTGTATGATGACATCAAAATGACTAATTCTTGCAAGATTGCTTTCTTATTACATTTCAAAGTACCTAAATCATTTACGCAAATCATCAAAGTAGAAACTACTGTATTGAATGAATAACGCTCTAAATCTTCTTCTACTTTCTTGATACAAGTATGTAAAACCTTTAATTCTGCTGGTGATGGGGCTTCGTCTTTTACTTTGAAATTACCCAAATCGTCATAGAACAAACGCCATACTTTTTTGATAAAACGAAATGAACCGTCGATACCATTAGTATTCCAAGGCTTGGCTTGTTCTAATGGCCCTAAGAACATTTCGTACAAACGCAAAGTATCTGCACCAACTTTATCAACTAATACATCTGGATTTACTACGTTGTATTTAGATTTCGACATTTTCTCTACTTCTACTCCGCAGATATATTTGCCATCTTCTAAAATAAATTCAGCCTTTTCAAAATCTGAACGCCAGTTTTTGAAAGCTGTTACATCCAATACTTCGTTTGAAACAATGTTTACATCCACGTGGATTGGCGTAGTTTCATATTGTTCTTTCAAACCGAATGAAACAAAGACTGGATTTTTGCCTTCGCCCACAGAAGATTTCACACGATACACAAAATTAGAACGCCCTTGAATCATGCCTTGATTAATCAATTTCTTAGCAAATTCTTCTTCGGGTACTAATCCTAAATCTTTCAAGAATTTATTCCAAAAACGGCTGTACAATAAGTGTCCAGTAGCATGTTCTGAACCGCCTAAGTATAAATCAACAGCTTTCCAATAATTGATGGCTTCTGACGAAGCAAATTCTTGCTCATTTTGGGCATCCATATAACGATACCAATACCATGACGAACCTGCCCAACCCGGCATTGTTGACAATTCATATTCGTATTCGCCTTTGTACTTCCAACCTTCTGCACGTCCTAATGGTGGCTCGCCTGTTTCGGTTGGTAAGTATTTGTCGATTACTGGTAATTCTAAAGGTAATTCGCTTTCTTCAATCAAATATGGTAAACCGTCTTTGAAGTACGCTGGCACTGGCTCGCCCCAATAACGTTGGCGGCTAAATACTGCATTACGCAAACGATATTGAATTTTACCTTTACCAATGCCTCTTTCTTCTAACCATTTTGTCAAAGTTGCCGTAGCTTCTTTGTATCCCATGCCGTCGATAATTCCTGAATTGATGTATTTTCCTTCTTTGGTATTATCGGCTTGTTCTTCAATATCTTTTTGTGCATCTAAAATTGGCACAATTGGTAAATCGAAATGTTTCGCAAAATTCCAGTCACGTTGGTCGCCTGAAGGAACACCCATAACTGCACCTGTTCCGTAGCCCGCTAAAACATAATCCGCCAAGAAAATAGGAATTTTCTCGTCGTTAAATGGATTGATTACATAGCTACCTGTAAATGCACCCGTTACTTTTTTCACTTCCGACATACGGTCTAATTCCGTTCTTGAAGCTACCCATTTTACATACTCATCAACTGTGGCTTTTTGTTCTGGTGTTGTCAAGAATGGAACGTACTCATGTTCAGGAGCAATTACCATAAATGAAACGCCATAAATTGTATCAACACGAGTGGTAAATACTTCAATAAATTCAGGTGCATTTTCTTGAACAGTCGAAGCGTCAACTTTAAATTTCACACTTGCACCAGTACTTCTACCAATCCAGTTGCGTTGTTGTTCTTTCAAAGCGTCTGACCAATCTACTTCGTTCAATCCATCAATTAATCTATCGGCATAAGCAGTAATACGCATTGCCCACTGCTTCATTTTTTTCTGCTCTACAGGATACCCGCCACGTTCAGAAACACCGTCTTTGATTTCATCATTCGCCAAAACTGTTCCCAAAGCTGGACACCAGTTTACCACAGAATCATCAGGGAAAGTCAAACGGAATTTCAATAACAAAGTTTGTTGCTCTTGTTCGTTCATGCCATTCCATTCTTCCGCAGTAAAGTTTGGTGTATCTTCATCACAAACGGCATTAATGCCTTTGTTACCAGAAACAGTAAAACGTTCTACTAAAGAAGCAATCGGTAAAGCCTTGTTAGCATCTTTATCATAATAATGCTTAAACAATTGCATGAAAATCCACTGCGTCCATTTGTAATATTTGGCATCAGAAGTACGTACTTCACGAGACCAGTCATAACTAAACCCAATTTGTTTTAGCTGTCGAATATAAGTAGTAATATTTTCTTCGGTAGTAATTGCAGGATGTTGACCCGTTTGAATGGCATATTGTTCGGCAGGTAAACCGAAAGAATCAAAACCCATTGGATGCAATACATTAAAACCTTTCAAACGTTTGTAACGAGCGATGATGTCAGAAGCAATGTAGCCTAGCGGATGACCAACGTGCAAACCAGCACCAGATGGATACGGGAACATATCCAAAACATAGTACTTTGGTTTATCGTGATTAATCTCTGTTTTATAGGTTTGGTTTTCTTCCCAAAACTTTCTCCATTTCTGTTCTGTTTCTTTGAAATTGTATTCCATTGCTTGTGGTTTTTGTTGTAGTCATTAACAATAAGTGTGATTGGCTACAAGATAATTTTTTTAGAGTTGCAAAATTACAGGATTTTAACAGAAAAAGAGCCATGAAAACAAAACAACCTTGACTAAAGATAGTCAAGGTTGTAAACAAGGGATAAGATTTTTATCATCTTAGCCTATTTTTCAATTAAAAAAGTGCTTTTAAAGTGATTTCCTTAAAACCATTTCCATCGGTACTTGTACCTGTTGGCGTTTACCGGCTTGGATAATGTTGGCGGCCATTTTTCCAATCTCAGTAGGCTTTGAGGATATTATCGTGATGCCACCGGCTAATATTTCTTTATAACAATTATCATTCAAAGAGATTAAACCAATTTCTTTGCCCAATGTAAAGTTTTGTTGTTCTGCTGATTTGATTACTGCAACTAAATCAATGTCATCCATCGTCAAGTAAGCATTTCCTTGCATTACTTCTTCATCTTGAAAGCCATCCAACACTTGGAAATCGAAATGATTTGTCTCACAGAAATCTCTAAAACCTGTAATCAATTCAGAATCGAAGTACTCGTCTTCTGTCAATACCAAATTCAAGGTTTTGTATTTCTTGAAATGCTTTAAATTTTGTTGCATTACTTGTGCAATCTCATCGCCCGAATTACTCAAAATACTTGAATTCAATCCATGAAGTGATGCTAACGATTGTTCTAAAAAGATAAGGCGTTCGCCAGAAATCTTCTTTAAACATTTAATGTTTTCTTCGCTTTCCTCAATTAAGTGAGGCATGATAACATAGTAGTGATAATTCCCAAGATGACTATTGATGATTTCTCTGAAATTATCACTCTTGTAATTGTAAGTGAAAATATCAACAGTTACATCTTTGTTAGAGGCATTCACAAAAGCATTAAAAATAGCTTTGTTGTTTTCTGTAATTTTCCCAACTAGGAAAAATACTTTCGTTTTGGTTTTGGCTGACTTCCCAGAAATAAAATATCCTTTTCTGAAAATAGAAGTAATAACGCCCAAACGATGAAGTTCTGAATAAGCACGTTCAACAGTATCACGAGACAAGTAGCACTCTTCACTAGCTTCGTTGATGGAAGGAAGGCGTTCACCCGTTTGTAAGTTTCCGCTTTCAATATCAATCAACAAAGTATTTACTAGTTGTTGATATTTTGGTGTTTTTGAATCTTGCTTGTTTTGAGAAAACTCTCTGAATGTCTTTATCATTTTATTGGTTGGATAAAATTGGGTTATTTATATATTGGTAATAGCAGGTAATACGCAAGTGATAAATAATACAATTACATTTTGCTTCAACTGTAATTTTTGACTTTAAATAAAACGAGTGCTTTGAATGATTTAATAAGTCAAATAAATTATTGAAATAGTGCAGTAATTGTTTCGTAAAATTAGTTGCTAAATGCTTCTGATGGTTAGGACATTTCTTGCAAATGCTGGTATATATTTTGCAAAACTGTGAAAATGAGTATTTTGTGTCCTGATATGACCTGTCTTTTACGCTCGGTGTAAAACAGGATATTTAGTTCTTCGGAAATATGTTACTTGGACACAATAAGACAAAAAAGACACTCTCATTGACAGCACAAATAGCCAATTCGCACAGAAGCCTTCAAAAAAAAGAGCTAAAAATCCTGATGGTTTTTAGTAGGCTGAACGATTTTAAACATGAAATCTACGATGGTTTTATGAATGAAATTGAAGGGAAAGCTACGGTAGATTTATACATTCATCAGTTCAGTACCCAGAACGCTTTTCATTTTGAAAAGGTCATAAAAGAGAAAATCAATCAGTATGATTACTTCGCTTTTATGCTTCATGCCAATTGCCCGAACGAAGATTTTCTTAAAACCGTCAACAGTATTCCAACTGGAAAATTGATTCTTTTAGAAAAAAGAAATGAATTTATTCGGGGAAATTACGCTTGCGTTTATCAAGATTTCGAGCAAGATATTTACGAAGCTTTGTTCAAAGCGAAGGAAGCTATCATGAAATATAGTACAATCAATTGTATTATTCAGGAGCATTATGCCAACGCTTATTTTGTGATTGAAGGACTGAAGAAGTTTGCTAAAGAACATCAATTGCAGTACAACATTTATTCAGAAGTAGAAGAAAATACTATCAGAAGTAAAGAAGCATATTTGATTCTTTCGGAAAGATATTTGGCAGAAACGCTGATGTGTTGCCAACATAAAAAGATGAAAGTAGGAGAAGATATTGGCATCGTTTCCTATAACGAAACACCGATTAAGGAAATACTTTCTGGAGGAATTACGGTAGTTGCTACCGATCATTTTCAATTAGGAAAAAACGCTGCCGACTTAATTTTGAGTGGCAAAAAAGAACACATCAGAAATCCTTTTGTGTTTATTAGAAGAAATTCTTTGTAAGCAGTGAGCTATGAGCTGTCAGCCTTGAGCCTTTAAATAAAAAAAAGCTCATAGCTCATAGCTCACTGCTCATAGCTATTAATTAACTCCTAATTCTTTCCCAATCGAAACAATCCATTGGTCGAACAAAGTCTTTTCAATATCACAAGCGATTTTAGCGTGCGTTTCCCATTCAGGAGAAAACTCTTTTAATTGACTAATCATCTCTGCCAAATGTCCTTCTTCTTCAACAATGATTGATTTCATGTTTACTTTAGACGATACTTCATCAAGTAATTCTTGATAGGCAGGATACAATTCGTCGGCTCTAACTTCAATGGCATAAGTAACCAATAAATAAGCGGCATATCTCAAATCACTTCCTGAAAGTTTCAAGCTACTTTTTAAATATCTACAAACCTGAATATCCAGCGTATGTAAATAAGTATAACTCGCAAAAGGAGCGATGAGATATGGGTTTTCGTAGGTTGGGAAATCTGCTATTTTTCCGACCTTCTGAATTTGCTTTTTTAAGTAAAAAGCATGACGTGCTTCTTCGGCTGCGTGCTTCAAAACGATATAAGAAACCTTAGTTTTATCTTCTGAAGCCGATATTTTTCTTGCACCTGTATTCTCCATTAATGAAAGAGTATTCAAGAATCGAGCGTGAAGAGAATCGTTAGCAATGATGTTTCGGAATATTTCTTGTAATTTCATACCCAAAATTAGTAAGTGATTTTCATTCAATTTTTTTTATCCTTAATTATTTACTCACAAAATTAAAAATATGCAATTCTATTATGTGAATTACTCACCTGAGGAATTAGATGAAGTAAGAAAAATCTTTATAGAATATGCTGAATATTTGAAGATTGACCTTTGTTTTCAGCATTTTGAAGAGGAATTACAATCTTTATCAAAAGTATATGCAGCACCTAAAGGCTGTATTATTCTTGCCAAAATCAATCAGGAAATTGTAGGTTGTGTTGCGCTAAAACCCATTGCTGATGGCGTTTGTGAAATGAAACGCCTTTACGTAAAACCAACAGCTAGAGGGCTGAAAGTTGGTAGAAAATTGGTTGAAGAATTAATCACTTTCGCTAAAAATGCCAATTATCAAACCATGAAATTGGATACTTTAACTAGTTTGACTGAAGCTATCGCTTTGTATCGTTCTTTTGGTTTTAAAGAAACATCAGCTTATGTTTATAATCCTTTGGATGAAGTATTATACTTTGAATTAAACTTTTAAGGAGTAATTTATTACTAAAATCTAAAGAATTAATTATTACTTAAATCATCAAGTTGATAATATAATCTCTTTCATTCTATCTTTGTTTTGATACCAATTAATTTAATTGGGAATCAAGTTCGTTGCTAATTAACAAATTCTAATTTATAATCAATTCACTAATTTTTCATCAGCAAAACTAAATTCATGAAACAACTACCAAAACTTAATGCAATCCTTGCTCTTTTAATACTGTTAGTCTGTTGTTCTTGGGGCTTTTTAGGTCACAAAACCATTCATCAAATTACGGCTTACGCCTTGCCGAAAAAATTGTCAACCTTTTTTATGAAGAATGAAGACTACATGGTTTATAATTCTGTCCGTCCAGATGTTCGTAGAAATACCGATAAAACAGAAGCGCCAAAACACTTTATTGATTTAGATGCCCCAGTTTATGGTAAAGATCCTTTAAATGCCATTCCGCAAGATTGGGATTCGGCTGTAAAGAAATACTCTGTTGACACTCTGAAAGAATATGGTACTTTACCGTGGGTAGTAGTAGATATGCAAGAGAAATTGACGAATGCTTTCCGAAGTAAAATGAAAGACAGTATTTTATTTTATGCAGCAGATTTAGGACATTATGTTTCGGATGCTCACGTGCCTTTACACACAAGTTATAATTACGATGGACAATTGACTAACCAAAAGGGACTTCACTCACTTTGGGAAACTGCTGTACCAGAGATGAATATTGAAAGTTATAATCTTCATACTAAACATAAAGCCAAATACATTAAAGACCCTTTGGCTGAGATTTGGAAAAAAATCGCAGCAACCAACAAATTATTAGATGGCGTTTTCAAAGAAGAAATTAATGCTAGTGTTGGTTTTACTGAGGAAAGAAAATTTAAACGTTCAGAGCGTTTCGGACAAATGAGGAAGAATTATACAGGCGAATTTGCGAAGGCTTACGGTGAACGTTTAGGCAATACCATCAACAATCAGATGATATTATCAAGTGAAAGCGTTGCAGATTTTTGGTACACTGCTTGGGTAAATGCTGGGAAACCAGATTTATCAGATTTAGAAACAGTTTCCAAAGAAGATAAAGCTAAATTTAAAACAGCCATTAAAGCTTGGAAAAATAACGAACTCATCAAACAAGGCTTGTTGCAAGCCCGAAAAGGGAAGAGAGAAGAGTAAATAAAAAAGCTCTTGGCTAATTTCAGCCAAGAGCTTTTTTGTAATATAACAAATTCAAAACTTATTCTTTTTCACGAAAGGCTGCTCCAAGATTTGTAAGCTGTCCATTATTATCATAGATAGTTCCATATATGTATTCATCAGTACAACGGTCAGCAAACCAAGCGTAACGTTCAACAAATGGAAGACTCTTGAGTACTTCAATCGCTTGATTCATGTAAATCTGTGCTTGGTAAACAGTAGGTGTTCCATATCGGCTTAATTTCCATTGTGCATAATCAGCGGCACCAAACTCAGTTAACCAGATAGGACGTTTGTACTTGTTATAAATATCTGTTAGCCAATTTTTTAATTCAGTAGGAGCATTCGGGTTAGTAAAATCTTGATAAGTATGAACTGCGATAAAGTCAACCCGGTAACCTCTGGCTTCTACTCCTGCCATAAATTCTTGCAACCAAGGTGAGTTGGCAGGTGCAGGACTACCCAAACGAAGACCAGTACTCATTAATTCAGGCCAAATATCAAGGCATTCTTTTACCGTCATATTGGCTTGGTCAGCTCTATCCGGTTCGTTAAAGCCAAGTAAATGTTTTAATTTACCAGTCTCTTTCCCTTTTTTTAGATAATTAATTTTTGCGAGTGTTGTATCATTTTTTGCCCAAATCATTGGTACAAATTCTTCTTTCCCTTCATAATAACTTGCTGTGCCCGTCATTGGTAAAAATACACTCCAACTATACAACCAACCAGTGTTTAAATCATTCAGTTTAATGATATTTTCTTTGCTTGTAAAATTATAAGCTGCAATTCCTTTCTTGGTTGAAAGTGTATCGTTTGTCACGACTGGCGTTAAAATAGTCATGTCTTGAGCTTTACACGAAACTAAAATAATAATGAGAAAAAACAGTTCGATAGTGGTGATGATAATTTTCATACAAATATTTTTTCATTATTAGATTTACGCTTCTATAATCTGCTTAGGAGTTTAGTTAAAAGCCAATCACCAAATTTCCACCAACTGTTCTGCCATCGTACATTGGAGTAAAGGCAATTTTAGATGGATTATTACTTTGCTTTTTCCCTAATTTTTCTTTCAACCAAGGATAAATCACATAAGCAGCTTTGCCTGAAAGAATACCAATCCCTGCACCAACAACTACATCTGAAAACCAGTGGCGATTGTTCATGATTCTTAATGCACCTGTGGCGGTTGCTACAGAATATGCTCCAATTCCATACCAAATACTTTCATCATTATATTCTTGAGCGACTATTGTTGCCCCAAAAAAAGCATTTGCAGTATGACCTGAAGGAAATGAATCTTGTGCGGAATTATCAGGACGAAGTACTTTAGTTGTGTGTTTTAAACTAAATACAGTACCAGACATTACTGCTGCCCCGATGAATAAAACACCCATGCGGTCGCCAAAACTGTGTTTTGCCTTTACACCTACGAGGTCTAAACCGACATAAGCAGCATAAGGAGCATATTGAATAATATCATCAACATTGGTTTCGAAATCCTTATAATATTTATCATGCCATTCTAGTTGTTCTTGCTTTAAACTAAAACTTTTAAGCAAGTAGCCTCCAGAAAGTAATGCCGCAGGAACAATTAATTGTTTGACAGTAAGTTTACGGAAGGTAGAATCTCTTTGTTGTGATAAAGCAGCTGGACAAAAGCTAAAACATACAAAAAAGTAAAGAATAATGTTCTTTTTGAAATTCATCATTAGACGGAAATGTTTGGTGCTAAGCACGATTATAGCGAATAATCTAATTAGGGTGATACAAAAGACTTGATAGAATGAAGTAAATTGATGATAACTAATCATTATAAAGTCGATTTTTCAAGATACTCTGATGGTGATTTGCCAAACTCTTTTTTAAAGATACGAGTAAAATAAGATGGGTCGTTGAATCCAACTTTGTAAGCAATTTCGGCAATCGTAAAGCTTTCTGTTTCAAGTAATTGTACCGCTTTTTTTAAACGTACATTCTTGATAAATTCGTTCCCAGAAAAGTTGGTTAAACTTTTTAGCTTACGGTATAATTGCATTGTACTCATGTTGAGTTCTCTTTCCAAGAAAGCAATATCCAAGGAAGTATTCATCATGTTTTCTTCAACGATTCTTACTGCTTTTTCTAAGAAGTGTTCATCAGAAGAATTTAAAGTAATTTCTTTTGGATTTACTTTGATTTCTTTGCTGAATCGCTCTCTTAATTTCTTCCTGCTTTCAAGCAAGTTTTTTACTCTTGCTTCTAATAAATTGGCATTAAAAGGCTTGGTGATATAATCATCCGCACCGATTTCCAAACCTGCCAACTTACTATCATTACTTCCTCTTGAAGTAAGAATAATCACAGGAATATGACTCGTACTTTCTTTTAATTTGATATGCTCGCACAATTCTCCACCTGTCATTTCAGGCATAATCCAGTCAGAAATAATCAAATCAGGTACTTGTTCAATCGCAATATCAAGGGCTTTTTTACCATTGTTTGCTTCAATCACATTGAAATTGTCAACGAAAATCTCTTTGATATAATTGCGTAAATCGTCGTTATCTTCTGCAATTAATAAAAGTGGCGCATTCTTTTTGGATGTTCCATGCTGTTGATTTTCAGTAGCATTATCATGAATATTGATTTGTACCATTTCTGGAGTATTCGCATTTTCACGAATCCAACTACTGTCATAAGCGTTTTTATCAATCGGTAAATGAACTGTGAAAGTACTTCCTTTACCCAAACGACTGCTTACTAAAATTT
Organism: Arcicella rosea; assembly: GCF_040543805.1. Classification (NCBI taxonomy): domain Bacteria; kingdom Pseudomonadati; phylum Bacteroidota; class Cytophagia; order Cytophagales; family Flectobacillaceae; genus Arcicella; species Arcicella rosea. Next base: position 87,240 of record NZ_JBEUMS010000020.1, read on the forward strand.
CGCCACGGTGTAATTCTATCAATTCTTTACACAAAGCCAAACCTACGCCAGTACCCACTACTTGTTTTTGTGGGTCTTTGCCATGTATTTGATAAAAACGATTGAATACATTTTGCAGATTTTTACTGTCTATTCCAATGCCTGTATCGCTTACGGCAATGATGATTCGCTGATTATCCGCAGGATTTAAAGCTACTTTTACCGTGATTTCGCCATGACTATCCGAAAATTTAAAAGCATTTGACAATAAATTGGTGACGATTTTCTCTAAAATATCAGTATCAAAATAAGCTAAAATATAAGGACTTGAAGGTTGAAAGTTTAGTTTGATATTTTTCTGTTCCGCCAAACCTCTAAAAGATTCTGTGATTTGTTGCACAAAATCAACCACATCGCTTTGAGTAATCTCTGGCGAAAGTTTCCCTGCTTCTAATTTCGATAAATCTAATAATTGATTAATCAGCTTTTGTAATTGCTTGGCATTTCTGTAAATAGATTCTGTTCTTTTGCGTTGCGCATCAGGAATATCTTTGTTTTCGGATAAATACTTCTCTAAAGGACTGATAATTAATGTCAACGGTGTTCTAAATTCATGAGAAATATTAGTAAAGAAATTTGTTTTGAGCGTATCTAATTCCTGAATTTGTTCTTTTTCTCTTTCTTGTAATTCTATGTCTAATTTCAAACGTTCACGAACCAGCACGGTTCTTCTTAAAGAGTAAAGTCCAACACCAATAATAACAACATAAAAGAAATAAGCCCACCAAGTATTATACCAAGGTGGCAAAATGGTTATGCGTAAAAGGGCTTCTCTTTGTGTCCAAACGCCATCATTATTGGTTGCTTTTACCCTAAACAAATAATCGCCCGGATTTAAGTTGGTATAATTGGCTGTTCTTTGTGTGCCTATATAATTCCATTCTTTATCGAAACCTTGAAGTACATAAGCGTATTGGTTGTTCTTGAATTGTTGGAAATCCAAAGCAGTAAAATCTATCGAAAATACATTTTGGTCAGACTCCAAAATCAATTCTTCAGTTTGTGAAATATCTTGTTGTAATGGAGAGTTTTTCTGACCAACTACAACTGGTTTATTAAATAGTTTTAACCCAGTAAGATATACATTCGGTACTTTGTTACTTTCTACAAGACTATCTGGATGGAAAATATTAAGTCCTTCTGTACCACCAAAAAATATTTCTCCACGGTTATTTTGTGCATAAGCATTCAGTAAAAACTCAGAACCTTGAAGTCCATCTGCTTTTGTATAATTCTTGAAGGAATTGCTATAATTAATAAACTGAGAAATGCCTTGATTGGTTGATAACCATAAGTGATGATGGCTGTCTTCTACAATGCCTTTGATGGTATTATTGGGTAAACCATCTTCTGTTCTCCACACTTTAAAAGTTCTTGTGGCAGGTTGATACAAATTTAAGCCCCCACCATTTGTGCCAATCCAGATTTGTTTGCGAGAATCTTGGAATATTTTATTGATTTGGTTCGCACTTAATCCATCCGAACGATTAGACTTTTTGATGTGTACAATTCTTCTTTTGATAGGGTCATAACAGAAAATTCCATTGTTATAAGTACCAATCCAAAGTGTTCCATTTTCTTCTTCTAAAATAGAATTGATGTGCATTCCCAATAGAATTCCTTTACGATTTAGATCTGGCACGGGATTAAATTCTCCAGTTTGTTTATCGAAGAGTAAAATGCCTTCTTCCTGTGTACCAACCCAAACTTTTTTTGGTTTGATAGAAGGACTCAAACAAGTAAGGTGAGTAGTATTACTACCGTCGTCGTAAGGATAAAGGGCAAAGGAATTACTTCCTTTTTTCATGATTCTCAATCCAATTTCCCAAGTAAGTACCAAAAGGTCGCCATCACGGTCATAATATAAATTATTGATGTCGTTGGTACTGGTTGTCAAGAAAGAAGGATTAATAAAATAATGCGAGAAAGTATTTTTAGCTCTATCAAAAAGTGTTAGTCCATTATTGCTACCAATCCACACACGATTCGGGTCGCTTTCACAAGCAATTGCCGTTACTTTATCTCTTAATAAATTTTGGGTAGAATTTACTTTATGACGATATAATTTGAAGTTATTACGATGTCTGTAATGTACATTCAATCCTGCTTCCCAAGTACTTATCCACACATTGTTGTCACGATCTACGAAAATACTTTGGATAGCATGAGAACTCAAACCTGTTTCAGAATCAGGATTTGATTCTATATAAGTAAGTTGCGAGAAGTTATTATTTCTCACTAAAAATACGCCATTGTCTGTTCCAACCCATAGCACACCGTCTTTATCATAAACCAAATCCGTAATCAAATTGGCTCTATTAATTTGATTGGGACTGTACATGATTTGCGTAAACTGATTGGTGCGTGGGTCTAAACGATACAAACCATTACCACGAGTACCTACCAAAATATTTCCTTGTGGGTCTTCTACAAAACAAGTAATTTGATTTTTGCGAGGAGGTAAATTACTTTGGAGTCTAACCGTATTGGCGTGATTGTTTTTATCAATATGAGTAATTACACCATAATGTCCGCCTAGCCAAAGGGTATTTTTCTTGTCTTGATAAACCAAAGAAATATCGTTGGTCGTCAGTAATTCAGATTCTACCAAACGCCATTTGATGGTTTTCTGTTGATTATCAAAACAAAGCAAACCATAGCCATAAGTAGAAACCCAAATTTTGTTATCGGGCGTGGCGATGATAGAAGAAATACTCAGTCCGCCGATACTGGTTTTATCATCGGCTTGTTTAAAATGTATAAAATTTCCTGTGGTTTTGTCTAGCTTATTGATACCTCCATCAAAAGTACCTACCCAAAGATTTCCCTCTTGGTCTTCTGTAATACATGAAATCGTACTGCTACTGATGGAGTTTGGGTCGTTTGAGATATGTCTGTAAACAGTAAATTGGTAGCCGTCGTACTTGTTTAACCCATCTTTGGTCGCAAACCAAATGAAGCCCCGTTTGTCTTGAAAGATTTTACCAACTGTACTTTGTGATAAACCTCTTTGTGTACTAATACGGCTAAATTTCAGTTGTGCCACCAAAGGAGTGAACCAACTGCAACAGATTAACAATATGAGTACAATGCGTAATTTCATCAAAAAATAATCTTCCTCATGCAATTTAGGAAAATTTCAATAAAAGCTTGTTTTTAATTAACAGAATGGTACAACAGAAAACTCAGCAAACGTTCGTAAGTAAGTAGTTCGTCGGGACTAGCACCGATGTTTCTTAGCGTATCTCTGTGCTTGTTCGATAAATCTAAAAAATGTTTATCATGCGTTAGTCTCGCCGTGATGATTCCTTTATAACTGCGATGTAATTGATTGTATAAATACTTACAAGGTTTTGAAAGATGTAGATTGAAAATATTATTCAATGCTACCAAACTATCCGAATCATTCATGAACGGAAAACCTCTTTGTTCCAAAAACTCTTTTACGATTTCACAAGTATCATCCAAATCGTTTTCGTTGAAAATTTTATACTTAAAGTATTTAGCATCATTGAATTTCCCGATTGAAATCACCAAAGTATTTGAGTCTGGCCAATAATCACGAGTGTTTCCGATAAACTGTTGGGCAATTTGTTCTACTTGGTTGTTTCTACAACCAATATTTACTTCTAACCAAGTTTCATTCTGAAAGGGCGTTGCCGTAAAAATTACGTTCTGAAAGCCCGTTGGAGTCACTTTGCGAAATTGTTTTTTATCTGCCAATAACACAAAATTATGACTACTGAAAAACGGTTCTAGTTTTTCATAAAGAGTGGTTTCAAATGGTTTCACTGGCATAAAGCAACAATTTTGTGATTTTGTATTGAATTGTAATCAAGTAAATGTTGAAGTATTGAGTTTGAGTTCTTATTTTTTAAAACTCTTTGTACAATATGTTTGATGTTTATTCAACTATTTTTGTTCATTTATTTGTGAATGATATCCCTGTAAAAATAAGAGATAAATAAAAAGTCTCAATAAATTTTATAATTAACATTATTTAGCAAGGAATGTTCCTGTTGAAAGTGTTCAAATCTATTTCAATTATCAAGTTTATTCGTCTGAATAAGCGTTTAAAATCATTTTTTCTATTAGCAGGCGATTAAATCGCTCTATTATATTCAAAACGGAAGTTTTACTTGACTTAGTGAAAATTATGCAAAAAATTTTAATTATTTCAGATACTCATAGTTTTCTTGATGAACGTCTTTTACCTCATCTTGATTGGTGCGACCACATTTGGCATGCAGGCGACTGGGGTTCGGTTGAACTTTCGGATACTTTAGAAGCCATGAAGCCCATTCAGGGTGTTTATGGCAATATTGATAATGCTACACTCAGACAAATTTACCCAAAAATTAATCATTTTACTTGCGAAGAACTCAGTATCGGAATGACCCACATTGCGGGCGCTCCATCCAAATACAAACCCGATGCCCTTGAGTGTTTTGCCATTAAAACGCCTGATGTTTTTGTCTGCGGACATTCGCATATTTTACAAGTAAAAAGAGATTTATCCAGAAATGGCATGCTATTTATCAATCCTGGAGCGGCAGGAACACATGGTTTTCATGGTGTTCAAACAGCTATTAAATTAAAAATTGATGGGAAAAGAATTTTTGAAGTAGCAGTAATTGAAATGAATAGAAGGGTGAAGGGCTAGGAAGTATTAGCAGGAGTATTTACCGTTTAATAAGTTTTCAAAAATATTTTTGCCTTTATGAGCTAACACTATTATTTTTAAGACGTTAAATAGTTTCTACACAAAGTCAAATCGTAATCAATCTACCACTGTTTACGATATTGATGATGAGTAGTGCTATTAACATCGTAATAGTATTCTCACAAAAAAAACAAAAGACTCTCATGGAAAATCGTATTGCTTTCTCCTTGACCGAAGCTGAAGAAAACCAGCTAAACCTTTATCTAAATGGGATTTTAGAAATCCTTACTCCAAAATCAGTTGTTTTGAGTGCCAAAGACCGAAAAAATTTGGCTAAACTAGGCGATGGTGGTTTGCCATTTGCCGAAAAAGCTATCGGTTATATGGCATCAGACCCACAATTCAAACCAGATTTCTTGCTTACTGCCGATGCAGAAATCGATTTGGATGCTTACAAAGAAACCCGAAAGTATGTTACAAACGCAGAGCAAATCTTTAGAATGATTGATGACGTTTCTATCCTTTCAGGCTCTGAAGCTTATACTGCTGCACTGGTTTATTATCGCAGTGTAAAGTTTCATGCAGATGCAAAGCAACCCAGAGCGAAGGAAATCTATGACGATTTAGCCAAACGCTTTGAACGAAAATCAAAGAAAAAAGCTAAATAAACATGTCGGTAGCATAGTTAAGCTTTGGTGAGCAATGATGGCTTGCCAAAGCTTTTTTGTTTCCTGCATTTAAGGAGGTATTAATCACTACTTAAAACATTTCGTATAAAACCAATTCTCTATTAGCAAACAGTCAATCGCCATTCTCAAAAAAAGGATGGCGATTTTCTGTTTTAGACTGTTTATTAACAGCAAAAGACCAATCGAAGTAAAAACCGCAATTTCCCGCAAAAAAGAAGGAGTGCTCCTTCTCTGAGATAGAATTTTGGTACTTGAAATAGCAAAGTTTCTACCTAAAACCGCAATTATCCGTAAAAAAGATAGAATTTTGGTACTTGAAGAAGCAATTTTCCATTAAAAAGACACAAATTTTCCTCTTTTATATGGAAAATTGGGGTGAAAAGAGGAAAATTTTATCTTTTTTGTGCTTATGTTTCGTAAAAAAGTAGTGATTTTTTGTGGGCAGATTAGTCATGGTTTTATGCTTACAATAAACTCATTTAATTGTGAAACCATTATTAATCAAGATATAAGAGGCGTTTTTTTCGGTAAATCTCTTGTCGTCAAGGAAGGAGTATGTATTAGATTTTGTGTTAAATACGGGTTAAATACGGTGCCTTTTACCGTATTTAGCACATTGTTCAAATTGTTATTTAGTAGGAATATTGTTGCGTGAAATCCTCCTAATAGAACAATGCCATGATACCGCAACACATCTTCCAAGTCCAATTCAAATTGGGTAAAAGGGCTACCTTTTTTGCCAATGATATTATCTTTTTTGAAGGTGAGATTAATTATACTCGCATCCATTTTGCGATGGGTAAAACAAGGCTTATCTCCAAAACGTTGTCGAATGTTGAAGAAAGAGTAAATGCGAATTGCTTCCTTAGAATCAATCGAAAGTATTTAGTCAATCAAAAATTTATCAGTAAAATCGGAAGGAAATCTATTGTGCTTTTGGATGGAAGAATTCTTCCTATTTCAAGAAGAAAACGCTTTGTTTTGGCCTAATTGATAATATTTAAACAAATTTGCTTTATCACAATAACTTTCCTCATTGTGGCTTTGGTTTATTTTCCCGAAATTGTGCCTTAGGAATTCGCTTACTTTTATTCGTTTTGCTAAAATGATGATTTGAAAATATCATTGTGAACAAAAGGAATGAAGTATCCCGAAAATATCAAGAGCATAAACTAAAATTTGGCTAGCAAGTACTTAGCCGACCCAACCATGGCACAAATCGATATTGCTGCACTTCGAGAAAATTATAGTAAAGGCAGTTTAGACGTTCAAGACGTACATGTTTCTCCGATAGAACAATTTCACAAATGGTTTCATGAAGCCATCGAAAGTAAATTGCCAGAGCCAAATGCTATGGTGATTTCAACGGTTTCGAATGATGGTAAACCCTCGGCAAGAGTCGTATTGCTGAAAGGTTTTGATACTGGTTTTACTTTCTTTACGAATTATTTAAGTCGAAAAGGAACGGAATTGGCTGAAAATCCTAATGCTTGTATTACTTTTTTTTGGGTGGAATTAGAGCGACAAGTAAGAATTGAAGGCATTATTGAAAAAGTAACGGCGGAGGAATCTGATGCTTATTTCCAAAGCCGACCAATTGGAAGTCAGATTGGTGCGTGGGTTTCAAACCAAAGTATGGTAATTGATAACCGTGAAGTACTAGAAGAAAGAGAGCAGCATTTAAAAGATAAATTTGGAGATAATCCAATTCCTCGTCCGCCACATTGGGGAGGTTATCGGTTGATTCCTAATTATGTAGAATTTTGGCAAGGTCGCCCGTCGAGATTACACGATAGAATTGCTTATACCAAACTAGAAGAACATACTTGGAAGATAGAAAGACTATCTCCATAGTTTTGATTTAAGAGGGTGATTTTAGCCAAAATCACCCTCTTGATTTTTTATTTCAAATGGAATAAATCCGTTACGCCAATTTTTTTGTAAGAAGTATAACCTTCTCCAAATTCTGCACCGATACTATGTCCCATTTCACGATTACGTGCTTCGACGAACTTTAAAAAAGCAGGCGAACTAAGATAAGAATCTGGGTCTTTTGAATTTGGGTCATAGAACTGACTTCTAAAAGCCCTGATAGAATCTTCTTTTTGTTGCCAGTAAGCAGAAATATCAACGACAAAATCTGGATTTATATAACGGTCTTGAATATAATGGTAAACATTTTTTGGTCGCCAAGCTTGTTGTACAGTTCCGTCGTCTTCAAATGTTTCAACCATTCTCAAACCTGATTTAAAACATGAATCTACAGCTAATTCACAACCTTTGATGTGGTCTGGGTGACGGTCGTTGATAGCATTGGCTAATACAATTTCAGGTTGGTAGCGTCTGATTACTCTGATTAGTTTCATCAAATGTTCTTCATCATTGACAAAGAATCCATCTCTGAAACCTAGATTTTCACGGGCATGAACGCCTAAAATTCTTGTAGCTTCGGCAGATTCTGCCAAACGAATTTCAGGAGTACCTCTGGTTCCTAATTCACCACGGGTAAAATCTACAATACCAACTTTTTTCCCTTGAGCTATTTGCATGCAAATTGTTCCAGCGCAACCTAGTTCGGCATCGTCAGGATGTGCCGCCATTACCAAAATATCTAACTTCATCGTAAAATCTAAATTCTTATTACTGAGTTGAAAACCTTTGCAATTTAAGAAGGAATTTGAGCTAAAAAACAAAAGCGCCAACAGATTTTGGTTCTATTGGCGCTTTTATCTATCTAAAAAAATATTAATGAATTCTTAATCTTCTACCGATTCTTAAATTAGCTGAAATTCTCATTCCATTCATTCTGGCTAATCTTTCTACAGAAATTCCTGCTCTGTTTGCAATTGAATATAATGAATCGCCAGAACGAACGGTTGTCCAAGCGGTACGACGAGTCTGAACTTTTCTAGCACTTGAACCATATTCGTTATCTAAAGTAAGTCCATAAGTATCAAATACTCTTGCTGAAATCAACACGTGGTCTGAAACAGGTTCAGTTCTTTCTCCTGCAAAATTAAACACATAAATTGCCGGATTGAATGGATTTCCTTCATAACGAGTTTCAAAGTGCAAATGTGAACCAGTACTTCTACCAGTACTTCCGCCTAAACCTATTTGGTCTCCAGCTTTTACATAAGCACCAGACTCAAAGTTTTTAGCCGAAAGGTGACCATAAAGTGTTTCTAAGCCATTGTAATGACGAACGACTAAAAACTTTCCGTATCCGCCACCATCATAGCCTGATACTCTGACAATACCATCAAAAGCAGCATAAACAGGGTCGCCAGTTTCTAAATCTAAATCAACACCTGAGTGCATTCTGCCCCAACGAGGCCCAAAAACTGAAGTCAATTTTGGCGCATTATTTGGCACAGACCAGTATTTCCCTTGTTCTTTATTGTATAATTCAATATCCACTACATCATCAAAATCTTTTGGATTGATGCCGTAAGGATCGATATTAGTAGCATCCCAAATAGAAAAATAGGTTGCTACTGATACAAAATCATCACTTCCTTCTGTTCTATTTTCCTCTTCAATTTCTACAATTAATGGTTCTCTTTCATCTACAGAAGTGGTATCAAAAATACTTATCGAGCCATTGAGTTCTTTAGCAGGTTCAAATTTCGATGAAGCTGTAATAGCCGATGAAGTAGAAACAGGTTCAGGAACATAATCAGTCCTGAATTGCAGTTTTGGCAATTCATCTAATGCTTCGTCTAAACTTTTATTGCTTTTATCTTTTGAATTTGATTTCACATTCATCTTTGGGTTTTTCTTAAAACTTCCAGATTCTTGTGAAAAAGAAATAAATGATACCGAACAAAATACTAAGACTAATAAATTTTTAACTGTATTCATCTGTAAAAAAATTAATGAAAGATAGAAGGGCAATCACAAAATTCTGTTAGTGCAATTCATTTTCTGCTAACCATCTTTCTGCATCTAAAGCTGCCATACAACCAGTTCCTGCAGCAGTGATAGCTTGACGATAAATATTGTCTTGCGCATCACCAGAAGCAAATACTCCAGCAATATTAGTACGACTTGAGCCTTTTTCTGTTAAGATATATCCTGCCTCATCCATATCCAAGAAACCCTTGAAAATGTCTGTATTTGGTTTATGACCAATCGCTACAAAGAAACCTGTTACTGGCAATTCCGTAGTTTCACCAGAAACATTGTTTTTAATTCTTACACCCGTTACTCCGCCATCATCGCCTAAAACTTCATCAGTTGATGAATTCCAGTGCATTTGAATTTTTGGATTTGAAGTAACTCTTTTTTGCATGATTTGCGAAGCACGTAATTCATCACGGCGTACAATCATGTGTACTTTTGAACAAAGATTGGCTAAATAAGTAGCTTCTTCGGCTGCTGTATCGCCACCACCAACGATTGCTACTTCTTGATTACGGAAAAAGAAACCATCACAAACTGCACAAGCCGATACTCCACGACCATTGAAAGCTTGTTCTGAAGGTAATCCTAACCATTTTGCTGAAGCACCTGTAGAAATGATAACGGCATCAGCCAAAATTTCGTGTGTATCGTCAACTAAAACTTTTTTAGGACTTACAGAAAAGTCAACCGAAGTTACCATTCCATAACGAACATCTGCCCCAAATCTGCGAGCCTGTTTTTCAAGGTCTTGCATCATTTCTGGTCCTTGGATGCCGTCTGGGTAACCAGGGAAGTTCTCTACATCATTGGTTATTGTTAATTGCCCTCCCGGTTGTGGGCCTTGATACATTATTGGTGTCAATCCTGCACGTGAAGCGTAAATTGCTGCGGTGTAACCCGCTGGTCCTGAGCCTATAATAAGGCATTTGGTATGCTCTGCCATTGTTAAATTTAATACTTTTTTACTTAATTTTTGTAATGTCTTTTCTTGTTTGTTAGTATGACCAGAACAAAAATTTATACGTAAAAATTGCAGATTAAATCCAGAATGACAAGAATTTATTCTAGGACTAATAATTAGTTAATAGTTAACCAGTTGAATTACAGAAATGTATGCGAAAATCAAGTAGTTTCTTGTCTTTTAAAATCATTCATAAAAAAGCGAATTTAGTGCTGGGCATCTTTATCAAATGACTAATACCAAATTCGCAAGAATGATTTTATACGATAAACTTTCGCTTATTTACTTAGTTCAGTATTGTAAACTACTTTGCCATCTTCTGTTACTACTTGTACATATAATTTGTTGGCAGTTGCCGAAAAAACCATAAACCCATAGTCTGAAAGGGCTAATTTGCTGATTGGTAAAGTACCAATGGGTGTTTTTTCAGAAGCTGAACCAGAAACAAAATAATGCGTTTTGCCTTCTGGTTTTAAATGTTGTAAATCGTGGTCGTGTCCGCACAAGTAAGCATCTACTTGGTGTTTATCCAGAACTGATTTTAATGAATTTCTAGTAGCACGAGTATCGTAACTTTCTCTTCGCTTTTCAGTAGCTGTGTATAATGGATGATGCCCCACAACAATTTTCCATTTAATAGAAGGCGAATTATTGGAAAGCGTTTTATTCAACCATTCTTTTTGCGCAGTACTATCTTGACCAATTACTGCTTTACTATACTCGCCTTTATAAAATTCAGGAATCAAAGGATTGGTATCTATGAAAGCAATTAATACTTGCTGATTAGCATCACCATTGATAGAAAATGTTTTAGAATAATAGCGAGCTGGCATTTTCCAACGACGGCTAATTTTTGAATAAGCTACTTGTGCATCTGGATTTGATTTATAGTCATGGTTTCCAAGTACTGGATACCAGTCCCACTGCAAAGAGAAATCAGTATAAATATCTTCAAAAGAGTATTTAAAAAGTGGGTCAAATTCGCTGATAACGCCACTTGGATAAAAATTATCGCCCGTAGCAATTACAAATTCTGATTTGATTTTTGTCGCTACTTTTCCCATTTGTGCGGCTACAGGTTTTTGGTGGTCGGCACCGTTTCTACCCCAATCGCCCATGACCAAAAAGTTTAAGGCATTTGGATGACTGTCTAGCTCAGAGGTTTGAGCATCAGCCAAGCTACAGATAAAGAGCAAGCATATAAAACAAAAATTCTTGAAGATGTTCGTTGATTTCATTACGTAAAAATTAAACTTATGATTTTGTTTGACAATTTATGAATTGATATTTTGGAATATAAAGACATTGAACCGTCAAAACTAATGGTCTTTGTCAGTAATCTCTATTATACAAATGTTAATTCATGGGAATTAGATTAAAAATATTTTTACTTTGGGTGTTTCGTCCAAATATATATTTACTTTGTGCTAAACTATGCAAACAAAAACTTTTGATACTGATCAGGAAATACTTACATCGCTTGCTGAAAGTGATGCAAGGGCTTTTGATTTTTTGTATCAAAAGTTTTTTCCAAAATTGTATGCTGCTGCTTATAAACGCCTTCAAAATAGAGAATTGACTGAAGAAGTAATACAAGAATTATTTATTTCCTTGTGGGAGCGGCGTAAACAATTAGTCATTAACACTACGATTGAAGCATATTTATTTACTTCTGTGAAGTATTTAGTGATTGCTCAATACAAGAAAAACAATTTGTTTGAAAAATACTCAAATAGTTTATCCCCAGCCGAAGACTATAATTTTACAGAACAAAAGGTTGCGTTTGATGAGTTAAATGAAGCTTATCAAAAGGCATTACAATCTTTACCAGAAAGATGTAGAGAAGTATTTTTACTGAAAAGAACTGGTTTATCACAAAGAGAAATTTCTGAACGCCTAGACATTTCAGAAAAAACGGTTGAAAACCAGATGACCAAAGCGTTAAAAATTTTAAGAGAAGTATTGAGTGATTATACAGCTTTATCTATTATATTAATACCTGTACTGCATTAATATCGAAGAAGGTATTGGCTTGATAAAGAGCAAATTATCGCCTATATTTACACAGGTTTCACAAAATGTAAACAATATTGCCATGACTATTGCAGATGAAATTAGAGAAGAAATTACTTTCAATCATATAAAAGGCTTGCTTCAAAATGGTATTACTCCAGAGATTATTTCAAAATCCTTTGGCATCTCTATTCAAAATAGTAGAAGAAATTGTCAGGAAAATAGAAAACACTTTAAAATAAAAAATATTCCTTTTCAAAATATACCCAAACAAGCTCAAAAGGCTTGTTTTTTGTTTTTCGGGGAAAGCATACTTTCTATTTCGTTCGTGGGATATAAATTATTTTTAAAAAATAATTTATATCAGCATAGGGGAAAAATACTACTTGTTTCACTTAGTATTTGAAAGCGAAATAAAATGAGAATAAATCAAGAAATTATTGAACGTTATCTAAACAATGAAGCCTCGGAAGGGGAGATATTCTTTGTTGAAAGATGGTACGCTTCATTTGAAAATAATCCAGACGGACTAAGTGAATTAACCCAACTGGAACGTATTGAACTTGAAAATAAAATTAAAAAATCTGTTCGTGAAGAAATCAAGCGTCAGGAAAGATATACTCCTCCTCGCTGGGTTTGGGCAGTGGCTAGTATGGCGGCTATGCTAGTAATTGTTGCTGGACTTTCATTTTATTTCCTTCCGAACAATAATGAGAAAATAAGTAAAATCAAATCTGATATTCCAATTTCAGATTGGGCAAAATATGAAAACTCATCTGCCAAAATTCTAAAAGTTGTTTTACCAGATGGAAGTGTAGTTTTATTGCAACCTAAAACTCAATTGAGTTATAATCAATCTGACCGAATTTATAGACAAGTAAACCTAAAAGGAGAAGCTTTTTTTGATGTAAAAAGAGATGAAAGTCGCCCATTTCTGATTTACTCTGGCAAAATGACAACCACCGTTTTAGGAACAAGCTTCAATGTAAAAGCATATCCAGCCATGGAAACTTTTGAGGTTTCGGTTGTTACTGGTAAGGTATCGGTAAAAAATGAAACCGAAAAAGAAGTAATTCTACTCCCTAAACAACAAGTGATATTAGAAACAAAAACCGATGAAATGCAAGTAAATGCCCTGCCAGTCGACAAAACATTTTATTGGGAATTATCATCTCTACAATTTGATGATAATAATATGGAAGATGTTATTCAAAGAATTGAACAAAAATTTAATGTAAGTATCGATTTATCTCCAAAATTACGAAACTGCCGTTTGAGCGGTAATTTTGAAAATGTACACCTCTCCACAATCCTCGAAATAATTTGTCGATCCATCGAAGCCGAGTACGTAATTGATGGGCAAAATATTTCATTGAAAGGAAACGGATGTCCTTAATCTAGCAAAAACATTTCTGTAAAACTCCTACTGCTCTCAAGTCAATTTGAGAGAGATGGAAAAATATGTCTCAAATAAATTAAAAACAATACTAAATTTAATTAACCGATGAAAAAACTTCTAGCTTCAAAGCATCTAATGCTTACCATTATGAAAATTACGATTAATCAATGTCTTTTATTTGCTATTTTTTCGGTGATGGCTTTAGGCTCTCCGAGTAAAGCACAACAAATTCTGAATAGAGAAGTATCTATGAAACTCAATAATGTGAGTTTAAAAGTGATTTTATTAGAAATTGAAAAACAGTCGGGAGTGCGTTTTGTGTACAGTAACAACTCAATTCATCTTGATAAAGAAGTAAGTCTCGAAGTAAATAGGGAAGCTCTTAGTGTTGTGTTACCCAAGTTGCTTTTCCCTTATCAAATTCGTTATGAAGTAGTGGAGGAACAAATTATTCTGAAAAAAAATAAGGAGCAAACAATCGCTTTTCCCAGTGAAAAAGAAGGTGCTATTGAAGAAGAGAAAGTATCGGGAAAAGTCAGTAGTGAAAAAGGTGAATCATTAATTGGCGTAAGTATTCTGGTAAAAGGAACTTCAAGAGGAACTGTCAGCGATGCAGAAGGGAAATTTAGTATTGCTGCTAAAGAAGGTGAAGTACTGGTGTTTTCATTTATTGGTTTCAAGAAACAAGAAGTCAATGTGATATCTAAGGAAACAATACAGGTTACTTTAAAAGAAGATAATGAACAATTGGGTGAAGTAGTAGTAATTGGTTCACGTTCGACGGTGGCTCGTACCAATGTAGAAAGACCAGTACCTGTAGATGTAATCAGTGCAAAAGAACTGCAATCGACAGGACAAACGGAATTATCGCAACAAGTACAATTTATGTCGCCTTCGTTCAATTCTGCCAAAAATGGTATCAACGGTGTCGCCAATTATGCTGACCCAGCTTCATTAAAAGGGCTATCGCCCGACCAAATGTTAGTACTTATTGATGGAAAAAGGCATCATCAGTTTGCAGCTTTGAACAACAATGTAACTGTTGGAAAGGGAACTGTAGTTACAGATTTAAATGCTGTACCTTCAATCGCTTTAGAAAGAATGGAGATTTTACGAGATGGAGCGGCAGCGCAATATGGCTCTGATGCTATTGCAGGGATTGCCAATTTGGTGTTGAAAAAATCTGTCAATAGCGGCACTGCTCAAATTCAATATGGTGTTACTTCCGAAGGAGATGGTGGAGGTTATACTGCGGCGGTTAATTACGGATTTTCATTAGGTAAAAAGGCTTCATTGAATATTACAGGAAGTTATCAAGATGTAAAAGGTACAGACCGTTCAGATCCTTATAATCCACAACCAGTAGCTGGCGGAGCTTATACGGGAATTTATACCAACGTAAAAGCAACTGATGAAGCAGCTTTAAAATCACGAGGATATTGGGGAAATGGTACTTATGGTTCATTCCGCCCTACGGCTTATGGAAGTAATGCTATGAAATCAGGACAAGTATTTTATAACCTTGATGTTCCACTAAAAATTGACTGGACTTTATATTCTTTCGGAGGCTTTTCTCAAAAAGATGTGTTTGCACGTGCTTTCCTTCGTACAGCTTTACCAACAAGTGCTACGTCAAATGTAGATTTATATCCAGATGGCTATGTGCCAGAATTACCAGGTACTTCAGTCGATTATTCATCGTTTGTTGGTATTAAACGTAAAACTTTTACAGGTTGGAACTGGGATTTTAGTACTGGCTATGGTAGAAATTACCTTGACCAATCTGCTAAAAACTCTTCTAATGCTTCGATGGGGGCATCGTCTCCAAAAGATTTTTACATTGGTAGAATTTCATTTGGACAGAGTTTAACTGAAATCAATGCTTCTAAAACAGTTCTCGGTTTATGGAATACAAAGTCGGTAAACTTTGCTTTTGGAACACAATATCGTGTAGATAATTTTGCACTAAGTGCTGGTGACGAAGCTTCGTATCTTGTTGGTCCTTTGGCCGCTTCAAGAAACAAAACGCCTGGTTCGCAAGGAAGGGTTGGTATTGATAAAGCCGATGCGAAAAGTGTTAATCGCTCTAACATTGGTGTTTATGCAGATGTAGAAAGCGATATTACAAATAGATTATTGGTAGCAGCAGCCTTACGTTATGAAAACTATAGTGATTTTGGTAGCAATATCTCTGGGAAATTGGCTTCTAGAATAAAAATCACAGAAGATTTCTCTATCAGAGGTTCAATCAATAAAGGTTTTAGAGCGCCATTACTTCAACAAATTGCCAATGCCGCAACTACCTCCACAGTACAAAATGGTATTATCAGAAGTACCAAACAATTACCTTCTGACGAACCAAGGTTGAAACAAATCGGTATAGAAGACCCAAAACCAGAAACCTCTTGGAATTATAATTTAGGCGTGACCGCAAAAGTAGGAAACAACCTTTTACTAACAGTTGATGCTTATCAGATTGACATTACCGATAGAATTATTATTACTGAAAACCTGAATGTTAATAACATAGCCGCTTTAAAAAACTTGTTTCCTAATTTTCAAGAAATTACCTTTTTTACCAATGCTATTAATACAGGTACAAAAGGGATAGACATAGTGGCATCTTATAAAAATTCAATTAGTCCTAAAAGTAAATTTACAGCTAGTATCGCTCTGACGATTAATAAAACAGAAATTACTAAGATTAAAGCAACGCCTACTGCTTTACAACAAGATACCAAAGCACCAGTTGTTTTGATTGATACAGTAAGTAGAGCCCTGATTGAAACCAGTCAGCCACATACTAAAGTTTTGGTATCTTTAGGGTATCAAGTAGGTAAGTTTAGTGTCAATTTTAGAAGTTCTTATTTTGGTGAAGTTACGGCTTGGGAGAAACCATCAGGACAAAATCATCGTAGTCAAACATTTGGAGGAAAAAATCTATTTGATGCTTCAGTAGTTTATAGCATCAATAAATCGTTGAGTATTACAGTTGGTGGAAATAATTTTACTAATGTGTACCCAGATAAAGTATTTAGTAATTATGCTTCCTATTCAAATGGACAAGTGCCTTATACCCGTAATGCGAATCAATTCGGTTTCAATGGCGCATATTATTATGGCAGTCTAACAATTAGACTGTAAAAGTTTATCAATATTTTAAGCTCAAGGCTCACAGCTCATAACTCACAGCCATTATTTAATTACTGAGTACAACTAATAAATTTTTAAAATTTGATTAATCTATTATTACTTTTTATCTGCCTAGCCATTGGTGTATTCCTCAGAAGACTGAAAGGTTTTTCTGAGGATGCTTCAACAGTATTAAACACTATTATTATTTATGTTTGTTTGCCTGCCATCACATTGCTAAATACTACCGAAATACATTTTAGTAGTAATTTATTGTTGCCCATTTTAATGCCTTATATCATTTATGTAGGTTCTTTTATATTTTTCAATTTGGTAGCTCCATTGATAAACATTGATTCGAATACCAAAGGAGCTTTGATATTAACGGCAGGTATTAGTAGCGTTTCGTTTGTAGGATTCCCAATTTTTGAAGTAATTTTTGGTAAAGAAGGGCTACAAAATGGAATATTAATGAGCCAAGCAGGTTCGTTTGTAGTATGCGGAACACTGGGAATTTTTACGGCATCTTATTACTCTTCGGCTGATTTTTCAATGAAAAACGTAGCCTTGAATATTTTTAAGTTTCCTCCCTTTTTAGCTTTTTGTGTAGCATTAAGCCTAAATATTTCAAATTGGCATTTCCCTTTATGGAGTCAGCAAGTTTTAGATAAAATCGGTAGTCCTTTTAGTTTTTTAGCTTTACTTTCTATTGGCTTACAAATTAATTTTCAGAGAAGTCAATTAGATTTAAAAGCACTTTTTTATGGCTTATTTTACAAATTATTGCTTGCGCCACTTTTAATTTTCACCATTTATATACTCATTTTAGGCGAATATTCGCCTTTAGGAAAACTTTGCGTAATCGGGGCAACATTGGGTTCGATGAATACCGCCACAATTATTGCTATTACTTATAAGCTTAATCCAAACTTAGCGACCCAAATGGTCAGCATTAGCATTCCTTTATCTTTATTGAATGTTGCTATTTGGTATGGATTAATGCTCTATTTTTAACCATTAAATTCATTAACAGATTTTCATTTTGAAAAATACAAAAATGCTTCTTGTGGTTTGAAAAATGTTTTAACTAATGAGGGAAATTTCGACGCCCTCATTCATTAAATAAATCGCTCAATTACTTACTTTAAGAATCATTGCTAAACAATTGATAATTTCCATGAAAAAACTATTTAAAAATTTAACTTTCTGGGTGCTTACTGCCATTACTGCGGGTGTATTGTTAGGTCACTTCGCACCAGAGATTGCTTTACAACCAATTTTAGAAAAACCTATAAAATTCAGTTTATACCTTTCTGAGTTTGAGATTAAAACTAGTTTTAGCGAATTCCTGAGCAGTATTTTTATCAGTATCGTAAAAATATTTATTTGTCCAATCATTTTTATTACGATTATGTTGGGCATTATTTCGATGGGAGATTTGAAAAAAGTAGGTAAAGTTGGCGCAAAGGCTTTAGTATATTTTGAAATCGTTACTACGCTCGCACTTTTTATTGGAGTCATCATGGCAAATATCATCCGTCCGGGCGATGGTGTGGTTACTTCTGAAATAAAAGGAGGTGATATTTCTAAATATACCAAATCGGCGGAGGCTTTTAGTTGGTTGAAGTTTTTAATGGATAATGCCACACTTCAAGTACTTATTTTGGCGATTATTTTAGGAGTAGCATTGAGTAATTACGCTAGACGAAACGAAATCGTAGCTTTCCTTCAACCTGTTTCCAAAAAAATATTTTGGGCCTTGCACAAAGTAATGCTTTTTGCGCCTGTAGGTGCTTTTGGCGGAATGGCTTTTACGATTGCCAAATACGGTGTTCACACGCTTTTGCCTTTGGGGAAACTAATGGCAACAGTGTATTGTACGATGGCAATTTTTATTTTTGTCGTGTTATATTTTATTCTAAGAATGTATAAAATCAATCTTTGGAAATTTTTAAAGTACATTCGTGAAGAGTTACTGATTGTTTTAGGAACATCTTCTTCAGAAGCTGCTTTACCATCATTGATGGAAAAACTAGAGAAAATGGGTTGTTCCAAATCGGTAGTTGGTTTGGTTGTTCCTGCTGGCTATTCTTTTAATTTAGATGGCACTACGATTTACTTGTCGATGGCAGTACTTTTCTTGGCACAAGTATTTAATGTTCATTTAGATTTGCAACAAATCTTGACGATAATTGGTATTTTAATGGTTACTTCAAAAGGTGCAGCAGGCGTAACAGGAAGTGGTTTTATTGTATTGGCTTCTACACTGACGGCGATTAAAGTAATTCCAGTAGAGGGTTTGGCTTTGTTGTTGGGTGTTGATAGATTTATGTCGGAAGCAAGAGCAATTACCAATTTTATCGGAAATGGCGTGGCAACAATTTGGTTAGCGAACAATGAAGGCGAGTTTGACCGTGAACAAATGGAAAGAGTGCTTTGAGTGAAGAGTTTGGAGTTTAGAATGAAGAGTCTTTTGAAAAAACGTAGTGGCAATCCCTTGCGGTTGCCGATTCAGAGAACAATCAAATTACAGAACGGCAACCGTAAAGGATTGCCGCTACGCAATATTTATTTCAAGAAAATAAAACTATAAACTGACACAAAATATATTTTTAAATTATGCAAACTATTGAAAATCAATTATTAAAAGTAAATATTAATCCGCTTGGGGCAGAGTTAGTTAGTCTTTTCAACAAAGAAAACGATACAGAATATATGTGGAATGCCGACCCAACTTTTTGGGGAAAGAGTTCGCCTGTACTTTTTCCGATTGTGGGTGCTTTAAAGAATAATCAGTATTTCTACCAAGGAAAAACCTACACGCTTCCTCGACATGGTTTTGCTCGTGAAAGAGTATTTTCAGTAGAAGTACAAAAAGAAGACAGCATTACTTTTTTATTGAAAGAAGATGAAGAAAGTTTGAAAGTATTTCCTTTTCCTTTCGAATTTCGTTTGATTTATACTTTAGTGGAGAAAACACTTTCTGTGACTTATTCTGTGACAAACACAGGAAACGAAGAAATGTATTTTTCAGTAGGCGGGCATCCAGCTTTTGCTGTACCACTTTCGGAGGATACAGTTTATGAAGATTATTACTTGGAATTTAATCAAACCGAAGATTTTCCAAGATGGGAATTGGCAGATGGCGGCTTAATAAAAAAAGAAGCCACAAGGTTTTTAGAAAACACCAATCGTTTAGCATTAACGAAAGAATTGTTTTATCAAGATGCGCTTGTCTTCAAACATCAAAAATCAACCGAAGTAATTTTAAAAAGTGACAATGTATCAAAGCAATTGAAATTTACTTTTGAAAATTTTCCATTTTTAGGAATTTGGGCAGCAAAAGATGCCAATTTCGTTTGCATAGAGCCTTGGTGTGGCATTGCAGATAGTGAAAACCATGAACAAGAATTAACAGAAAAAGAAGGTATTGAAGTTTTAGCTTCAGACCAAATATTCTTGCGTACTTGGTCGGTATCGCTTTAATAAAATTTTATGTTGAAATATTTAGACGATGTTTTTCCTCAACTAAAAACCTTCGTCGTTTTTCCTGCTGTTTTAATACAACACGATTTTCTTAGTTTATCAAAAACCCTTAGCGTACTTTTGCGACAGTTTTTTAAACAAATTCACTTTAGTGACACTTCATTATGAGCCAAATCTCAATTAGGAAACAAGATGCGTTAGACTACCACTCTAAAGGTCGCCCAGGCAAAATTGCAGTAATCCCAACCAAAGAAACCGAAACTCAGAGAGACCTTTCTTTAGCTTATTCTCCAGGCGTAGCAGAGCCATGTTTGGCAATTGCTGCCAACCGTGAAGACGTTTATAAATATACTGCAAAAGGTAATTTAGTAGCTGTAATTTCAAATGGAACTGCTGTTTTAGGACTTGGGAATATCGGTGCAGAAGCCTCAAAACCAGTAATGGAAGGGAAAGGCGTTTTGTTTAAAATATTCGCTGATATTGATGTTTTTGATATTGAATTAAATACCGAAGACCCCGAAGAAATTATTCGTACTGTTAAGATTTTAGAACCAACTTTTGGGGGCGTAAATCTTGAAGATATTAAATCGCCAGAGTGTTTTGAAATTGAGGAAAGATTAAGAAAAGACCTTAATATTCCTATCATGCACGATGACCAACATGGTACTGCCATCATTTCGGCAGCGGCTTTGTTGAATGCTTTGGAAATTGTAGGCAAACGTATTGAAGAATGTAAATTTACCATTTCGGGTGCTGGTGCTGCTGCTCTTTCTTGTGCAAAATTGTACTTAGGATTAGGGGCGAAAGTAGAGAATATTTTGATGTTCGATAAAGACGGTCTGGTTTCTAAACAACGCACAGACCTTAATAAATATGTTCAGCCATTTGCTACAGAACGTACTGATATTCATAACCTAACCGAAGCAATGGTTGGGGCAGATGTATTTCTAGGTTTATCTGTCGGTAATATTGTTTCTCAACAAATGATAAAATCGATGGCGAAAGATGCTATTGTTTTTGCAATGGCAAACCCAACGCCTGAGATTTCGTATGAAGATGCCGTAGCCGCTCGTGAAGATATTATCATGGCGACTGGTCGTTCGGATTATCCTAACCAAGTAAACAATGTATTGGGTTTCCCATACATTTTCAGAGGAGCATTGGATGTTCGTGCTACTGAAATTGATGAAACCATGAAATTGGCGGCAGCAAAAGCTTTAGCTGAATTAGCGAAGAAACCAGTGCCAGACATTGTAAACTTGGCTTATAACGAAAAGAATCTTTCTTTCGGAAGAAATTATATTATTCCAAAACCCGTTGACCCACGTTTAATTACTACAGTTTCGCCAGCGGTTGCTCGTGCGGCAATGGAAGCTGGTTTGGCTCGACAACCGATTTTAGATTGGGATGCCTACGAACAAGAATTAAGCAAACGTTTGGGCTTGGATAACCAATTGATGAAGTATATTTTCAACCGTGCAAAACGTTCGCCTAAGCGTGTGGTATTTGCTGACGCTGAAAATCTGAAAGTATTAAAATCTGTTCAGCAATCGAAAGATGAAGGAATTTGTATTCCGATTTTGTTGGGAGATAAAAATAAAATCAAGCGAATTATTCAAGAGAATAATCTGGATTTGAATGAAGTACAAATCATTGATACTCGTGCGCCAGAAACCCTTGAACGATTGAGAGAATACGGTGATATTTTCTTCAATAAAAGAAAACGTAAAGGTTACAATCAATACGAAGCCCATAAACAGATGCAAGTAAGAAGTTACTTCGCT
Source organism: Arcicella rosea (assembly GCF_040543805.1). Taxonomy (NCBI): domain Bacteria; kingdom Pseudomonadati; phylum Bacteroidota; class Cytophagia; order Cytophagales; family Flectobacillaceae; genus Arcicella; species Arcicella rosea. The sequence goes on from NZ_JBEUMS010000020.1 coordinate 109,312, forward strand.
TCGATGATGGTAGAAACGGGTGATGCTGACTGTGTGATTTCAGGTCTTACTCGTAATTATCCAGATGCTATTCGTCCAGCTTTGCAGATTATTGGTCGTGAAGATGGCGTGAAGAAAGTAGCGGGTATGTACATTTTATTGACGAAAAAAGGTCCTGTATTTTTCTCAGATACAACCGTGAATTTCAACCCAAGCGTTGAAGATATTGTTGAAATTACAGAACTCACTGCTAAAGCCGTAGAACGTTTCAACTTGAAACCAAGAATTGCTTTGTTGACCTATTCCAACTTTGGTACTGCCAACGGAGAAGATGCCGTAAAAATGCGTGAAGCAACGGCTATTTTACAGAAAAAGCATCCAGAAATGATTGTAGAAGGTGAAATGCAAGCACATTTGGCTTTTGATAATGAGTTGATTAAAGAGAATTATCCTTTCTCTAAATTAGCCGAAGAAGGAGCAAACACTTTAATTTTCCCTAACCTTTCTGCGGCTAACATTGCTTATAACTTATTGAAAGAAACCAGTGATATTGAGTACATCGGACCAATCCTTTTAGGATTACGTAAACCTGTACACGTATTACAATTAGGTTCATCAGTTCGTGAGATTGTAAACATGGTAGCCATTGCCGTGGTAGAAGCACAAGGGAAATAAGTATCAGTTTTCAAGGAAAATAATCATTAAAATAGAAAAAGGTCGGGATTAATTCCGACCTTTTTCTATAAAGAGCCAACTCAAAATTCAACTCATGGCAGGACTTAGAGTCATGCCATGAGTAAAACAACAAAGGGATATATCTAAATTTATGAATGGCTATTTCCCTCGATTAATTAGCTTGTTAATTGAATAATAAAGCGTTAAAATGGAGAAGGCTAGAAACAAAAATATTGAAATGAAAACCACTATATCCCCATTATAATAAATAGTATTATATTGTGTGAGTAGCAATAAAAAGGAGATAACAATAATTGTAATTGTAACAATATCATCTGCTTTATTGTTAAATTTTGAATATTTAGAGTTTAATAAATAAATTATTGAAGTAATTGAAAAGAGACTAAATAGTATTTGCAAAAGACCATCTGTAAAACTTAATAGAATTATCAAAAAAACAGGGAATGATAATTTATCTCCAGGAATTATTAACAGTAGCGAAAAAATGATTGTCGGAATTTTATAGTCTCTTTTCATAGGTAATTAGTTTAGTGTTATTTTCTTGTGTGAAGAGTCAAATATCTTGATTTTCGTAACTCTTTCAAATATAAAAGATTGCCTTTGAAATTATTCTTTCTCAGACAAAAAGCCCACTAATTTTCTATCCATACGCTTATATTTTAGTTATGACACAGCTTTTAGTTTGATAATAGTATTTATCTGTTTATCTCTTAGCTACTTTAAATTCATGTCTTTGTATTAAAAGAGTTTATGATAAAAAACAACTCATGGCATGACTCTAAGTCATGCCATGAGTAACACTTCTCTGATTGGTTACTTAATCCCTCAGTCGGGAAGCAAAATCCCTCAGTCGGGAAGCAAAATCCCTCAGTCGGGAAGCAAAATCCCTCAGTCGGGAAGCAAAATCCCTCAGT